>CAWUMZ010000009.1:0-23171 GCA_963923625.1 uncultured bacterium | reverse complement strand
CGCCATGTACTCGGCCGGATAGTTGGCCTTCAGGTACGCGGTGCGGTACGAGATCAGCGCGTAGCAGGCGGCGTGCGACTTGTTGAACGAGTACTCCGCCGAGCGCTCGTTCTCGTCCCACATGTTCGCCGCGACCTGGGCGTCGACGCCGTTGGCGGCGCAGCCCTCGATGAAGCGCGGCTTGAGCGATGCCATCAGCTCGGCGTTCTTCTTGCCGATCGCCTTGCGCAGGTCATCCGCCTCGGAGGGGCTGAAGCCCGCCAGCTCCTTGGCGATGAGCATCGACTGCTCCTGGTAGATGTAGACGCCCATCGTCGAGGCGAGGATCGGCTCGAGCCGCGGATCGGCGAACGAGACGGGCTCCTGCCCGTTCTTGCGCCGCGCGTAGGTGGGAATGTTCTGCATCGGGCCCGGGCGGTACAGGGCCACCAGGGCGACGAGGTCCTCGAACTGCGTCGGCTTGACCTGCCGCAGCGCGTCGCGCATGCCGGTGCTCTCGAACTGGAAGACGCCGGTCGCGTCGCCCTTGCGGAGCATCGCGTACGTCGGCTCGTCGTCGAGCGGCAGGTTCGGGATGTCGATCTCGACGCCCTGCGACTCCGCGATCAGCCGCACGGCCTCGTCGATGACGTCGAGGTTGCGCAGGCCGAGGAAGTCCATCTTGAGCAGGCCGAGCGCCTCGATGTCGCCCATCGCGTACTGCGTGACGAGTTCGGAGTCCGCGCCCTTGCGCTGCAGCGGCACGTACTCGACGAGCGGGCGGTCGCCGATCACGACGGCGGCGGCGTGGATCGAGTCCTGGCGCACGAGGCCCTCGAGCGGGCGCGCCATGTCGATCAGCTCCTTGGCCGTGATCTCGCGTCCGTCGTCGGAGCGTCCGATCGGCGTGGGATCGTCGTACATCTCGCGCAGCTCCTGGCCGGGCTGCAGGCTCTCCTCGAAGCCGACCTTGACGCCGTCGGGGATGCCCTTGGCGATGCGGTCGACGGTGCCGTACGGCAGGCCGAGCACTCGACCGGTGTCGCGCGTGGCCTGCTTGGCGGCCAGCTTGCCGAACGTGATGATCTGCGCGACGCGCTCGCGGCCGTACTTGTCGACGACGTAGTTCATCACGCGCTCGCGGCCGTGCACCGAGAAGTCGATGTCGATATCGGGCATGGACTTGCGGCCCGGGTTGAGGAAGCGCTCGAACAGCAGGTCGTAGCGGATCGGATCGACGTCGGTGATCTCGAGGCAGTACGCCACGAGCGAGCCGGCCGCCGAGCCGCGGCCGGGGCCGACGCCGATGCCCTCGCGCTTGGCGAACCCGACGAAGTCCCAGGTCACGAGGAAGTAGTCCGCGAAGCCCATCTCGCGGATCGTCGCCAGCTCGAAGGCCAGCCGATCGCGCAGGTCCTGCGTGGCGGCGGGATAGCGGCGGGCGAGCCCCTCCTCGCACAGGCGGGTGAGGTACGCGAACGCGTCCTCCCCGTTCGGCACCTCGTACTTGGGCAGCCGGATCGCCCCCAGCTCGAGCTCGACGTTGCAGCGCTCCGCGATCTCGAGCGTCGGCGACAGCAGGTCTCGGCCGTACGGCTCGAACACCCGCTTCATCTCGTCGGGCGTCTTGAGGAAGAACTCCTTGTTGGGGAACTTGAAGCGCTTGTCGTTGGCCAGCACATCACCGGTCTGGATGCAGAGCAGGACCTCGTGCGGATCGGCGTCCTCGGCACGCAGGTAGTGCACGTCGCCGGTGCCGACCGTGGTCAGGCCGAGCTCGTCGGCCAGCTTGATCAGCACGGGGTTGACCTGCCGGTGCTCGTCCAGGTCGGCATCCTGGATCTCGACGTAGAAGTTCTCCCGGCCGAAGATCTGGATCATCAGATCCATCTCCTCGCGGGCGGCGGCCTCGTCGCCCTTCATGATCGCCTGGTTGACGCGGCTCGCCAGGCAGCCGCTCAGCGCGATCAGACCGCCCGCGTGCTGCTGGAGCAGGTCGAGGTCGACGCGCGGCTTGTAGTGGTAGCCCTCGAGATAGCCGAGGGTGACGAGCTTGACGAGGTTGTGGTACCCCTCGAGGTCCTTGGCGAGCAGCGTGAGGTGCGCCCAGTCGCGGCGGCCGGCCGGCTCCTTCGCGCGACGATCCTCGACGAGGTAGATCTCGCAGCCGATGATCGGCTTGATGCCGGCCTTCGTCGCCGTGCGGTAGAGGTCGACCGACCCCGCCATCGAGCCGTGGTCGGTGATCGTGACGGCCGGCATCTCGAGCTCCGCCGAGCGCTTGACGAGCTCGCTGACGCGGCACGCACCGTCGAGGATCGAGTACTCGGAGTGGCAGTGGAGGTGGACGAACTCGGCAGGCACGGGAGACCATCCTAGTCCGCCGGGCGGCGGGTGCGGATCGGGCCGAATCCGACCTCGGATACCCTCCTCCCATGCCCGCCGAGCTCATCGTCCGCCGCGCCACCACACGCGATGTCGGGGCGATTCGCGAGCTGGTGGATCAGTACGCCGGCAAGGTGCTGCTGGTCAAGGAGACCGTCACGCTGTACGAGGACGTCCAGGAGTTCTGGGTCGCCGTCGACGGCGACCGCGTCGTCGGCTGCGGCGCGCTGCACATCCTCTGGGAGGATCTCGGCGAGATCCGCACCGTCGCCGTCGACCGCGAGGCGAAGCGCCGCGGCATCGGCGGGCTGATCGTCGACCGGCTGATCGAGCACGGACGCGACCTCGGCATCGAGCGCATCTTCGTCCTCACGTTCGAGACGTCGTTCTTCGAACGCCACGGCTTCCGCGAGATCGAGGGCACGCCCGTCACGCCCGAGGTCTACGCCGAGATGCGCCGCTCGTACGACCGCGGCATCGCGGAGTTCCTCGACCTCGAATACGTGAAGCCGAACACGCTCGGCAACACGCGCATGCTGCTCACGCTCTAGGGTGGCGGCGATGGAGCCCGGCATCCGCATCACGCGCACGTTCGCCGCGACACCCGCGGACGTCTTCGCCGCGTGGACCGACGGCGCGCAGCTGGTGCGCTGGTTCGCCCCGCCCGGCTTCACCGGCACGGCGACCTGCGACCCCGTCGTCGGCGGGACCTGGAGCAGCGAGACCGGCAACGCCGACGTGCCGCACATCCGCCCGCGCTTCCACGGCGTCTACCGCGAGGTCGAGGCGCCGGCGCGGCTGGTCTTCACGCTGTCCGTGCCCGACGAGCCCGGCGAGGAGATCGTCACCGTCGACCTCGAGCCGGGCGACGAGGGCACGACCATGACGTTCACCCAGGGCGGCGGCAACCTCCCGCCCGAGGAGTACGTCCGCGCGGCGTCGGGCTGGGAGATGTTCTTCGGCCGCCTCGATGCGCTGCTGAGCCGGTAGGCTGCGGCGCATGAAGCCCGGCATCGACCTCAAGCGCACCTTCCCCGCCTCCCCGCAGGCCCTCTTCGACGCATGGACGCAGGGCGACCTGCTCGCCCGGTGGTTCGGCCTCGCCGACGCCCAGGTGGAGGCGACGTGCGACGCGCGCGTCGGCGGCGCCTGGGAGCTGACGATGCACAGCCCGATGGGCCAGATGACGTTCAGCGGCACCTACACCGCCGTCGACGCCCCCTCCCACCTCGCCTACACGATGCAGGCCGGCGGCCAGCCCGGCACCGAGGTGTGCACGGTCGACATCGCGCCGCACGGCGACGGCTCCGAGCTGCGCTTCACACAGGGCGGCGACAACCTCACGATCGAGCAGTACGAGCAGGCGACCGCCGGCTACGCGGTCTTCCTCGAGCGCCTCGACGCGCTCACGCGCGGCTAGCGCGAGGCGTCGCGCACGAAGGCGTCGATGCCGAGCGGGGCACCCGTCGCCTGCTCGACGAGGCGATCCCATCGCAGCGACGCGCCGGGGCGCAGCAGGCGCTCGCCGATCAGCGGGCCGACGGCGGCCGGGTTCGCGGCCGGCGAGGCGGCGCCGGTCTCGCGCGCAGTCCACTCCTCCACCTGCGAGGCGAGGATCTCCCCGAGCAGGTAGTTGTGGTAGTAGCAGGGTGCGACGGCGAGGTGGATCTTCGACGCCCACGCATCGGCGACGGGCGCGAGCGGACGCGGGATGCCCTGGTAGCGCTCGACGAGATCCCACCAGACCATGTCGAGATCGCCGTCGGGCTCGGCGTAGAACGCCTGCTCGAAGCGCGTCATCACCTGCACCCAGGCCGCGAGGATGAGGAGGCCGCGCCGCAGCGTGGCGGCGTTGACCGGATCCTGGGCCGCTGCCGCGGGCACGCCGGCGTAGCGCTCGAGGAACTCGGGGTCGCGGCCGCGCCGGCCGTGCAGCATCGCCATCGCCTCGGTCGTCAGGATGTGCGCCGGGTCGCGCAGCAGCCACGGGAGGTCGACGTCGAGCGACAGCTCGTAGATCGCGTGGCCGAGCTCATGCAGCGTGGTCTCGAGCCAGCGCACGGTCGGAACGAGGTTCATCAGCACCCGCACGTCGCCCATGCGGTCCACGTGCATCATGAACGCGTGCTGGTCCTTGCCCGGCCGCGGCAGCACGTCGGAGCGGGCGAGCACGCCCTCCACGTCGTAGCCGAGATCGGCGAAGTAGCGGCTGCTCGCGCCGAGCGCGTCGACGCCGCCGATCACGGGCTCGAGCGGATCGGGGCCGACGCTCGGCGCGTCCTGTCCGAAGACGTCGATCATGTGCCACGGCTGGAACGGCGCGTCGTCACCGAGGCCGAGCGCCGCCCGGCGCTGCGCCTCGATCGCCGCGCGCTCCGCGGTCCAGGCCGGCGCGAGCGCTTCGTGCAGCGCGTCGAACATGCCGTAGAGGCGCCCCTCGTCGATCTCGTCGAGCGCGAGCGCCATCGCGTAGTGATCGCGGTAGCCGGCCGCGCGCGCGGCCTCGTTGCGCAGGCGCGCGAGCTCGCGCAGCCCGTCGGCCACCTCGCCACCGACCCGGCGCGCGCTGGTCCAGACGGCCTGACGCTCGGCGAGGTCTGTGCTCTCGGCCAGCACGCGGTCGACCGCAGCGGCATCGAGCTCGCGCCCGTCGACGACGGCGCGGTAGCGCGAGTGCGCGGCCATCAGCTCCGTCTCGAGGCCGACGATGCGGTCGATCAGCTCGGCCGGACGCTGGCGGCCGGCCGTCAGCAGGCGCAGCACCTCGGCGCGGCGCTGCTCGAGCGGCGAGGCGTCGAGCGCCACGGCCGCTGCGGCGACCGCCGGGTCGGCGAGGGCGTGCTCGTACGCGGCGCTGGCCGCCTCTGCTGCCGCCGACGCCTCGTCGGTCGCGTCGCACGACATCTCCCACCACGCGAGGTTCGCGGTCGTCTCGAGCTGGGCGAGGCGCGCCTCCGCCTCGGGGAGCGTCGTCACGTCAGCGCGCCCGCGGCGGCTCGACGTCCTGCCACGGGTTGTGCTTCGAACCGCGCAGGCGATAGACGCCGTACCCGGCGGCACCGGCCAGGGCGAGAACGCGCGCGGTCTTCGACGCTGCGAGCAGAGCCGTCGCGCCGGCGGCGATGCCGACCATCAGCGCGGTCTTCTGATCGATCTCGGGCATCAGGCATTGCCTCCGATGACGGGGAGCGAGAGCTTGCGACGGCCGCGCTCGGGGCGCGGCATGCCGTCGCTGATCCACTGGTCCACGACCGCGAACAGCTCATCCACGAGCTGATCCTGCGGCACGCGCTTGAGCACCTCGCCGTGGGCGTAGATGTGCCCGGCGTCGCGGCCGCCGGCGATGCCGAAGTCGGCGTCGCCCGCCTCGCCGGGGCCATTCACGGCGCAGCCCATGACCGCGACCTCGAAGTGCTCCTTGTAGCCGCGCAGGCGCGTCTCCACCGTCTCGGCCAGCACGTGCACCTCGACGTTGGTGCGCCCGCACGACGGGCACGAGATCATCTCGGGGCCCATGTGGCGCAGGCCGAGTGCGCGCAGGATGTCGTACGCGACGCGCACCTCCTCGACCGGATCGACGGAAAGCGAGACGCGAATGGTGTCGCCGATGCCCTCCTCGAGCAGCGTGCCGATGCCGATCGCGCTCTTGACGGCGCCCGTCACGAGCGTGCCGGCCTCCGTCACGCCGAGGTGCAGCGGATACGGGACGAGGCCCGACAGCATGCGGTAGGCGCCGATCATCACCGGCACCGACGTGGACTTGACCGAGATCTTGAAGTCGTGGAAGTCCAGCTGCTCGAGCAGCTCGACCTCCTCCATCGCGGCCTTCACGAGCGCGCCGATCGGGTCGCTCGTGGCCGTCCACTTGAGGTGCTCGGGCAGCGAGCCGGAGTTGGCGCCGATGCGCAGCGGCGTGCCCGTCTCCTGCGCCTTCGCGACCACCTCGCGCACCTTGTCGTCGCCGCCGATGTTGCCGGGGTTGATGCGCACGGCCGCGACGCCCGCGTCCATCGCGCGCACGGCCAGCGAGGCGTTGAAATGGATGTCGGCGATGATCGGGACGGGACTCTCGTCCACGATGCGCGGCAGCGCGTCGGCATCGGGCAGGCCCGGCACCGCGACGCGGACGATGTCGACGCCCGCCTCGTGCAGGCGCCCGATCTGCGCGAGCGTGGCGTCGGCGTCGAAGGTCTTCGTCGTCGTCATCGACTGCACGGCGACGGGCGCGCCACCGCCGATCAGAACGCCGCCGACGTTGATCTGCTTCTCGCTTGCCATGCGCTGAATCCTATCTGCCTACGGGCCGGTGAACCGGCTGATGTCGTTGTTCAGGCCGATCACGAACAGCACCATCACGATCGCGATGCCGACGATGCTGATGCGCTCGATCAGCACGCGCGAAAGCGGGCGCCCGTGCCGCAGCTTCTCCGCCAGCGCGACCACGACGTGGCCGCCGTCGAGCGGGAGGAACGGGAGCAGGTTGAAGATCGCGAGGGCGAGCGAGATGACGCCGAGCATCCACAGGAAGCTGCCGTTGCGCACGCTCTGCGCCCCCTGCTGCGTGATGCCCACCACGCTCGACACCTGGTTGTGCCCATCCGAGGTCGTCACGATGCGCGTCAGGCCGGCGACCGACTCCCGCGTGATCAGCCACGACATCGATGCGGAGCTCGCCGCGGCGGCGGGCAGCGACTCGCGCTTCGTGCCGGCGGGGACCTGCTCGAACGTGAAGCCGACGAGCCAGCGGCCGTTGACGAGCTGCGGCTTGACCGCCGGCAGCGTCTGCGTTGCGCCATCACGCTCGACCGTCAGCGTCACGGGCGCGCCCTTGGCGGCCTGGATGTCGTTGCCGACCAGCGTCCAGTCGCCGTGGACGGAGTGGCCGTTGACGGCGGTGATGGTGTCGCCGGGCTTGAGGCCGGCGGCGACCGCAGGGGCGCCGGCGGCGGACGAGACGGCCGTGGTCGTCTTCTGGATGGGATACCCGTGCCAGAAGAAGATCGTCAGGATCACGAGCGCGGCGAGGACGTTCGCGCCCGGGCCCGCGAGGATGATCGAGATGCGCTTCCAGACGGGCAAACGCCAGTACGCGCGACGGTCGAGGTCGTCGCGGAGGCGCTCGAGGTTCTTGCGCGTCTCCTTGTACGTCTTCGGATGCAGCAGGTGCTGATCGGCGTCGAGCGCGAGCACCGCGCGGTCGGCCGCGGTCTGGCACTCCGCCGGCGAGGCGTCGTGCGCGATCGCGCTCTTGAGCGTCGCCGTGGCCGGTCCGAGCAGGTCGCGCTGGCCCTCCGGGCGCCGCAGGTCGATCTCCTCGATCGCGTCCTGGCAGATGATCGCGTCCTCGGGCATGGGGCGGTTCATCCCCACGATGCGGACGTAGCCGCCGAGCGGGATCATGCCGATGCCGTACTCCGTCTCGCCGCGACGGAACGACAGCGCGACGGGCGGGAAGCCCACGAGGAACCGCGTCGCCTTGGCGCCGACGAGGCGCGCCACGCTGAAGTGCCCGAGCTCGTGCACGAGGATCAGGACCAGCAGCGCGAGGATCCAGATCAGGTAGGTCATGCGCCGACCCCGGCGATGCGCGCGGCGACGCGCTCGCGCGCTGCCGCATCGGCCGCGATGACCGTCGCGAGGCTGTCGAGCGGCTGCACCGCGACGTGCTCGAGGGCATCGGCGACGAGCGCCTCGATCTCGAGGAAGCCGATCGTGCCTGCGAGGAAAGCCGCCACCGCCTGCTCATTCGCAGCGTTGAGCACGGCCGGCGCAGTGCCGCCCGTCTCCCCCGCCTCGATCGCGAGGCGCAGGCAGCCGAACGTGTCGAGGTCGGGCGGCTGGAAGTCGAGCGAGAACGCCTCCGTCCACTCGAGCGGCCTCGCATCGACGGCCTCGCGGCGCGGATACGTGAGCGCGTACGAGATCGGCACGCGCATGTCGGGATGCCCGAGGTGCGCGATCAGCGCACCGTCGCGCAGGCGCGCCATGCCGTGGACGATCGACTGCGGGTGCACGACGACCTCGATCTGCGAGTACGGCAGGTCGAACAGCATGTGCGCCTCGATCACCTCGAGGCCCTTGTTCATCAGCGTGGCCGAGTCGACCGTGATCTTCGCTCCCATCGCCCACGTGGGGTGGGCGAGCGCCTGCTCGACCGTGATGTCGGCGAGCTCGGCGCGCGTGCGACCGCGGAATGGGCCGCCGGACGCGGTGATGACGAGCGACGAGAGCTGCTCGCGCGGCGTGTCCCCCATGCACTGCTGCAGCGCGGAGTGCTCCGAGTCGACCGGCAGGATCAGCCCGCCGCCCGCGCGCGCGGCAGCGAGGACGAGGTCGCCGCCCGCGACGAGGCTCTCCTTGTTCGCCAACGCCAGGTCGAGCCCGCGCTCGAGCGTGGCGAGGCTCGCCTCGAGACCGGCCGCGCCGACGACGGCGTTCAGCACGACATCCGGCCCGCTCGCGTCGATCAGCTCCACCAGCGCGCCGGCACCATTGAGCACGGGGCGCCTGAGTTCGGTCGCGGCACGCTCGGCGGCTGCCGGATCGGCCAGCGCGAGCACCTCGGCGCCCGTCGCGCGCGCCGCCGCGACGAGGCCGTCGACGTCGGAGCCGGCCGCCAGCGCGACGACCCGCAGATCGTCATGGGCAGCCGCGACCTCCAGTGCCTGCGTCCCGATCGAGCCGGTCGCGCCGAGGATGGCGATGCGCTTCATGGGTCACATGGTGCCAGTCGGTTGCGGACGCAGGTGCGGGCGGCGCTACTGATGGTGGTGACGACGCGAAGGCCTCGAAGTGGCTCGGTCGCCGACGGCGCGAAGGCCTTCGCGCCGTCAGCCCCCTAGAGATACGTGATCAGCCACAGGCCGAACAGCGCCATCGGCGCCGTGATCAGCATCGCGTCGATGCGATCGAGGACGCCGCCATGGCCGGCGAGCAGCGTGCCGGAGTCCTTGACGCCGAGGTCGCGCTTGACGAACGACTCGAGCAGGTCGCCGAACGGACCGGTCAGCGCGACGATGGCACCGAGGATCAGCCCGTCGACGGTGCCGACGACGTGCTGGCCGTAGAGCACCCACCACACGACGATCGTGCCCACGATCACGCCGGCGACGAAGCCTTCGACCGACTTGCCCGGTGAGATCGCGGGCGCCAGCTTGCGACGGCCGATCAGGCGGCCGATCGCGTACGCGCCGATGTCCGACGCCCACGTGCCGAGCAGCACGGCCAGCACGAGCGTGAACGATTCGTCACGCAGGACGACGACCGCGCCGAGCCCGACGCCGATCCAGACCACGCCGAAGACCGTCACGGCCATGCTCGTCAGCGACGACTCGTCCTCGCGCGGCGCGGCGGCGGCGAGGATGAAGGTCAGCAGCACGATCGGACCGAGCACGAGCACCATCCCCTCCACGCCGCGCAGGTGCGCCGCCAGGACTTCGGCCGCGACGCCGATGTAACCCGCCAGCAGGACGGGGCGATGCCCGCGCGCGATCGTCCACAGCTCGTGCGCCGCGAGCACGCCGGCGACGACGCCGAGGGCGACGAGCCACCAGTCGCCGAACCACAGCGCGGCGAT
Source organism: uncultured bacterium (assembly GCA_963923625.1). Classification (GTDB taxonomy): domain Bacteria; phylum Actinomycetota; class Thermoleophilia; order Gaiellales; family F1-60-MAGs149; genus F1-60-MAGs149. The sequence goes on along the minus strand of CAWUMZ010000009.1, from coordinate 13,231 downwards.
CGCGATCGGCAGCAGGATCACCGCCACCAGGATGCGGCTCGTCAGGTTCCCCATCGTCGGCGTCCGCCCCGCCCGCGCGTCAGCGGCCGCCGAAGCGGCGGCGACGGGTGGCGAACTCGCTGACCGCCTCCTGCAGCTGCTCGCCGCCGAAGTCGGGCCAGAGGACGTCGGGGAAGGCGTACTCGGCGTAGGCCGCGTGCCACAGCAGGAAGTTCGAGACGCGCTGCTCGCCCGACGTGCGGATCACCAGATCGGGGTCCGGCACCTCGGCAGCGGCGAGGCGCGAGCGGATCGCCGTCTCGTCGATCTGGTCCGGACGCAGCCCGTCCTCGACGATCCGACGGCACGCATCGACGATCTCGGCACGCCCGCCGTAGTCGAACGCGACGAAGAGATCGATGCGCTCGTTGTCCTTCGTGCGCTCCTCCATGTCCGTCATCAGCGTCAGCAGCTTCGGCGAGAGCCGATCGCGTCGTCCGATGAAGCGGATCCGCACGCCCTGGCGATGCAGGTCCATGAACTCGCGCTGGATCGTGCGGGCGAACAGGTCCATCAGGCCGCTGACCTCGTCCTCGGGTCGCGTCCAGTTCTCGGTCGAGAAGGCGTAGACGGTGAGCGCGCGGATGCCGAGGTCCGGCGCCGCCTCGACGGTGCGGCGCAAGGCGCGCACACCGGCGTGATGTCCGCTCAGCGTCGGCAGCCCGCGCTGCTTCGCCCAACGGGAGTTGCCGTCCATGATGATCGCGACGGACGTCGCGGTCGATGGCCCCGGCGCGGCCTGCTCGGCTCGGCGGATGCCTTTGATGCGGTCGAGGAGTGCCATGGATGCGCTGACGACAGGCGCCTGCCTGTTCGACATAGCGTAACGGCTGGAACCGGCGGGTGCCGGTCTCAGACCTCCATCACGTCGGCTTCGCGCTGCTTGAGCGCGCCGTCGATCTGCGCCACGTGCTCGTCCGTGACCTTCTGCACCCGCTCCTCCGCACGATGGATCTCGTCCTTGCCGACCTCGCCCTCGAGGGCGTGCAGGTCGTTGATCACGTCGCGGCGCACGTTGCGGAGGGCGATGCGGCCCTCCTCGGCGAGGTTGCGGACGACCTTGACGAGTTCCTTGCGACGCTCCTCCGTCAGCTGCGGGATCGAAAGGCGGATCACCTTGCCGTCGTTGGACGGGTTGATGCCGAGATCGCTCTCGTTGATCGCCTTCTCGATGTCGCCGAGCGCCGAGACGTCGTACGGCTGGATCAGCAGCGACCGCGGGTCGGGCGCGCTGACCGTCGCCATCTGGGTGAGCGGCGTGGGCGTGCCGTAGTACTCGACGACGATGCGCTCGAGGAGCTGCGGGGTCGCCCGGCCCGTGCGCACGGTGTTGAACTCGTTGCGCGTCGCCTCGACGGACTTCGCCATCCGCTCCTTGGCCTCATTGATCAGATCGTCGACCACGTGACTCCTCCTTGACCCCGGCAGTATGACCGGTTGTCAGACGGACTGCGGATCCACGTCGACGACCACGCGCGCGTCGGCGGCGCGCAGCGATGCGTGCCGGTCGGCCAGCACCGCGTGGATCGCACGCGCCGCGTGCTCGGCGCGCTGCGTGCGCAGCAGCAGGTGCGCGCGGTGGCGATCGCGCAGGCGGATCAGCGGCGCCGGCCCGAGCACGTCGTCATCGGGGACCATCTGCTCGAGCGCGGCGGCGAGACCGTCGAGGAAGGCCATCGGCGCGTCGGCGTGCGGCGCGTCGACGAGTACCCGCACGAGTCGGCTGTAGGGCGGGTAGCGCAGCGTCTCGCGGCGCGCGAGCTCGCCGTCGAGAAACTCGTCGACGGCGTGCCGAGCGGCGAGCCGCACGACGCGCTGGCCCGGGTCCCACGTCTGGAGCAGCACGCGCCCACCGGATCCCTCGCGGCCGGCGCGTCCCGCGAGTTGCGCGAGCAGCGCGAACGAGCGCTCCTCGGCGCGGAAGTCCGGCATCGCGAGACCGAGGTCGGCGTCGATCACGGCCGCCAGGCGCACGTCGGGGAAGTCGTGCCCCTTCGCCACGATCTGCGTGCCGACGAGCACGGCGCGGTCCGTCGACCCGAACGTCGCGAGGACCTCCTCGAGCGCGCCGACCTTCGCAGCGACGTCGCCGTCGAGCCGCAGCACGGTGAGCCCGGGGAAGCGATCGGCGATCTCCGTCTCGAGGCGCTCGGTACCGGCGCCGATGCGCGTGATGTCGACCGCGCCGCAATGCGGGCACTTGGTCGGCGCGGGCTCCGTGTGGCTGCAGTGGTGGCAGACGAGCCGCGGTGGACGCTGGTGCAGCACGAGCGAGACGTCGCACGACGGGCACCCGAAGCCCTTGCCGCAGGCACGGCAGTGCAGTGCGAGCGCGGCGCCTCGGCGGTTGAGCAGGATCATCGCCCGTCCGCCGTCGCGCTCGATGTCGCCGAGTGCGGCCGCCAGCGTGCGCGACAGCGGATAGTGACCGTCGCGCGACAGGTCGACGAGCTCGACGGGCGGCAGCCGCCCGCCGATGCGCTCCGTGAGCCTCACGTGCTCGAGCGCCTTCCAGGCCTCCGGTCGCGGTGTCGCCGAGGCGAACACCACCGCGGCGTCCGCCGCGCGGCCGCGCATCAGCGCCACGGTACGAGCGTCGTAGCGCGGATCCGACTCCTGCTTGTAGGCGACCTCGTGCTCCTCGTCGACGACGATCAGCCCGAGGTCGCGCATCGGCGCGAGGATCGCCGACCGCGCGCCGATCAGCACGCGCGCCTCCCCCGCCTCGAGCCGCTGCCAGACGCGTGCCCGCTCGCCCTTCGCGAGCCCCGAGTGGAGCACCTCGACGAGGCTGCCGAAGCGCCGGCGCACGCGCGCAGCGGTCTGCGGTGCGAGCGAGATCTCCGGGACGAGGATGATCACGCCGCGCCCCTGTGCGAGCGCGTGCGCGGCGGCGCGCAGGAAGACCTCGGTCTTGCCGGAGCCCGTCACGCCGTGCAGCAGGAGCTCGCGGTTGCCCTCGCCACCATCGATCGCGCGCTCGAGGCGGGCGATCGCCGCCAGCTGCGCCTCAGTCGCCTCGAGCGCGGCTTCGAGATCGGGCGGCGGGGCATCGATCTCGACGAGGTGCCCCGCGGCAACCAGCTTGCGCACGGCCGCGGGCGCGGCGCCCGAGCGCGCCGCGACGTCGCTGAGCGGCCCCGGTGCGTCTCGCGCGGCGCCGAGGATGGCCGCCTGCCGCGAGCCCCGTACCTCGGCGCCCTCTGCGGCGGCGAGCCACGGATCCGGCGGCGGTGCGGTCCCCGTCGGCGGCAGCACGAGCTTGAGCGCCCGCGCCGGCGGCGTGGCGTAGCGCTCAGCGATCTTGAGCGCGAGGTCGACGAGCTCCGGCGGCACGCGGCCGCCGGTGTCCGTCGCGGACTTGAGCACGACCCCGGCGGGGATGTCGTCGTCGGTCGCCGCGCGCAGCACGACGCCCTGTTCGTGCCGCCGGCCGAGCGGGATCTCCACGACCGCGCCGGTCGGCAGCTCGCCCGCGTACGTCAGCGGCCCCTTCAGCCCGCGCGTCGTGACGAGCGGTATGACGACGACGGCGCTAGAGCGCGGCGAGGAGCTCGTCGACCTTGTCGGTGCGCTCCCAGCTGAATTGATCCCGTCCGAAGTGGCCATAGGCTGCAGTCGGACGATAGACCGGGCGGCGCAGGTCGAGCTGCTCGAGGATCGATGCCGGGCGCAGATCGAAGACATTCCGCACCGCCGTGGCGATCGCGTCCTCGTCCTTCGTGGCCGTGCCGAAGGTCTCGACCATCACCGAGACCGGGTGCGCGACGCCGATGGCGTACGCGACCTGGACCTCGCAGCGCTCGGCGAGGCCAGCGGCGACGATGTTCTTGGCGACCCAGCGCGCGGCGTAGGCGCCCGAGCGGTCGACCTTCGAGGGATCCTTGCCGGAGAACGCACCGCCGCCGTGTCGGCCCATGCCGCCATACGTGTCGACGATGATCTTGCGGCCGGTCAGGCCGCAGTCGCCCATCGGACCGCCGATCACGAAGCGGCCGGTCGGATTGACGAGCAGGAAGTCGCCGGTGAGGTCGACATCCCCGGCGAGGTCGGCCGGCAGCAGGTCCTTGACGACGTGCTCGGCGAGGTCGGCCTTGATCTGCTCCTGGGAGACGTCCTCGGCATGCTGCGTGGAGATGAGGACGCGATCGATGCCGATCGGGCGCAGATGCCCGCCGTCCTCGGCGTACTCGACCGTCACCTGCGTCTTGCCGTCGGGGCGCAGGTACGGGAGCGTGCCGTCCTTGCGCACCTCGGAGAGGCGGTGCGAGAGGCGATGCGACAGCTGGATCGGCAGCGGCATCAGCTCGGGCGTCTCGGTGCACGCGTAGCCGAACATCATGCCCTGGTCGCCCGCGCCGACCTCATCCGCGTCGGCGCCGTCGACGCCCTGCGCGATGTCGGGCGACTGGCGGTCGAGCGCGACCATCACATTGCAGGTGTTGCAGTCGAAGCCCTTGAGCGCATCGTCGTAGCCGATGTCGCGGACCGTACCGCGCGCCAGCTCGGGGATGTCGATGCGCGCCGAGGTCGTGATCTCGCCCGCGACCAGCACGAGGCCCGTGGTGACGAGGGTCTCGCATGCCACGCGCGCGGCCGGATCCTGCGCGAGCACGGCGTCGAGCACCGTGTCGGAGATCTGGTCGGCGATCTTGTCGGGATGCCCCTCGGTGACGGATTCCGAGGTGAAGAGAATCGAGTGTTCCTGCGCCACGCTGCGCTCCTATCGCGGCCGCACCGTGAAGATGCAGCGGATTATCACGCGCATGGTACAGCGCGACCCCGCCGCATGGCGCAGCGAGCGCTACCCGATCGAGATGTACAGCACGCCGCCGTCGGGCGTGCCCCACGCGACGGCGCCGTTGAGCGCCTCGGTGCCCTTCGGCAGCGTCGCGCCACCGATCTGCGCCTGCGCACGCAGCTGCGCCGCGTTGACGTACGCGATGCCGGTGACCTGCTCGGGCACACCGGCGCGATCGACGATCGCGCGGTAGGCCTCGGAGTCGGCGATCGAGGCACTCGGCGTCGCGGCGAGCCCGGAATCGGTGCCGATCGCGAGCGTCGCGCTGCCGCCCTGGCGGGTGACCGTCAGCTTCGGCTCGGACCCGGTGTGGCGCTTCTCCGCGTGCTTGCGCAGGGCGTCGGCCATCGGCAGATCCTTCGCCAGCTTCTGCGCGGAGGCGATCGCAGTGGCGAGCGTGGCGCCCGCGGTCTGCGGATCCTGCGGCTGCGTGAGCAGGGCCGCCGCCGGCGTCCTGCCGCCGACGACCTCGATCGCATGCTCTCCCCCGAGCGCCGCGAGGACGTCGGCCAGCTTGACGCCGGTCGTCTGCTCGGCCGCGGCGATCAGCGACTTCACCTGCGGATCCCGCTGCTGCGCCGCGGTGATTCCGGCCTGCAGCGTCGGTCCGAGATCGCGGAACGCGGCGACGCCGAGCGCGTCGGCCGGCACCTGCTTCAGGATCGTCGGGGCGTACGCCGTCGGGAAGCTCGCACCGAGCTTCGTCAGCGCCGCCCGGTCGGCGTCGCCGGCGGCGACGACGCGGAGACCGCCCTGCTCGGCCGTGACCGCGATGCCGAGGCCGCGGATGTCCTGCAGGGTCGTGCCGAGCTGCGCGAGCGACTGCGTCATGTCGGGTGAGCCCTTGGGCAGCGCACCCTTCGGCAGCAGCGACCCCGCCAGCTGCAGCACGCCGGCGAAGCGCGCGGGCGCGAGGTAGGCGATCGCGACCGCATCGCCGGGCAGCTTCGCGACGGTCGCCTTGAAGGCGGCATCATCGGCAAGCGCGGCCTTCTGCCCGGCCTGCGTGGCGAGGGCGTCGGACAGCGTGGCACGCGAGGTCGCTCCGATTGCGGTCGACCCGCTCAGCGTGACGGCGAAGCCGCTCTTCTCCCAGACCGGCTGGCCGTCGAGCGCGGGGCCCGACGCGAAGCCCGCCTTGGCGAGCACGTCGGGCAGGGTCGCGGCATCGGCCGACGTGGCGACCACGACCGCATCGGCGGCCGGCTTCATGTCGCTGCCGAGCGTGACACCCACGAGACCGACGCTGACGTCGCCGCCGAGCGCACGGACGACCTGCGCCTGCGGTCCGGTGCCGTCGAGCATCCGGTTGAGCTGGTCGACCGCGCCCCGGCCGCCCTGCACCTTGGCCGCCAGGCCTTCAAGCGCCTGGAACGGTGCGCCGCTCCGATCGAGGTTGACGCTCGCGTAGGCGAGCGCGTTCGCCGGGACGGCGGCCGCGCCCTTGGCGCGCGCCTCGGCGCCGGCGTTGGCGCTGCCATTTCCGAAGGCGGCGATCACCGCGACGGCGAAGCCGGCGACGAGCAGCGTGAGCAGGGCGATGGAGCGGCGATTCGACATGGTCTGAGTGTACCCCCGACTTCTCTATCGCACCGTGGCGGAAATCGGCTGTCCGCCTGCCGTCAGACCCCTTACGGGACTATCGGCCGCCGATGCGCAGCAGGTTCTCGGCGTACTCGAGATCGCGCTCGGCGCGGAAGCGGTTGATCGTCTCGTCTCCCGCCTCGGACTGCTCGATGCGCGCTCGCGCGTCGGCCGCCTTGGCCTCCGCGGCGGTCACGTCGATGGCGTCGAACGGCGTCGCGCCCTCGACGAGCGCGATCGCCTTCTCGCCCTGCATGGAGAAGTAGCCGTCGGCCGTGGCGAACGGCCGCCACTCGGTCGCGCTGATGCGCACGCGGATCTCCCCGACCTTGAGCCGGGCGACGATCGGCTGGTGGCGCGGCAGCACGCCGAGGCCACCCTCGGCGCCCGGCACGACGACCATCTCCGCCTCACCGGCGAAGGCATGGCCCTCGGGCGTGATGATCTCGCAGTGGAGCGTGGCCATGGATTACGCCGCGGCGGTCTTGAGACGCTCGGCCTCGGCGACGACGTCCTCGATGCCGCCGCACAGGAAGAACGCCTGCTCCGGCACATCGTCGTGCTTGCCGTCGAGGATCTCCTGGAAGCCGCGGATCGTGTCCTCGATGCGGACGTAGCGACCCTCGCGGCCCGTGAACACGGCGGCCACGAAGAACGGCTGCGACAGGAAGCGCTGGATCTTGCGGGCGCGCTGCACCGTCAGCTTGTCCTCGTCCGAGAGCTCGTCCATGCCGAGGATCGCGATGATGTCCTGGAGGTCCTTGTAGCGCTGGAGGACCTGCTGGACCTGCGTCGCGACGCGGTAGTGCTCCTCGCCGACCACGTCGGGCTGCAGGATGCGGCTCGTCGAGTCGAGCGGATCGACGGCCGGGTAGATGCCCTGCTCCGAGATCGCGCGCGAGAGCACGGTGGTGGCGTCGAGGTGCGAGAACGACGCGGCCGGGGCCGGGTCGGTCAGGTCGTCGGCCGGCACGTAGATGGCCTGCACCGAGGTGATCGAGCCCTTCTTCGTGGAGGTGATGCGCTCCTGGAGCTCGCCCATCTCGGTGGCCAGCGTCGGCTGGTAGCCCACGGCGCTCGGCATGCGGCCGAGGAGCGCGGACACCTCGGAGCCGGCCTGCGTGAAGCGGAAGATGTTGTCGACGAAGAGGAGCACGTCCTGGCCGTCGACGTCACGGAAGTACTCGGCCATCGTCAGGCCGGACAGGGCGACGCGGAGGCGGGCTCCCGGCGGCTCGTTCATCTGGCCGTAGACGAGGGCGGTCTTGGCGATGACGCCGGACTCCTTCATCTCGAGCCAGAGGTCATTGCCCTCGCGGGTGCGCTCACCGACGCCGGCGAAGACCGACAGGCCGCCATGCTGCGTCGCGATGTTGTTGATGAGCTCCTGGATGAGCACGGTCTTGCCGACGCCGGCACCGCCGAAGAGGCCGATCTTGCCGCCCTTCGTGTACGGCGCGAGGAGGTCGACGACCTTGATGCCCGTCTCGAGCAGCGACGGCTTCGGGTCGAGCTCCTCGAACTTCGGGGGCTCGCGGTGGATGCCCCAGCGCTCGCCGGTGACGGGCTCGCCATTGTCGATGGCATCGCCGAGCACGTTGAAGATGCGGCCGAGCGTCTGCGGGCCGACGGGGACGCTGATCGAGCTGCCCGTGTCGACGACCTCGGCACCGCGCGCCAGGCCGTCCGTGGAGTCCATGGCGACCGCGCGGACGCGGTTGTCGCCCAGGTGCTGCTGCACCTCGGCCACGACGAAGCCGCTGGCGGTCTGGATGTGCAGTGCCGCGTAGATCGCGGGAAGCGAGTCCGGGAAGACCGCGTCGATGACGACGCCCTTGATCTCCACGATCTTGCCGACGTTGCGCTCGCCCATGTGCGTCTCGTGCCCTCTCAGGTCGATGGTCTCGAAGATGGTGCCGCACGCGCGCAGGAAAGCGCGAGTGCAGATGGCGGCACCTTAGCGAACGCGGCCGCGGTCGGGGGAGGACATGACATCCGCGGATCGCGAGCAACCCCGGATTGCGCCTGGCGAATGGCAGTGGATGACGCATGTCCTTGCGAACACCGCACGAACGACGCACGCTCCACACTGCCGCCGACATCTGCACCGCAGAGGCCCGCCGACCGTCGCCGGTCACACCACGAGCGCCACCACGAGGAACGGCACGCCCAGCGCGAGCGCGCCGATGCCCGTCCCCTGCGTGACGCGCCCATCGGCGCGGCGCGCGAGCCCGAGCAGGACCGTGCCGAGCAGGACCAGCAGCACCCCGATCAGGCCGCTGCCTGCCGCGATCGCCTGTCCGAGCGGTCGCCCACCCGCGGCGAACGCAGCCGTCAGGACGGCGCCGGCAAGCACGAGGGCGATGAGCACCGCGACGAGCCGCAGGGCGGCGGCGCGCGACCCGACGCCGTTCACGGCTGCAGCGGGTACGCGCAGGCCCAGCCGTGCCCGTCCGCTGCGTGTTCGAGCTGCGGATCGACCTCCGCGCACGACGCCTGCGCGACAGGGCAGCGCGGATGGAAGCGGCAGCCCGACGGCGGATTGAGCGGGCTCGGCACATCGCCCTGCAGGACCACGCGCTCCCGCGAGCGCGCCAGCGCGGGATCGGCGATCGGCCGCGCCGACAGCAGAGCGTTCGAATACGGATGGCGCGGCGACTGATACACCTGCTCGCCGCTGCCCTCCTCGACGACGCGACCGAGGTACATCACCTTGACGCGGTCGGCGAGGCGCCGCACGACATCGAGGTCGTGCGCGATCACGATGTACGACAGGCCCAGATCGCGCTGCAGGTCCTCGAGCAGGTTCACGATCTGCGCCTGCACCGACACGTCGAGCGCCGACACGGGCTCGTCGCAGACGATCACGCGCGGCTCGAGCACGACGGCGCGCGCGATGCCGATGCGCTGCCGCTGGCCACCGGAGAACTCGTGCGGGAAGCGGTTGTAGTGCTCGGGATTGAGCCCGACCCGCTCCATCGCCTCCTGCACCTTGCGCTTGCGCTCGGCGGGCGTCCCGATCGAGTGGATGTCGAGCGGCTCCTGCACGGACTGCCCGATGCGCATGCGCGGATCGAGCGACGCGATCGGATCCTGGAAGATCATCGTCACCTGGCGGCGGAAGTCCGACAGCGCGCCGCCGCTTCGCCGGGTGATGTCCTGTCCCATGAACTCGATCGAACCCGCGTCGATATCCTGCAGCCGCACGAGTCCGCGCGCCAGCGTCGTCTTGCCGCAGCCCGACTCGCCGACGATGGCGAGCGTCTCGCCCTCGTGCAGCTCGAGGTCGACGCCGTCGACGGCCTGCACGCGCGCGATCTCGCGCTGGAAGATGATGCCGCGGGTCACCGGGAAGCCGATCTTGACGCCCGTCGCACGGAGGATCGGCTCGCTCATGTCCGCTCCTCTCCCGCCAGACGGGCGCCTTCGCGATCGCGCGTCGCCTGATCGAGCAGGCACGCCACTGCGGCGTCGCCTCGTCCGGTCGACGCCAGCGCAGGCGCCGGATCCGCCGTGCAGGCATCCATCGCGAAGGCGCAGCGCGGCGCGAAGCGGCAGCCGGCCGGCGGCCTGAGGAGGCTCGGCGGGCTGCCGGGGATCTGATGCAGGCGCGCATCGGCGCGGTTGCGGCCGGGCAGCGAGGCGAGCAGGCCCCACGTGTACGGGTGCTGCGGTCGCGCGAACAGCTCATCGACGGGCGCGCGCTCGACGACGCGCCCGGCGTACATCACGGCGACCTCGTCGCACAGCTCGGCGACGACGCCGAGGTCGTGGGTGATCAGCACGATCGCGGCGTCAACCTCGCTGCGCAGCTCGCGCATCAGCTCGAGGATCTGCGCCTGCGTGGTGACGTCGAGCGCGGTCGTGGGCTCATCGGCGATCAGCAGACGCGGGCGGTTGAGGAGCGCCATCGCGATCATCACGCGCTGACGCATGCCGCCGGACAGCTCCATCGGGTAGGACCGCATGCGGTCCTCGGGGCTGGGGATGCCGACGGCGGCGAGGCCCTCGACGGCGATGCCTCGCGCCTCGGCCTTCGACACCTTGCGGTGCAGGCGCACGGCCTCGACCAGCTGCTCGCCGATGCGCATGACCGGATTGAGCGACGTCATCGGATCCTGGAAGATCATCGCCATGTCGTCGCCGCGCAGCTGCCGCAGCTCGCCGCTCGACAGGCCGACCAGCTCGCGATCGCCGAGGCGGATGCTGCCCTCGACGTGGGCGCTTTTCGGCAACAGCCCCATGATCGAGAGGCTCATCGCCGACTTGCCGCAGCCGGACTCGCCGACGATGCCGAGCACCTTTCCTGCGTCGACCGACAGGCTGACGCCGTCGACCGCGCCGACGGGGCCGTCGTCGGTGCGGAAGGTCGTGCGGAGGTTGTCGACGGTGAGCAGCGCCATCCCCTACTCCAGCCGGATCCGCGGGTCGAGGGAGGCGTTGACGAGGTCCACGATGATATTCGCGACGACGATGATGATCGCGGAGAAGAGGACGATGCCGGCCGTCGTCGGCACGTCGAGGCGCTTGGCGGCCTCGACGGCGAGCCAGCCGAGCCCCTGCAACCCGAACGTCACCTCGATCAGGATGGCGCCGCCGAGCAGCAGGCCCAGATCGAGGCCGAACATCGTCACGATCGGCAGCATCGCGTTGCGGAACGCGTGGCGGATGACGATGCGCGGCTCGCTCGCGCCCTTGGCGCGCGCGGTGCGCACGTAGTCCTCGCTGAGCGTGTCGAGCATCTGCGAGCGCGTGATGCGCACGTAGATGGCGGCGAACTGGAGCGCGAGCACCGAGGCGGGCAGCAGCAGGTGGTAGAGCCACTGGCCGGGATTCGACAGGGGCTCGTAGCCCGACAGCGGGAACACCTGGTACTTGTAGGCGAGGAAGTAGAGGGCCAGCAGGCCGAAGTAGTAGACGGGCAGCGACTGCCCGATCAGGACGAACACGATCGACACGCGATCGAACAGCGAACGGGGTCTGATCGCCGCGATGATGCCGATCGGGATCGAGATCAGCAGCCAGATCACGGCGGCGACGAGCGTCAGCGACAGCGTCACCGGGAAGGCCTCCCAGATCAGCGAGTCCACGGACGTCTGCTTCGCGAACGAGCTGCCGAAGCGGCCGAGCAGCTGATCGCACTCCTCGGCGGTCGAGCCCGGGCAGACGCGGTCGCGCTCCTCCTGCGTGGGACCGAGCACGAGCCGCTGGAGGGTGTACGCGTACTGGACGTAGTACGGCTTGTCGAGGCCGAGCAGCGCCGACACGCGCTCGATCTGGGCGGGCGAGGGATTCTTGCCCGCGTAGAGCCGCGCCGGCGAGATGTTGGAGTGCCAGCGCAGCACGGGGCCGAACAGCACGAAGACCGCGAGGGTCACGACGAGCACCACGAAGATGCCGCCGAGGATGCGTCGGATCAGGAAGCGGATCATGCCGGGAGGTGCGGATCGCCCGTCCGCCGCGCCGGGGCGCGACGGACGGGACGGATCGCCGTTCGGGCTACTTGCCGTCCTTCAGGAAGTACGAGGCGAAGTAGAACTGCTTGCCGGGGCCCCAGATGTAGTTGCCCAGGCGGTCCGAGATGAACGACACCTTGCGGCGCAGGTCCAGCGTGGCCCACGGCGCGAGGTTCTTCGCGGTGTCGGTCGAGAGCTGCGCGAACTGCCCGGTGCGATCGGCACCCGGCGGCAGCAGGTTGATCTGGCCGACCTTCGAGTCGAAGGTCTTGTCGCAGAACTGCCCGTAGTTCGAGCCCTGGCCGCAGAGCAGCAGCGGGCCGTAGTACGTGATCGCGTCCGCGTAGTCCTCACCCCAACCGGCGACGCCGATGTTGTAGTCGCTCTTGGGGTCGGCGAGGAAGCCGTAGTACACGTCGGCGGACAGCGCCTTGACGGTGACCTTGAAGCCCACCGCCTCGAGCGCCTCCTTCATCGCCGCGGACACCTGCGGTGCCGGGGCGTCGGAGAAGTTCGCCAGGGTGATGTTGATCGGGGTCGGAACGCCCGAGTCCTTGACGAGCTGCTTCGCCTTCTCGACGTCCATCGTGTAGACGTCGGTGGGCTGATCCGCCAGCAGGTTCTGCGAGAGGATCTGGCTCCACGCCGAGCGGGAGAGCTTGCCGCCGATGACCTTGACGATGGCGTCGCGATCGAGGGCGTAGTTCACCGCCTGGCGCAGCTGGACGTTGTCGAACGGGGCCTTGTCCGTCTTGAAGACGGCGTAGTCCACGGCCGCGTCCGGCGTCGAGAAGAACCGGCTCTTGTAGGCCGGGTCGTTGGCGGTCGCCGGGATCTCGGAGCCGGTCGGCGCCGAGCCGTCGAACGTCATGTCCAGCTCGTTGTTCTTGAGCTGCGCGAACTGGGTCTCGTCCGGCACGCCGATCGCGGCGTTGATGCCGTCGATGTTGTTCTCGTTATCCGCCTGCGGGACGCCGGCGGCGACGTTCTTGTCCCAGGTGGGCTCGCGGACGATCGTGACCGACTTGTCGAGCTGGTAGTCGGAGATCTTGTACGGGCCGACGAACGGCGGCGGCGTGTCCATCTTCTTGTGCGGCGTCGAGGCCGGCACGATGAAGGCCCACGCCATCGCGAGGGCGCGCGGGAACGAGCCGTCGGGCTTGGCCAGCGTGAACGACGTCGTCAGGTCGTCGACGACCTTGATGCCGCTGATGCCCGGGTTCTTCTTGCCCTTCGACTTCGTCATCGCGTCGGAGTACTCCGACTCGCCGACGATGCCCGAGTAGTAGCCCGAGGCCGGCGGACCGCCGGTCGCGCACTGGATGTTCGGGTCGAGCATGTACTCGAACGT
>CAWUMZ010000008.1:0-24849 GCA_963923625.1 uncultured bacterium | reverse complement strand
GCGTGGCGCGCAGCTGGCGATTGCGCACGATGTCGGCCTCGATGTCCACGCCGAGACCGTCGACCGGCGTCGCGCCCCCTGCGGCGATGGCGGCGGCGAAGCGCCGGCGATCGAGCGGGATGCTGCGGTACCCCGGCAGGTACCACGGCACGACCTTGATGCCCTGCGCGTGCGCGAGCGCCAGCACCTGCGCGAAGTCGTCGGGGTACATGACATCGGCCGGCGAGTGGTAGTTCGACGTCTCCCAGTAGATCGTCGTGACCTGGTGCGCAACGGCCTGGTCGACCACGTCCTGCGGCTCGTGGATCGTCGCGTCGTAGAGGTCGATCCACTCGCCGGCGCCGGCGAACACCGCCGCGCGCTGGGCCGGATCGGATTGCGCCAAGGCGACCGGCGCCGCGCTCAGCACTGCGAGCGCGAGCGCGAAGACGAGGACGGGAAGCCGCACGCACCCATGGTACGTGCGGCTTCCCGGACTCCCTCTCAGGGTTCCAGCCGGCCCGCCGAGCCGTAGTCGGCCGCCGGTGTGCCGAGTCCGAGCTCGGCGGGCGCGCCGCCGCTCAGGTGCGGTACCACTCCGATGCGGGCCGCGGCGGCGGCGCGCGCGACAGCGCCGAGGAAGCGGATGCCGATCGCCTTGCGGGCGGCGGCGCCGCCTGTCGGCGTGAACGCGACCTTCAGCACGTACGCCCCGGCCAGCAGGCGCTTCGGGAGCTTGAGGCGCAGGCCGAGTGCGCCGGCCTTCGTGATCGCCAGCCCCGCCTGCGTGACGGAGCGGCCGTTGCGCGTGAGGGTGAACGTCGCGGTGCCGAGTTGGTGCGCCGTGATCGCGAGCGGCAGCGCCTTCGGCTTCGAGGCGATGCGCACCGTGCGGGCGGTGAGCACGTCGATGCCGCCGGCGGTCTGCGTCTGGGTCGAGCGCGTGCCGACGGCCGCGGCGATGGAGGAGGCCGTCGGCGCGGCCGTCACCGTGCCGGACGAGCCCGACGACGTCCCGGCACCCGTACCGCCGGTCGCAGTGCCGCTGCGTGCGGCGACGGTGATCACCGAAGTGGTCGAAGCGGCGTTGCCCGCGGCATCGCCGGAGCTGAGCGTCACGGTGTACGTGCCGGCCTGGGCATAGGTGTGCGCAGCCGTGGCGCCGGTCGTGGCTGCGGTGTTGTCGCCCCACGACCACGTGTACGACCCCGACGGTCCGGAGCCGGCGGTGATGCCCGCGGCGGGGTCGGTGGCGCTGGCCGAGAGCGTCAGGCTCTGGCTGGCGGTCGCGGTCGTGCCGCCGCTGATGCCGAGCGTCGGCGCGGTGCGGTCGATGACCACGTAGCCGCACGACGGTGTCGAGACGTTCGCGTTCGACGAGGTGAAGCCCGCGTACGGATCGGGGTTCGCCGGATTGTCGGGCACCGACGAGTCGGAGACCATCGCGCAGAACACGAACGGGCCGTCGGGATCGCCGGCCTGGATCGGGTACGTGCAGCTGAAGGGGTTGTTCGTGGTCGACGAGCCGGCCGCGGCGTTGCTGCAGCCCGACTGGTAGGTGTACGTAGCGCCGTTGCACGCCGTCGCCGGGTCGGCGTTCGTGCGCACGCAGGTGTACGCCGCGGGCCACGGCGGGGAGATCGCGTCGTTGTAGACGCCGCTCAGCGCCAGCGTCTGGCCGACGGTCTTGTTCGTGTACGTGGCCGAGCCCTCGACGCCGACGTTCGTGACCGTCGGCTTGCCGCGGTCGATCGTGGTCGCCGTGTTGATGTTCAGGTAGCCGTCGCACGTGCCGGGTACGTCCGGGAACCACGTGCCGGAGAGGAGCATGTAGCCCGTGCCGCACATCTGGTACGTCGTGCCGTTGGTGAGCGTGCCCGCCCACGTGGGGACGATGTGGTTGGCGCCGTAGAACGTGGGCGACGTGTCCTGGTTCGTCTGGACGCCGTTGACGTAGTAGCGCACGCCGATGTAGTAGAGCGTCCCACTCGGCGGAGTGGCGTACATCCAGACGCTGTCCGTGGCTGAGTTCGTGAAGTACGCGTCTCCCTTGGCACTGGGAGCGACGTTTGCCTGCGCGACGGCGGTGATGACGAGAAGCGCGGTGACGACCGAAAGCAGGGCGGCGATGCGTCGCAAGGAGTGCCTCCGGGAGGGTGATTTCCGACGCGGCTGAGCGTATGGTCAGGGCCTGTTCACAGACGTGACCTTTGTGAGCGGGATCACCGAAATCGCGCAGACAGCCACACGTGTGCGGCGACAGCGCCGAATCCGGGGGCTACTGGACCGTGATGCGCAGCACGACGGTCTTGAAGAGCTTCGACTCGTCGGCCGACGTGTACCCGAGCAACGCCGCGGTCGTGCCCGGCGCGCGTCCGGTGACGAACACGCCGGTGCGTCCGGCCAGGCCGTTGACGGCCTCGTCGTTCTCCGGCAGGCGCTCGAGTGGATGTGCCACCACGATCGTTGCGCTCGGCTTGCGCAGCCACACCCAATGCCAGCCGCGGCGGTCGTTGCTGAGCAGGCGGATGCCCTTCTGCTCGCCCACGCTCGTGGTGATCGCCCGTGGAGCGCCGACCGCCGGCCTGGCGGCCGCCATCGCGCTGCCCGTGCCGAGCAGCAGCAGCGCAGTCGCTCCGATCACCAGCAGTCGCCGTGGCATGGGGCAACCGTAGCGGCGGTGCGGCAGACCCGTGGGGTCGCGCGTCACCATAGGGGCGTGAAGATGCGGGAGGCGAGCGAAACCACGGATCGCCGCAGCGAGATCCTCGATGCGGCGCTGCGGGTGGTCGTGCGCGATGGCCTCGACGGCATCCGCTCGCAAGCGGTCGCGAGCGAGGCCGGCGTCTCGGTTGCGCTGCCGCACTACTACTACCCGACGCTCGAGGATCTCGTCCGCGCCGTGTGGGACCGCGCGGACGGTGCGGAGCAGGCGCGCGAGCGGGCGCTGCTCGACGGTGCGGGGTCGGCGCTCGAGCGCCTCCGCGCCTTCGCGCTCGCCGCCTTCGACGGGCCGGCCGAGGACGTGCGCGAGTTCTGGATGACGCGCACGGAATTCCAGCGCCGCGCCGTCTTCGACCCCTCGCTCGCCGAGGCCGTGCGCGCGGCCGAGCAGCGCCGGCTGGCTGCGCTCGCGACGGCGGTCGCCGCCATGCAGGCCGACGGCGACGCAACGGCGGCTGCCGACGCCTGGCTCATCGCCGGGCGGTTGGCGGGCGCGATGGACGGGTTCGGGGTCATGCTCCTCGTCGACCTGGTCTCACCGGCGGCGGCGCGAGCCGGACTCGAGCGCCTGCTCGCTGGTCGCCGCGACTGGCGGGACCCGCAGGCGCGGCCGCTGCCGGCGGTCGCCCCCATGCCGGTCGATGCCGATGACGATCGACGCAGCGCGATCCTCGATGCGACGATCCGGCTGATCGAGCGCGAGGGCATCGCCGGCGTGCACTTTCCCGAGGTCGCCGTGGAAGCCGACGTCTCGCGCTCGCTGCCGCGGTACTACTTCCGCACGCTCGGCGACCTGCTGCGCGCCACGTTCGAGCGCGACGAGGAGCTCGCCCGTCGCCGCGTCGAGTGGCGCGCCGCGCAGATCACCGATCCGCTCGAGCGGCTGCGCGATGCCTACGCGCACGCCATCGCCGACGACCCTGCCGGCCTCCGCCCGACCTGGGTGCTGTGGTTCGAGTACCTGCGCATCGCGGCGCGCGACCCGGCAGAGCGCCGGCGCGCCAACGCCCGGCTCGCCGCGTGGGTGGCCTACGACTCGGCGATCCTGCGTGACCTGCGCATCGCCGGCACGGTGCCGGCGGCGGTCGACATCGATGCGGCCGAGCAGCTGCTGCTGGCCGTCGACAACGGCGCGGGCGCGCTCTGGATGCTCGGCGTGCTGACGCCCGAGCGCTACGCGGCGATCGTCGACGCGACGGTCGACGACGAGCTCGGATTGAACTGATGTCCGGCGCGGTGGCGCGCCGGGGGGCTCAGCAGGGGAGGAGACCCTCCACGAGCTCCTCCTGACCGTCGCGCTCGCGGCGCACCCAGCGGCCATCGGCGTCGTAGAAGACCTGGCCGACGCGCAGCAGCTTCGGCGCGTAGCAGTGGATCGTCACGCCCGGGTCGCCGTCGGCATGGCGGATGACGTGCATCACGCCCGGGACGCCGCCGGTCGTGCCGCCCACCTCGACCAGCGTGGACTGGACGCCGCCGGGGCCGTTCCACGGGCGATCCTCGAAGATCGCGCCGCGCACGCACGTGACGCCGAACGACGAGTCGCAGTGGTCGTGGAAGCCGGTGGTCTGGCCGGGCAGCCATGAGATGGCGTAGATGTCGACCTCGTCGCACTCGTGCACGGCGCGCCAGTGCCGGTTCAGGCCGTCAGCGGCATCGACCACGGGCTGCCAGAGCTCGCGCTCCGCGCCGATCGCCTGCGCGAGCTCGACGAGGCGGAAGGTGCCGTCGTCGTTGCGGTGGCGGCGGACGATCTCGTGCGTGTCGATGGCGTTGACGGCCACGTGCGGGGCTCCTCGGTGAAACGTTTCACAAAAGGTTAGCGAACGGCCTCTCCGTCGGCAAGTCATCCGTGCGGGGTGACCGCGCTCACGTTTCCGCAGTCGATCCGCCGAATCGCCCCGGGTACGCTTCGCGCATGCGTCGTCTTCTCCCGGTCCTCGCCCTGCTTGCACTCGGTCTCGCTGCACCGGCTTCGGCCAGTGCCCTCGCGTGCACGGGTTCGGATCTCGACGTCACTGCCGGCGTGGTCAACGGCCTCACAGGCTCGCCGTCGTGCACGACGCTGACCATCCCGGCATCGGTGAGCGGTACGCCGATCACGGGCATCGGCAGCAGCGCGTTCTACGGGCTGACGAGCCTCACGTCGGTGACGCTGCCGTCCGGCCTCCAGACGATCGGCAACAACGCGTTCTCCGGCGATACCGCACTCACGTCGATCGCGATCCCCGGCACGGTGACGACTATCGGCAACGGGGCGTTCGACCACGACAGCAGCCTGGCGAGCGTGACCTTCCCGGGTGTGAGCCAGCTGACGTCGATCGGCACGTACGCCTTCGCCTGGACCGCCATCACCTCATTCGCCATGCCGAATTCGGTGACCACGCTCGGGTTGGGCGCCTTCCGTCAGGCCGCGAACCTCACGACGCTGACGCTCAGCTCCGCCCTGACGAGCATTCCGGTTGACGCCTTCTACGAGGATGGGGCGCTCACCGGGAGCCTGACGATCCCCGCCGGCGTCACGACCATCGGCAACAACTCGTTTCGCTACACCGGGCTGACCTCCCTGACGCTCAACGCGAATCTCCGCACCATCGGCAATGGCGCGTTCGACCACACACCGATCACCGGAGCTCTCGTCGTGCCGCCGAGCGTGCAGACCGTCGGGTACGGCTCCTTCGACTCCACGAGCATCACATCGCTCACGCTCGCCGAAGGTCTGCAGACGATCGGCAATGTCGCCTTCCACATCACCACGCTGCAGGGGACGGTGACGTTGCCGTCGACGGTGCAGTCGATTGGCGACGACGCGTTCGCGGACTCAAGGATCACGTCGATCACGCTGAATAGCGGGCTCCTGTCGATCGGCAATGGGGCGTTCTCCTCCAATCCCGCGCTGACCGGGGTGCTGCGCATCCCCGCGTCGGTCAGCTCGATCGGTTCGGCGATCGTGAGCAGCGACTCATCGCTCGCCGGCGTGACGTTCCTCGGCGATCGGCCCTCGACCTTCTCGGCCACCGCCTTCAATGGCTCCGACGGACCCTTCACGTTCTCGACCGGCACGTCGGACTGGGGTGATGGCGGCCTGTGCGGGGACGTGGTCTCGTTGGGCAACGGCTCCGTCACCGGCGTCTGCACCCCCGCCATCACCGGCGTCTCGCCGTCGCTCCTGTCGGCGGCCGGCGGACCCGTGACGATCTCCGGCAGCGGCTTCATGGCCGGCGCGACGGTGACGATCGGCGGCAAGGCGGCCACGGGCGTGACGGTCGTCAGCCCGACGACGATCACCGCGACGGCGCCGATCGGCTCGGCCGGCGCCGCGGCGGTCGAGGTGACGAACCTCGGCGTGCGGTCCGGCACGCGCGCGGATGCGGCGATGCTCACGACGTACGACCCGGTGCCATCCGGTGTGGCGGCCAAGCCGGGCAACCGCAGCGCGGCGGTGACATGGACGAGCGGTGGCGGCTCGGCGATCTCGTCGTTCACCGCGACCGCGAGTCCGGGCGGGGCGACGTGCACGAGCGCCACGACGTCATGCACGATCAAGGGCCTCGACAACGGCACGGCCTACCGGGTGACGGTCACCGCGACGAGCACCGCGTGGACGAGCGCGGCATCCGCGGCGTCCACGCCCGTCACGCCCCGCACCGAGCCGGCCGCGGTTCGCGGGCTCGCGCTCGGCGCGGTCACTCGCACGAGCGCCACGGTGAAGTGGAAGGCGCCCGCCCGTACGGGTGGCGCCAAGGTGAGCGGGTACCAGGCGCGCCTGCAGACGGGGCGGAAGTGGGGCCGTTGGATTCGCGTGAAGGCCGGTGCGCTGACGCGCACGTGGACCGGCCTCGATCCCGGTCAGCGCTACGCGGTGCAGGTGCGAGCGGGCAACGACGCAGGGTTCGGCAAGGCGCAGCAGGTCGTCGTGCCGGCGCGGCGCTAGCTACCGCAAGCGTGTCATTCGGCGGTCACTGCGGCGAGCGCCGGCGTTCCTCGCGACGACCACCGGAATCGATCGCGGCACGCCGGTCCGCTAAGGTCGCGTCGCCGAACCGACGACGGAGGACGAAGATGACCAGCACGCGACGAGACGTCCTGAAGGCCGCCGGCATCGGTGCCGCCGGGCTGATGCTGCCCGCCGCGCTTGTCGGCGAGGCCGCCGCCGAGCCGTCGCCACGAGCGCTCCCGTACCGCGTCGGCCAGTGGCTGCCGACGGACCAGGCCGTGCTCGACGACTGGCTGCAGCGCACGATCCGCGCCGCCGATGCCGACCCGAAGCCGCTCGTGCCGGTCCTGCAGGAGCTGCAGGACCTGATCGAGTCCGACGCCGTCCTCTACATGAATTTCCACCGCATGTTCGAGGAGCTGCCCGATACGAAGCGCTTCCGCCGCACGCCGATCGGTACGCCGCAGGTGCGCGACTACGTGCACATGCTGCGACTCATCAACCACGTGCTCACGACTGCCCCCGAGTACAACCGCACCGGCCTCGTCGGCTTTCCGATCAACGCGATCCTCGACTGGCCGATGTGCACGCAGGCCGGCATCGACGCGTTCCTCGACGCGCGCGTCAACGCGCAGTTCCAGCGCATCCTCGACACGTGGGCGACGTTCCTGTCGTCGCCGGCATCGGCGTATGTGCTCGGCACCAACCCGCGATCCGGCTGGTTCGGCCGCGACGCGGCGGCGGCGATGCCGGGCTTCGCCGATGACTTCGTCTGCGATCCGAGCGCGCCGCACCACGGCTTCTCGTCGTGGGACGACTTCTTCGTGCGCCGATTCCGCCCGGGCCGTCGGCCGGTGGCAGCGCCCGACGACGACGGCGTCATCTCGAGCGCGTGCGAGTCGGCGCCGTACCGCATTGCCGCGGACGTCCGCGCGCTCGACCGCTTCTGGCTGAAGGGCCAGGCCTACTCGCTGCGCCACATGTTCGGAGACGACCCGATCCACCGCACCTTCGTCGGCGGCACCGTCTACCAGGCGTTCCTGAGCGCGCTCAGCTATCACCGCTGGCACGCGCCGGTCAACGGGACGATCGTGCAGGTGCAGCAGATCCCCGGCTCGTACTACGCCCAGTCGCCCGTCGCGGGCTGGGATCCGGCGAGTCCGAACGAGTCGCAGGGCTTCATCACCGAGGTCGCGGCGCGAGCATTCGTGGTGATCGACGCCGACGATCCGCGCATTGGCAGGATGGCGTTTCTCTCCGTGGGCATGGCGGAGGTCTCGACGAACGAGGTGACGGTGACGCCGGGACAGCATGTCCGCAAGGGCGATCAGCTCGGCATGTTCCACTTCGGCGGCTCGACGCACTGCCTGATCTTCCGCAAGGGCGTGCGCCTCGAGTGGGACCTCCACGGCCAGACCCCGGGCCTCGAGGCGTCGAACATTCACGTCAACGCCCGGCTCGCGACCGTCCGCGCCTGAACTCGATGGCGCAACGCCGGCGGGGCGCTCGCACGCCCCGCCGTGTGATGCGAGAGGACTAGCGCGCCGCCGAGGTCGCGTCGGGATCGACGGTGCAGCGCGTTCCGAGCGTGCCGGACATCGCGCCATCCACGAACTGCTGCAGCTGCGATCCCGCGTACGTGGTGCCGCCGACGACGCGCGCTGCCGCGCCGGGGATGTCCATGTGGCCGACCCCGGGGTAGTACTGCACGTTGAGGTAGTGGCCGCCATCGCAGTACGACTCGTGCACCGAGTGCGTGTACTGGGCGGTGAGGCAGTTGGCGCCCTGGACCGCGCCTGTGGTGTCGACGCACCAGATGATGTGGTCGTTCGCGCCCTGCGCGATGAAGAGCGGAGCGATCTCTCCGGCGCTGTTGCGCGGGAGCTTCGGATAGGCGTTCACGCCGTACGGTCCGGGCATGTTGAACTGCAGCCACTTGCACCACTCCCCGAAGGCCGCGGGCTGCGCCGGCGGGCTGGCGCAGGTGCTGTCGATGCCGCCCTCCCACGTGCCCTTCACGGGCGCGCCGGCGAACGGTTCGGCGAAGAAGCGCTTCAAGCTGGGGTAGTAGTACTCCGACGTCTGCTTGAGGATCGTCGCGGCGTCCTTCAGGCCCAGGCAGCACTTGGCGAGGAGCGGGGCCGTGGTGGTGCCGCCCGACGTCAGCACGTCACGGAAGTCGACGTGCTGCGTGGGGCCGACCGGGAACGCGCCTTCGGTTCCCTTCGTCACATTGCTCCAGCTGACGGTGACGTAGCTGAACAGCGCGACGCCGATCTGGAGGGGGAAGCCGAGCCCCGGCGTCGTGTTGTAGATGTCGCGATCGCCCAGGTGGCCGCCCATGTACGCGGCGGGCTGGCCCGGCGACGTCGTGAACTGGGAGGCGGGTGCCTCACCGGCGACGCCGACGAGGTTGAGCGTCTGGTCGCCCTGCGCGGCGAGGTACGGCTTGGCGAGCTGGCCGGCCCAGAGGGCGGAGCCACCACCCTGGGAGTGGCCCCACGGCAGGAACGGGAGCTGCGCGTCGGGGGCGACAGGCGTGAGGCCGAACGCGGCGGCGTTGCCGGTGAGCACGCGTGCCGAGTCGATCACGGCCATCGCCGCGGGGACGCCGAGCACGTAGTACTGCATGTCGTCGGCACCGAGGCCGGCGGACGGGTAATCGGTGGCGGTGACCGCGTATCCGGCCTTCAGCATCCCGTAGAGCGCGCCGTCCTGCTGCGTGCCCTTCGGGGTGACCGCGCCGATGCCGCCCGGCATCGCGCCGACGAACCCGGTGGGCTTCTCGCTCGGCTGGCAGTTCTGCATCAGGCCGATCGTCCCGTGCGCCCACGCGATCACGCCCTTGGCGGTCGTCGTGTTGGCGGGCACGGCGACCAGGCCGCACGAGGCGACAACGGCTCCGGCCTCGCCGGTGGTCGCGTACGCGATGCGGTACAGCCGGCCGGCGTCGGTCGCCAGCCCGGATTCGGCGGTTACGTCCTGCGGCGCGGCGAGGAGATCGCCGGGATGCTTGCCGACCAGCGCGAGGATGATCTGCGTGTCATGGCAGACGTTGTCGGTCGAGGCGCGCCCCGTCGAGGTCGGCGCGGCGACGCCCGCCTGCGCGAGCGGCGCGACGGCGAAGGCGGCGATGGCGATCAGCAGCGCGGTGAGGGTCCTCATGCTGGCGACTCCGTGTGGTGTCAGGGTGGGGGAAGACCGGTGATGCCCCGCCGTGGCCGAGCCGTCCGGTTGCGGGCAGTTGTATCAGAGCGACGACGCGGGGACGAGGGCGCGGTGGCGCTGTTCACGGTTCACGGTGATCTTCTCAGGCGCTGCCATTTTCGTACCAGGCCGTCCGCTGTCCAGCTCCACGCTGCGAAACGGTGACCATGATCCGTGCCACGCGCGGCCGCCATTGCGGCTCTCTCGAACCTAGACTGCGCCCATGAGCGTCGAGCAGGCAGAGCAGCGCGCGACCGAGGCGGTCGCCGCGATGGAGCGGGTGCGCGTGGCGATCGACGGCGCGGTGCGCACGCCCGACGGTCTCGTCGAGCTGGCGCTGATGGCGCTGATCGCCGAGGGGCACCTGCTGATCGAGGACGTGCCGGGCGTCGGCAAGACGGCGCTCGCTCGGGCGATCGCACGGTCGGTCGGTCTCGGCTTCTCGCGCGTGCAGTGCACGCCCGACCTGCTGCCGGGCGACATCACCGGCGTGCAGGTCTACGACCAGAGCACCAATCGCTTCAGCTTCCGCCCCGGCGCGATCTTCGCGAACCTCGTCCTCGTCGACGAGGCCAACCGCGCATCGCCCAAGACGCAGGCCGCGCTGCTCGAGGCGATGCAGGAGCGGCAGGTCACCGTCGACGGCGAGACGCACGCGCTCGACGCGCCGTTCATGGTGATCGCCACGCAGAACCCGATCGAGTTCGAGGGCACGTTCCCGCTGCCCGAGGCCCAGCTCGACCGCTTCGCGATGCTGCTGCGCATGGGGTATCCGACGCGCGAGGACGAGGAGCGGCTGCTGGCCGAGCAGGGCGCCGGGGACACGATCGCCGCGATCGAGCCGGTCGCCTCGGCCGACGACGTCCGCGCCGCGATCGCCGCGGCGCGCGAGCTGCACGTCGAGTCCGCGGTCAACGGCTACGCGGTGTCGCTGCTCGAGCGCACGCGCACCGACGCGCGCCTGGCGCTCGGTGCGAGTCCGCGCGCCGGCGTGGCGCTGATGCGCGTGGCGCGGGCGCGGGCGCTGCTCTCCGGCCGGCTGTTCGTCACGCCCGACGACGTCCGCGCGATCGCGGTGCCGGTGCTTGCCCACCGCGTCCAGCTGGCGGGTGCCGCGCGCGCGGCTGGTGACGAGGCCGCCGCGGTCATCGACGAGCTGGTGGCCCGCACGCCGGTGCCGATGTAGCCGTGCTGACGGCTCGCGGATGGGTCGCGCTCGTCGGCGGCATCGCCGCGTACGCCGTCGCGGTCGGGTTCGGGGCGCGGGCGCTCGTGCCGCTTGCCCTCGCGCTCGTGATCGGCCCGCTCGTCGCCGTCGCGATCATCCGTCGGCATCGGCACAGCCACCTGCGGCTGACCACGTCGTTCACGCCGGCACGGCCGACGGAGGGCAACGCGTTCGCCGGCTCGGTCCGCGTCGACGGCGAGGCGCCGAGCGGCGGCACGGTGCTGCTCGAGATCGGCGGCCAGCCGGTTGCCGCGACGCTGCGGCGCGAGGCGGATGGGGGGCGAATCGGCTCCATCACTGTGCCTGGCCTGCCGCGTGGCGTCCACCCGATCGGCAGCGGCGCGTTGGCATTGCGCGATCCGTTCGGCTTCGCCCGTGCCGAGCGCGCGCTGTCCGGCACCGCCGCCGTGATCGTCTGGCCGAGCTTCGACGAGCCGGAGGCGACGAACGTCGGCGTGGCGGGCGATGGCGAGCTGGGGTTGCGCTCCCGCCGCGCGCAGGTGATCGGCTACGACCTGCACGGCATCCGCGAGCACCAGCACGGCGAGTCGCTGCGGCGCGTCGACTGGAAGACCACGGCCCGTGCCGGCCGGCTGATGGTGCGCGAGATGGAGGACGCCGCTCGCGCCGACGCGGTGATAGTCGTCGATCTCGACGCGACGCTGCTCGGCGCCGATCGTGCCGCGCTCGACGCGCTGCTGCGCGCGGTGGCGACGATCGTGCGCGGTCTCGGCGCCGACGGCGGACAAGCGACGCTCGTCCTCGCGGGCGCCGAGGTGCAGCGCATCGCACTCGACGGCGGCAGCGGCACGTGGTTCGCGGCGATGGATGCGCTTGCGGCGGCGAAGGCCGATCGCACCGCGCCGTTCGCCGCTGCGGTGCTGCGCGATCGCAGCCTGCTGGCGGGGGCGGCGATGACGATCGTCACCGCCTCGGCCGCGCCCGACCTCGTCGCGCTTCTCGCCCGCGAGGCCGCGTACGTGCCGGTGCGCGTGGTCTGCACCGAAGCGGCCGCTGAGGCCTGGGCCGCGGCGCCGACGCTCGACGTGCGGCCAGCGCTCCCGGCGACGGTGGCTGGATGATCCGCCGCGCGTTGCTGCCCACCGCGCTCTACGCGCTGTGCGCCACGTGGGTGGCGGCGTACCTGCGCACGCTCGTCGATCCCGCGCCGTCGTGGCGAGACCCGGTCATCGCGATCGTCGTCGTCGCCGCTGCCGCGTGGGGCGTGCGCCTGGTGCGACCGCGCGGGCTGCGCGTGGCGGCGGTCGTCGTCGGCACGCTGCTCGGTGCGCTGCTGCTCGTCGGCGGGCGCACCGACGCGTGGCCGTGGCGCGAGGACCTGCAGGGGCGAGATGGCTACCTCGGCGCCGGCGGCTACGTCGAGCAGGTGACGGCGGCGCTGCGCGCGGTCGGCACGAGCTGGGTGCGGGTCGTCTTCCCGGCCGACGCGGTCGGCGATCCCGATGCCGTCGTCGGCGTGCGCCTCATCGCCCTCGTGCTGCTCGTCCTCTGCGCCACCGGCCTGATCGTCTTCCGCGTGCCGCTCCTCGCCGTGTTCGCGGCGGCGGGCGCCACGACGCTCGCCTCGCTCTTCGTCGTCACCGGTCACCTCGCCGCGCAGGGCATTGGCCTCTGCCTGCTGGGCGTCGTCGTGCTCGCTGCCGGGCGCTCCGGCGGCACCCGCACCCGCATGGCCGTCGCCTCGGGAGCCGGGCTCGCGATCGTCGCGATCGCCGTCGCGGCGCTGCCGGGCGCGTCGCCGAGCCGCGCCTTCGACTGGCAGAAGTGGACGATCGGCGACACGCCTCCCGTCGACGTCGGCTTCGTGTGGGATCAGCAGCTCAAGGGGCTGCACTTCGGCAAGGAGGTCGTACCGGTGCTGGAGGTCGACGATCCGTCCGTCGACTATCTGCGCGTCGGGGTGCTCGAGCGGTTCGACGGTTACCGGTGGCAGACGACCCAGCGGAAGGTGGCCACGGCGAGCGCTGCCGCGGTCGCCCTGCCGAAGGATCTGATCGCACCGGATATCCGGCGCACCCGGCCGCCGATGCGCCAGGTGGAGATCCGCAACCTCGCGACGATCACCCGCGACCTGCCGCTGCCCACCGGCGCCGTGGGCATCAGCGGTCTCGGCGGTGCTATCCGCCCGGTGACCATCGCCAGCGGCGGCAGCGTGGTGCTGGGCGCCGACCTGCCGCCGGGCTCGACGTACACCGTCGACGTCGCCAATCGCTCGCTCACGCCGAGGCTGCTCAACGCCGACGTGCTCGGCGCGCTCACCGACCCGCGCGAGGCCGTGCTGGAGGGGCTCGCCTCCATTCCGCTCACCGGCCGCCACGTCGACCAGCAGGGGCCGGGCCCGTGGGCGGCCGACTACGGCGGCGCGACGACGAGCGCGGCGGCCGCCGATGCGGGTGGTGCCTCGGCGGGTTCGGCCAAGGTGCTCTCGAAGCCCGACCCGCACGACCTCACGCTCGACGGCGCCGTCTATCCGCCGTTCGGCGCGCCGGGCCGCGAGCGGCTCGTGCAGCGCGTCTTCGACAGCCAGGCCGCGGGCGACCCGGGCGTCATGTCGACGATCGACGGCTGGCGCGACATCTACCACCAGGCGCATGTCCTGACCGCCAAGGCCGACACGCCGTACCAGGCCGCGTCGATCCTCGAGCGCTGGTTCAAGACGACGTTCTCGTACGACGAGACGGCGTCGTACGGTGGCGTCAGCATCTTCGGGCCGCTGCCGTCGTTCCTGCTCTCGAAGCGCCGCGCGGCGCACTGCCAGTACTTCGCCGGCTCGATGGCGGTGCTGCTGCGCATGCTCGGCATCCCCGCGCGCGTCGCGTACGGCTTCTCGCAGGGGCACCTCGAGGACGGCCGTCGCATCGTCACCAATCGCGACGCCCACGCGTGGGTCGAGGTGCGCTTCCCGTACTCCGGCTGGGTCGCGTTCGATCCGACGCCGGCCCGTCGTCTCGCCTCGTCGGATGCCAGCACGACGACCGGGCTCGACTCCAACGACGTCTTCCAGCCGAGCGGCTCGATGGCGGGCATCCGCGGCAACGGCTCGCACTCGTCCACCGTTCAGGGCCCGAATCGCGGCACGACCGCGTCCTCCGCGGCGGCGCTGCCGATGAACGGGGACGCACCGTCGCCGTGGCCGCGCCGCCTGCTGTTCCTGCTCGGCGCGCTGATCGCGCTCGTCGCCCTCGGGCTGCTGGTCTGGCTCGCGAAGCTCGTACGAGCTTGGCGTGCCGGCCGCACCGACGATCCCCGCCTCGGTGCCGCCGCGGCCCACGCCGAGGTCGCCGGCTGGCTGGACGACCAGGGCATCGAGACGCGCGGCGCATCGATCGCCGACCTCGGCGCCCGCGCCTCGACCGCGTTCGCCGTCCCGACCGACCGCTGGGTCGAGGCCGTCGTCCTCGCCCGCTACGGCCCGCCGCGCACGGCACAGGCGTCGCTGCGCACCGTCCGCACGGAGACGCGCGAGCTCACGCGCCAGCTGCGCGGCCGTACCACCCGCCGCGAACGGGTGAGCGGCGCGCTGCGCCCACGGCGGCTGCTCGATCGGCGGTGAGGGAACTGGGGAGACATCGCGGCACCGCCGTTTCGAGCTCGAGGTCTTGAAGTGAGGGCGTCGCCGCGCCCCGGCTCGTTCGGCGTTAGCAGCTGGTGATACTTCCAGTGCCGTTGACCTTAGTGCCGTTGGGGCAGGTGGCGTCGCTCCATATCGCACTGGTTAGGGTCGCCCCAGTCAGGTTTGCCCCGGTCAAATTCGTTTCCGTAAGGTCCGCGTTGGTCAGGTTCGCGTCGGCCAAGTTCGCGTTGGTCAAATCCGATTGATCCAAGAGTGCGCCGGTGAGGTTCGCGTTGGCCAAGTTCGCATTCGAAAGGAGCGAGTCCGTCACGTCCGCTTTTGTTAGGTTCGCGCTGGTCAGGTTCGCGTTGGCCAGGCTCATGTCGAACATGTCCGCATTGGTCAGGTTCGCTTCGGAAACGTTCGCGTTGGACAGATTCGCTTCGAACATGGTCGCACCGGTCAGATTCGCGCCGGTCAAGTTCGCACCGGCGAGGTTCGCACCAGTCAGGTTCGCACCGGCCAGATCGGCACCTTGGCAGTTGGGGGAGCAGTCGGCTTGCCGGGCGTGCTTCCCGTGCTTGCGCTGCGATCCGAGCTTGGCGCCTTTGAGGTTGGCGTCACGGAAGTCGGCGTGGCGGAGTTTCGCGCCGCGCAGGTCAGCGCCGTGGAGGTCGACGCCGCGGAGGTCCGCTCCGCGCAGGTCGGCGTTGCGGAGGTTGATGCCGTGGAGGTCGCCGTGGTGCTCGACGTCCCACTTCTCGGTGACGCCGTGGCAGTCAGCGCCAGGGGCAAGGGTGCAGGTGCGCGTGCCGGTGCCGATTATGGTCGAGTTCGCCGCGCTCGCCGTGGCGGGAATCGCGGCGAGGATCGCGAGGGTGAGGATCAGGCCGACGACGCGGGAGCTCATGAGACTTGTGTACCAGTCTGGTGGCGGGTGGTCAACGCGCCGACGGGCGAGGTGTGATGAGTCCTACGTGGTGCTGCCGCTGCGTTCGCGGAACCGCTCGATAGTGCCTTGCTGCTAACAGCCGGAGTCGGTCCGGGGGCCGTTGGGGCACATGGTGTTGGACCAGGTGACGTCGGTCAGGTTCGCGTCCGTCAGGTTCGCCATGGCGAGGATCACATTGGTCAGGTTCGCGTAGGTCAGGTTCGCGCCTGTCAGGTTCGTGCCGTGCAGATCCGAGTCGGTCAGGTTCGCGTAGGTCAGGTTCGCGTAGGCGAGGTTCCCGAAGCCCATCATCGCGCTGTACAGGTACGCGTTGGTCAGGTTGGCATTGGACAGGTTCGCGCCGTTCAGCGTCGTCTGGGGCAGGTGCGCGTACGACAGATTCGCGTAGGTCGCATTCACGTTGGACACGTTCGCGCTGGTCAGCATCGCCTTGATCACGTTCGCCCAGGAGACGTTCGCGTATGTCAGGTTCGCGCGGGTCAGATTCGCGTATGACAGGTTCGCGTAGGACAGGTTCGCGTATGACAGGTTCGTGTTGGACAGATTCGCGCCGGACAGGTCCGCGCCTTGGCAGTTCGGCGCGCACGCAGGGGACGGGCTGATCGCCTTCACGGTTCGCGGGGCGGCTCCGAGCTTCGCCCGCTTGAGATTGGCGTCACGGAGGTCGGCGTAACGGAGGTTCGCGCCGCGCAGGTCTGCTCCGCGGAGATCGACGCCGCGGAGGTCGGCTCCGCGGAGGTCCGCACCTCGAAGGTCGATGCCGCGCAGGTCGCCGTGATGCTCGACGTCCCATTTCTCGATGACGCTGCGGCAGTCAGCACCGGGGGCGAGGGTGCAGGTGCTGGCGCCGGTGCCGATCGCGGTGGAGTTCGCCGCAGTCGAGATCGCGGGAATCGCGGCGAGGAGCGCGAGGGCGATGATGATGCCGAGAGATCGGAGCCGCATGCGGCGAGTGTATCGGCCGTTGGCGGGGCATGATGTGCGCCAGCTCGCGGCCGGCGGGCATGCTCGATGCGGATGCTGCTTCGGCATGGTTGAGCGAATGCCCCCGGCATGATTCGAACATGCGACGCACGGTTTAGGAAACCGACGCTCTATCCCCTGAGCTACGGGGGCGGCGGGGAGATGATACGGCGGGTCGCGAGCGCCGCGCGCGTATCGGGCGCGATGGCCGTCCGGCCCGTCAGCGGTTCAGCGCCGACGGGCCGGACAGGCGATCACGAACCCGGTGCGTGCGCCGGCGCGTTGTACGGCGTCGGCTGCACCGGAGCGGCGATGCCGAGGAAGATGACGATGCCGTCGCCGCCGGGATTGCCGCCGGCGGTGTCGATCGCGCCCGACGGCTTCCAGTTGTTGGTCACCCACAGGTTGCCGGCCGCATCGACCTCGGCGGCCGTCTCGCGCATCAGCGGCTTGTAGGTCTTCGGGCCCTTCTTGCCGTAGAGGAGCTCGCCCGAGTGGAGCGTCACCGGAGCGCCGCCCGACGGCAGGGTGAAGCCCGTCGACGGGGTCAGCGGGTCGCCGGGATCCTTGCCGGTCGGGCACGCCGTCGTCGTGAAGCCGCAGAGGTGCGTGACGCCGTACTTCGTGTCGACCTGTGTGACGCCGCCGAAGTTCGCGACCCAGAGGCTGCCCGACGAGTCGACCGTGATGCCCCACGGGCCGTTCATGCCGCCGCCGTCGAACCCGCCCAGCGGCTTGCCGTTCGGGTCGAACGCGAAGACCTGGTTGTCCGCACCGGCCGCGACCCACGCGTTGCCGGCCTGATCCACGGCGACGCCCTTCGGGTTGCCAGCCGAGCCGACAGTCACCGTCGCCACCTTCTGCACGCCTGCGGCGGTGTAGTGGAGCTTCGACGCGGTCGACGTGCCCGTATAGCTCACCCAGGCATCGCCGTTGGCGTCCAATCGGATGTCGAACGGCTCGGTGTTCGCATCCGCATAGGCGGGGAACGCCGTCGTCGGGTCGCCGGCGGGGAAGACCTGCACCTTGTTGTTGCCGTAGCTCGCCATCCAGATGTTCCCGAGCGCATCGGAGACGGTGCCCTGCACGCGGTACATCGAACCGGCATAGCCATACGGGCCGGAGATCGCGTTGCCCTTCGAGTCGAAGACCGAGACGCTGCCGCCGGGGGTGGTGCCGTCGATCGTCGGCATCGACGTGCTCGAGCCCCAGCCGAAGTTGCCCGACCACAGGTGGTTGTTCGGATCGAAGCCGAGACCGAAGCCCTGGCCGACGATGCCGCCGCCGGTCACCGGCGAGCTCGGCGCGTTCGGGCCGCCGCGGGCGGGCCGACCATCGGGGCGCAGCACGATGATGCAGTGCGTCGAGTCGGGCGTGCCCTGCACGACGTTGTTGGTGATCCACGCGTTGCCCTTGAGGTCGAACACGAGGTTGCCGGGGCCGCCGAACGGGCAGTCCTCCTTGCCGTTCGTCGTGCTGCCCGAGGCGTTGACCTTGACGGCGAGGGTGAAGGCGTCGAGGCGCGTCCACTTCGTCGGTGCCGCCGGGCCGAAGCGCGCGGTCAGGTACGGCTTGAAGGCGTGCTGCTGGTTGCTGAGCGCGAACAGCTGCTTGACGTTTCGTGCGGGGTTGCGCGCGATCTGCTGCGCGGCCGACCACGTCGTGCCGGTGTCGCCGGCCTTCGTGGCGGCGAGCAGGCTCGCGCAGTCACCGGTGCTCGTGCACGGCACGAGCATGTTCGCCAGCGAATCGAGCGAGCGCCACGCGTTGGTCTCGTTGCCGTTGGGCGAGGACTCGATCACCGCCGACGGGCGCCCGATGGCGAGGTCCACGAGATTCGCGGACATGCCCGAGGCGGCCTGCAGCTGGAGGTTCGTCCCGGCGATCGTGGTGCCGGTCGCGAGCTGCGCGGTCGTGTACGCGGCGGCGACCGTCGTCAGCTCGTTGATCGTCACGCGACTGGGCGTGGCGTAGCCGAGCACGGCCACGAGCGTGCGGTGAGCGCCGGCGCGCGCCACGAGGTAGCGGTGCGCGCGGCCGTGCGGCACGGTCAGCGTGAAGCGCCCGCTGGCATCCGCCTGCGTCGAATCGACGCGACGCGCGCCGACCTGCGTCGAGGAGTACAGCGTCACGTCAGCGCCGCCGAGCGGCAGCGCCATTGCGCCCGAGCCCGACACCACGGTGCCGTTCAGCGTTCGCCCCTTCGCGGCGGCGAGCGCCGGGACGCAGAGCATCGCGATCGCGACGATGATTGCGGTGATCGCTCGGTGGCGGGAGGGCAGGCGGTGGGTGCGCATGATGCTCGCTTCGATCGGGCAGGGCGGGGACGAGAGGATGATAGGCAGGGCGACGGGTGACGGATTCCCCAACGTCCATGCGCGTGCGTTCGTCGGAGATATCCCCGCCGGGGCTATCCCGCGTCGAGCTCGGCGAGGCGCAGCGCGACCATGTCGAGCACGAGCTGCTCGTCGACGTCCCAGTCGAGCGGCACCTGGACGGTCTTCTTGTTGACCGTGTAGCCCTCGAGGCGCGGAGCGAGCTCGGCCAGCGCGCGCTTGCCCCACGGGGCGATCAGGATGTAGCGCTTCAGGATGGACAGTCCGAAGATGTAGTCGCCGTCGAGCTTCACCATCGGCTGGTTCCAGGCGATCACCGTCTCTGCATCGGGGTGGGCCCGGGAGATGGCGCCGAGAATGCGCCGGGCCGTCGTCTGAGCGGCGGGGTCCTGCGCGCCGAGGTAGTCGTCGAGCGTGGCGTGGCGCTTCGCGCTCGTTGAGCCGCGCGCGTACATCACCACCGCGTTGGCGTGCGCCTGACTGAAGCCGTGACCCTGACGCAGGATGTCGATCTGGTCCTGGTACTTGCCGCTCGGGACGGTCCTGACGAGGCCGAGCCAGTGGTCGATCGGCTGGTCGTGCTTCTTCTCGATTGCGGGCCAGTGCTTCGTGCGGTCGCCGCTTGCGTCTGCCATGTCGGGATCCTACGCCGCGAAGCGGTTCGCGAGCCAGGCCTGTGCCTGCGGAGCTGCCGACTGCGGCAGGCTGAAGTGGTCGTCACCGGGGAAGTCGATGCGGTCGAGCTGCGCACCGAGGGCCTCGACGGCCTGCTGGTATCCGTCCTGCCACGGCACCGGGACGACGAGCCCGCCGCCGAACGAGTCGACGCAGAGGAGCAGCGGGCAGCGCGGCGCTGACATGCCGGCCGAGCTGCGCGCGATCGCGGACTTCCACGCGTCGAAGTTCTGCGGATCGGAGCGCACCATCGCGCCCTTCAGGCGGAAGGTCCGCTTGATCACGTCGTCGAGGTGGTGGATCGGCTGGGTGTTCCACGCCGCCTCCAGCACCTCGATGCCGAGCGGCGTGAGGATGTCGGCGATGTCGATGTCGTCGAACGCGGCGGCCATGCCCTTGAGGATCATCAGCAGGTGCGCGGTCGGCATCGCCGTCGGATCGGACAGCCCGGCCGAATCGCCAGCGGGATGCATGAGCGCCATGATCGGCACGCCGGGCGAGTACAACACCGAGCCGATGAGGTCGAGCTCGCCGAAGTCCCCGGCATCGAGCTCGGCGATCGCGGCCGCGGCGTTGCCGCCCTCCGACCAGCCGATCACGCCCAGCTTCGTGCCCGCCCCGGCGTCGAGGTGGCGTGCCGCGTGGGCGATGAACACGCCGTCGCGGCCGTTCGTCGCACCGACCGTGTACTGGTGCACCCCGGGCGTGCCGAGGCCCTGGTAGTCGGTCGCGCACACGACCCAGCCCGCATCGATCATCGCCTGCAGACCGGGCACGCCGAAGTCGATCTGGCGCGTCGACCCCGGCGTGAAGTAGCCGGTCAGCTCGCGCGCCGGATCGGGCTGCGCCGACGGGCATGCCGCATCGCCGAGGCCGGTCGTGCCGTGGCACCACGTGACGATCGGCCGATCGGCGCCCGCGGCCGCCGGCGCGATGACGAGACCGGAGGCCTCCTGGTCGCGTCCCACCACATCGCGCGACAGGTAGCGCACGCGCCAGGCACGAGCCCCCGTGATCGAGGTCTCGACGGATTCGCGATGGATCAGGTGGCCCGGGTGCATGCCGCCGACTCTAGTTCACGGCGCGGATCGCATCGCCCGCGCGCCCTGCGGCTTGACTTCGGCGCCGAGCGAATTACCATAACCTCTGATTTCAACGTTCTTATCTTCAGGGGAGAGGCATGGCAACGATCGAGGAACAGCCCGAGCGCACGCTCGAGTCGCGACTGCGCTTCAGTCGCGAGATGATGGAGGGCTCCATCTACCGCAAGTACGAGAAGGCCATGCGGAAGTTCTGGGATCCCGGCGAGTTCGACTACGAGGCCGACGCCCGCGACTTCCAGCAGCTCACCCCCGAGCAGCAGCGCGGCATCGTGATGATCACCGTGCGCTTCCTCGGCGGCGAGCAGGAGGTCACCGACGAGACGCTGCCGATGATCTACGCGTCGCACGTCCTCGGGCACTTCGACTGGACCATGTACCTCTCCAGCTTCATGATGGAGGAGGCGCGTCACTCGCAGTTCTTCGCCATGTGGCACGACAAGGTCGTCGGCGCCGTCGACCCCGATGAGCTGCGCGAGTACTGGATCGACCGCGAGAAGACCGTCGACCCGAGCGGCCGCTATACCACCGGCGAGCCCGTCTACGAGGGTCTGCCGTACTTCGGCCACCAGCTGATCGACGCGTGCCACGCCGGCGACCTCAAGGCCGTCGAGGAGGGCTTCGTCCGCTTCTCCACCCTCTACAACGTGTGGGTCGAGGGCGTCCTGACGATGCCGTCCTACGAGATCGTCATCGACACCTGCGACATCTGGGGCAAGCTCGGCACCCTCCGCCACGGCTTCAAGCAGATCGTCGCCGACGAGGGGCGCCACATCACGTTCGGCACGGCCGCCTGCCGCCAGCTGATCGAGAAGCGCCCCGAGCTCGAGCAGGTCGTCCACGACGCGATCAACCTCTACCGCGGCAACGCCGTCGGCATGCTCGAGTACCAGCGCTTCGTGCCCGAGCTCGACCTTCAGAAGTACCAGCTGCAGAAGGTTCGCCACTACAAGAACCGCTGCCGCGAGCTCAACATCACCCCCGACCAGACCCTGATCGACGACATCCTCGATCCGGATCTGGACTTCGTCATCGGCGTCGAGGCGGGCTGATCATGGCGCGCAAGTGGACGTGCAACGAGCATGAATGCGGCGCGGAGATCCGCGCCGACTCGATGGAGGAGCTGATCGAGCAGGTCAACGCCCATATGGCGGAGGCCCACGACAGCTACGAGCTCGAGGAGATGATCGAGGATGTCTCCGTCGAGGTCGCTGACGAGGCGTGAGCCGCGTCGCTCCTGAGACCGAGCGGGAAACCGTCGACCGCCTCGTCCAGCGAACCGTCTTCACGCCGGTTCGCGGGGCGGGTGCGGTCGCGGAGACCGTCGCACGGCTGGGCGAGGCCATCGGCCTCGGCCTGCTCAAGCCCGGAGATCGACTCCCCTCCGAGATGCAGTTGGCCTCTGCACTCGGGATCTCCGCGGTGTCGCTGCGCAGCGCGCTCGTCGTGCTGCGCAGCGCAGGCCTCATCGAGACGCGCCGCGGGCGCGGCGGCGGGACCTTCATCACGCCCGGTGCCGCCCAGGCGCTGCTGCCAGAAGGCGACGCGCCCGATGCGCAGGCGCTCGAGGATCTCGCGACGGAACGTGCGGTCGTCGAGGGCGGTGCAGCGGCGCTCGCCGCCGAGCGGGCCACCGCGGAGCAGCGCGCGCTGCTCGACTCGATCGTCGAGGGCATGATCGGCATGCAGCCGTTCGACGCGTGGTCGGAGCGGGACGCGCTCCTGCATCTCGTGATCGGCGACGCGTCCGGCTCGCCGCGTCTCGTCTCGCGCATCGCCGAGCTGCGCGCCGAGGCGTACCGCATCTCGCGCTTCCTGCCGACGACCGCCGAGGTGCTGGCGATCGCCGACCGCGAGCACGTCGAGATCGTCAAGGCGATCGTCGCCGGCAAGCCCGCGCGCGCCCGTTCGCTGATGGAGGCGCACGTGCGCGGCACGGCGCGTCTCCAGGCCGGCCTCGGCCGCATCGCCGACGAGAGGAACGGATGACCGACACGTACCGCGCCGTCGTCCTGCCCGCCTTCAACGCCGAGCTCGTGCTCGAGGAGCGCGCCGTCCCCGCCGAGCTGATGGGTCCGGATGCCCAGTGGTTGAAGGTCGTCGCCGCCGGCGTCTGCCACTCCGATCTGCATGTCGTCGAGGGACGCTGGCCGGCGCTGCCGACGCCGCTCGTGATGGGCCACGAGATCACCGTCGAGACCCCCGATGGGCTCGCCGTCGTCTACCCGCCATGGGGCTGCGGTCACTGCCGCTACTGCGACGCGACCGAGGAGCAGCTCTGCGATCACGTCAAGGAGGCCGGCCTCGTGCACGACGGCGGCTACGCCGAGTACGTGCAGGTGCCGCACCCGAAGTACCTCTTCCCGATCGGCGATCTCGATCCGGCCTTCGCCGCGACGTTCGGCTGCAGCTCGCTGACGCCCTACCGCGCCACGCGCAAGGCGCTGGACTGGATGCCCGCCGGCGCGAAGGTCGTGCTGATCGGCGCCGGCGGCCTCGGGCAGTTCGGCATCCAGTACCTGCGCGCGATGACCGATGCGCACCTGATCGTCGCCGATACGAGCCAGGCCAAGCGCGTCCGCGCGCTCGAGCTCGGGGCGCACGAGGTGTGCGACACCGACGAGCTCGAGGGGCCGATGGACGTCGTCTACGACTACGTCGGCGCCGATGCCACGCTCGCGGTCGCGAATCGCATCATCCGCCGCGGCGGGCTCGTCGTGAACGTCGGCGCCTACGGCGGCAGCATTCCCTTCGGCTTCTCGCTGATCCCGCACGAGACGTGGTGGACGCAGTCGATGTGGGGCTCGCGCGACGACCTCGCCGAGGTGATCCGCATCGCCCAGCGCGGCGACCTGCAGTACAGCGTCGAGCGTCTGCCGCTCGAGGCCGCCGCCGAGGCGCACCGGCGCATCCGCACCGGGGATGTCGATGGCCGCCTCGTGCTGATACCGTGAATCCGCCAGCGGAAGGAGCCCTCAGATGAAGGTCCACATCGTGATCGACCCCGAGACCTGCGTGGGAATCGGCAAGTGCGAGGAGATCGCGGAGGATGCCGTCGAGCTCGGCGACGACGGCGTCTCGCACGTCACCGGCGTGGCCGTCGACCTCGAGGTCGCTCGCACGCTCTGCGACTCGTGCCCGACGGGCGCGATCTCCATCGTCGAGTCCGAGTAGCCGCGCGGAGGTGGACGCCGGCGCGCTGCCTCGGATCGTCCAGGCGCCGATCGGCGGCTGCGCCGGCCCGGAGCTCGTCGGCGCGGTCGCGGCCGCGGGCGGACTCGGCCTGTTCGCGTGCACGTGGTCCGACGCCGAGACGATCGCCCGTGAGGTGGACGAGGCGCGCGCCCTCGGCGACGGCCTGATCGGCGGCAACGTCGTGCTCCGCTTCGACATCGACGCCCAGCTCGACGCGCTGCTCGCGGCGAGGGTGCCCGTGGTGTCGTTCTCGTGGGGACATCCGGGCGCCGAGCGCATCACGCGCTGCCACGAGGCCGGCGCGCTCGTCGTCGTGCAGGTCGGCACCGCGTCGGCCGTACCCGCGCTGCTCGCCGATGGCGTCGATGCGCTGATCGCGCAGGGCGTCGAGGCGGGCGGCCACGTGCAGTCGACCACGCCGCTGGTGCGGCTGCTCGACGACGTGCTCGCCGTTGCGGGCGATGCACCGGTGATCGCGGCCGGTGGCCTCGCAACCGCCGGCGATGTCGCAGAAGTCGTCGCTGCAGGCGCTGCCGGCGCGATGCTCGGCACGCGCTTCGTCGCGACGCGCGAGAGCCGAGCGCACCCGCGCTACAAGGAGCGCCTGCTCGCAGCCGAGGCCGACGACACCGTGCTCACGCTCGCCTTCGACGGCACGTGGCCGTTCGGCCCGCATCGCGTGCTGCGCACCACGACGCTCGACATGTGGGAGGCGGCCGGGTGCCCGTGGCCCGGTGGCCGGCCCGGCGAGGGGGACGAGGTCGTGCGCCTCGCCGGCGGCGGCGTGCTGCCGCGCTACGACGACGCCCCGCCGCTCGTCGGCGACGATGGCGACATCGACGCCGCATGCCTCTACGCGGGCACGGGCGTCGGTGCGATCCGAGATCTGCCGGCGGCCGGCGAGCTCGTGCGCTCGCTCAGCGTCTGATACGACGCACCACCGATCGGACGCTAGTCTGGGGTGGCTGAGCAGTCCGCC
>CAWUMZ010000007.1:0-26451 GCA_963923625.1 uncultured bacterium | reverse complement strand
CTCCACGTACTTCGCATAGACGTCGACTTCGAGATTGACGGCGTCCCCCACTTCCGTCGCGCCGAAGGTGGTGACCTCGCACGTATGCGGGATCAGCCAGATCTCGAACGCGCGATCATCGACGGCCGAGACCGTCAGCGAGACGCCGTTGACGGCGATCGAGCCCTTCTCCACGACGTACCGCAGCACCTCGGACGGCGCCGCGATCTCGATCACCTTGGCGATGCCGTCGGCACGGATCCCGGTGACCTCGCCGACCGCGTCGACGTGGCCCTGCACGACGTGGCCGCCCATGCGATCGGTGGGCCTCAGCGCCGGCTCGAGATTGACCGCGCTGCCGGGTGCGAGCGCGCCGGTGGTGGTGCGGGCGAGCGTCTCACCCATCGCCTCGAACGCGATGCGCTCGGCGCCGAGCTCGACGGCGGTCAGGCACGTGCCGTTGACGGCGACGGAGTCGCCCATCCCGACCTCGGGCGCGAGCTCCGGCATGCGGACGACGATGCGCGCGCCGTTCTCGGCGGGCAGCACCTCCTCGACCTCGCCGACCTCCTGGACGATTCCGGTGAACATCGTCAATCCCTTCGCATCAGCGCGGCTCGCGGACCCACGCATCGATCCAGAGATCGTCGCCGATCCGCTCGCACGACCATGCCGACAGGCCAAGCGCGTCGGCCATCTGATCCGACGCGGTACCGGTCTCGCCGAGGATGCCGGGGGCGACCGGGTCGCCGAGGACCTTCGGCGCGGTGACGACGATCAGGCGATCGAGGAGCCCGGCCCCCTGCAGCGCGCCGGCGAGCCCAGCACCTCCCTCGCACAGGACGGTCTGGACCCCGCGCTCGTGGAGGACGGCGAGTCCGGCGTGCAGATCGGCGACCTCGACGACCTCGATGCCGGTCTCGGCGACGGCGGCACGACGACCGGCGTCGGCACCGGGCGCGCAGAGCAGCAGCACCGGCCCCTGGTCGACCGTCTGCGCCAGGCGCGAGGCGGCGCCGAGACGCGCGGAGCGATCCCACACCACGCGCAGCGGCTGCACGTCGGCGGGCGGCTCGCAGTCGCGGGCGGTCAGCTCCGGATCGTCGGTGAGCGCCGTCCCCGATCCGACGAGCACCGCGCCCGCACGGGCGCGCAGCTCGTGCACGCGGGCGCGGGCCTGCACCCCGGAGATCCAGCGGCTGTCGCCGGTGCGCGTGGCGGTGCGCCCGTCGAGGGTCTGCGCCGCCTTGTAGGTGACGTGCGGACGACCCAGCGTCATCGCCGAGCGGAAGCCCGCGTTCTGACGCCGCGCCGCAATCGCCAGCGGGTCGTCATCGTCGACGAGATCAACCGGAATGCCCGCGTCCGCCAGCTGGAGCAGGCCCGCGCCGGAGGCATGCGGTGCGGGATCGCCCGCGAGGACGACCACGCGTCCGACCCCGGCGGCGATCAGCGCGTCGGAGCACGGCGGCGTGCGGCCGTGGTGCGCACACGGCTCGAGCGTCACGTACACCGTGGCATCGCGCGCGCCCTCCTGCGCGACATCGAGCGCCATCGCCTCGGCGTGAGCCTGTCCCGGCGCGATGTGCCAGCCCTCGGCCACGACCGTCCCGTTGCGCGCGATCACGCAGCCCACGAGCGGGTTCGGCGCGGCCGTGCGCGCACCGCGGTCCGCGAGCTCGAGCGCGCGCTGCAGGAGGAGCCGGTCGGCGTCGTCGATCACGCCGAAAGCGTACGCGAGCGCGGGCTACGCGATGGTCGCGCCGGCGGC
This sequence comes from uncultured bacterium, assembly GCA_963923625.1. Classification (GTDB taxonomy): domain Bacteria; phylum Actinomycetota; class Thermoleophilia; order Gaiellales; family F1-60-MAGs149; genus F1-60-MAGs149. Next base: position 24,701 of record CAWUMZ010000007.1, on the reverse strand, counting down.
GCGGACCTGCTCGACGAGCGCCTGATAGGCCTCGCCGGGATTCTTCTGCTTGTAGATCGCCGAGCCGGCGGTGAAGCGGTTGGCGCCGGCTTCGTAGCAGCCGACGATCGTGTCGGCGGCCACCCCGCCGTCGACCTCGACACCCGCATCGGGCCGCGCGAGCGCACGCAGCTGCGGCAGGCGGTCGGCCGTCGCGGTGATGAACTTCTGTCCGCCCCAGCCCGGGCTGACGCTCATGCAGAGCAGGTTGCGGGCGTAGCGCGCGGCCTCCGCGACGGCGGCGACGGGCGTGGCCGGGTTGAGAGTGACCCCCGGGATCATCCCGGCCTCCTCCACGATCTGCATGGCGCGATGGATGTCGCGCGTCGCCTCGATGTGGATCGTGAACGAGTCGGCACCGGCCTTCGCGTAGTCGGAGGCGAAGCGCTCGGGCTCCTGCACCATCATGTGCACCGCGAGCGCACCGCCGCGGGCGTGCACCTCGCCGGCGATCGCCTCGACGACCTCATGCCCGAAGGTGATGACCGGGACGAAGTGCCCGTCCATGACGTCGACGTGGAACGTCCGCGCACCCGCGTCCATCAGCTCGACCACCTGCTCCCGGAAGGCGCCGAAGTCGGCGGCCAGGATCGAGGGGCAGACCTGGAACTCGGTGATCCACGCGTCGTTCGCCATGGGCGGATCATGCCACCCCGCGCGCGGTACCGCCGCCGGACCCGTGCGGAGCCGGACCGTCAGGCGGACTTGAGGCGCACGGCCACGAAGCCCTCGCCGCTGCCCTGGTCGGGTCGCAGCTCGAGGCGGGCATCGATCGGGTGGTCGTCGGCGGAGCGCGACTCGGCGGTGCCGAGGGTGCAGAGGCTGAGGACCAGCACGCCGCCCGGAGCGAGTCGCGGGACGAGGAAGTCGACCATGCCGCGCTGGAGCGCCGCGAGGCTGTCGACCTCGGCGGGCTGGCGGCGCCAGCGCACGTCGGGGCGCGAGCCGATCGTGCCGAGACCCGTGCACGGGGCGTCGACGAGGATGCGGTCGTAGCCCGTGCGATCGGCGGGCAGCTGGAAGACGTCGATCGGCAGCAGATCGCAGCCGTCGACGCCCTGCCGCGCAAGCGTCTCGGCGAGGGCGCGGGCCCGACCGGGATCCCGCTCGACGCAGGTCAGGCCCTGCCCGCCGCCGAGCAGGTCGGCGATGTGGCCCGACTTCCCGCCTGGCGCAGCGCAGGCGTCGAGCACGCGCATGCCCGGCTCCGGGCCGAGGAAGGGCGCGATGCGCTGGGCGCTGCGGCTCATCGGGATCAGATCGCCGCTCGCGAAGGCGGCGGTCGCGGCGATGTCGACGGAGCCCTCGACCACGCACGCGCTCGGCACCTCGTCGTCGGGGCGCAGCGCGCAGTCGAGGCGCGCGAACTCCTCCGCGACGCGCTCGTCCGCGCCAGCGCGCAGCGCCGAGACGCGGAACGCGACCTCGGGCGTGGCGTTGCCAGCGTCCATCAGCCCCCTGGCCGCCTCGAGCCCGTACGCCCGCTCCCACAGCTCCGCGATCCAGTCGGGATACGAGCGCAGCAGCGCGGCATCCTGCACCGTCTCATCCGGCAGGGCGGCGAGCCAGTCGACCCCGCCGTCGGCGACGCGACGCAGCAGGGCGTTGACGAGGCCCGCTCCGCCCTTGCCGCGGCGCTTCGTCGCGAGATCGACCGCTGTCGAGACGGCCGCGTGCGGCGGGATCCGATCGAGCAGGAGCAGCTGGTACGCGCCGAGTCGCACGATGCAGCGCGTCGTCGGGTCGAGCTTCGCCGGATCGCGATCGGCGAGCGCGAGCACGCAGGCGTCGAGCAGACGCTGCGCCTTGACGGTGCCGTTCGTCAGCTGCGCCGCGAGGCCGCGGTCGCGCGGGTCGAGTCGCGCACGGGCGGCCTCGGCGCTGAACGCGCGATCGACCCATGCCTCCTCCTTCTCCTGGCGCAGCAGGACGTCGAGCGCGACGGCGCGGGCGGGATCGCGCTGGCTCATGCGGGTCGCGTCGCCCGCGTCGGCGGCGAGCGGCGGCCGCGCAGCCACTCCGGCGTCGTCAGCGCGCGCTTGCCCGCCGTCTGCAGCTCGGTGATCTCGAGCGCGCCGTCGGCCAGACCGACCAGGAGTCGTTCGCCATCGACGACGACCGCGGCGGGGACGACGGTCTCGGCGGTGGTCCGGGCGCGCCAGATCGTGAACGTCTCGTCGTCGAGCGCCAGCAGCGCGCCGATGTGCGGACGCAGGCCGCGGATGCGGTTGGCCGTGAGCTCCACCCCGTGCGCAGCGGGGTCGATCAGCCGATCCTCGCGCTCGAGCTTGCGCGCGTAGGTGATGCCCTCGGTCGCCTGCGGGTCCGACGCGAGCGTCCCGTCCGCAGCTGCGACGATGGCACGAACGAGCGCGGGCACGCCGAGGCGCAGGGCCTCGGCCTCCACGTCGGCCGCATCGGAGTCGGTCGTCAGCGCGATCTCGTCGAGCGAGACGACCGGCCCCTCATCGAGACCGAGCTCGGTCTCCATGATCGCCACCGCCGTCGTGTCGTCGCCGGCCATCAGCGCGCGCTCGATCGGCGCGGCGCCGCGCCAGCGCGGCAGGTGCGACGGATGCAGGTTGAGCCACGGGCAGAGCGCGAGGAGCTCCGCGGGCAGGAGCTGGCCGTAGGCGCAGATGGCGATCGACGTCGGCGCGCAGTCCCGCAGCGCGGGCATGGCATCGATCGCGCGCTCCGGCTGCACGAGCGGGAGGCCGAGCTCCGTCGCCAGCGCGGCAACGGGCGGCGGCGTGAGCACGCGCCTGCGCCCGGCCGGACGGTCGGGCTGGCTCAGGACCACCGGCACCTCCACGCCCGCGTCGAGCAGGCCGCGCAGCACCTCGGCCCCGAACGCGGACGTCCCCGCGAACGGCGCGCGCGCGATCAGCTGAGCCTCTCCCGCAGGATCTTCAGCGCCTCGCGCCGGGCCTCGGGCTCGGCGCGGTCGATCGTGAGGATGCCGTTGAGGTGATCGACCTCGTGCTGGACGATGCGCGCCGGCATGTCGACGAACTCGTCCTCGTGCCAGTTGCCGTCCTCGTCCTGCCAGCGCACGCGGATGCGGATGCTTCGATCGACCGGCACGGAGTGATGCTCGCGCAGCAGGACCTCGAGCGACAGGCAGCCCTCGCCGCCGACCTCGGTCTCGTCGGAGTACTCGACGATCTCGGGATTGACCATGGAGATCCACTCGTCGTCGGTGAAGCTGATCACCGCGATCTTGCGGAGGAGACCGATCTGCGGCGCCGCGAGGCCCGCGCCGACGGCGTCCTCGCCGATCTCGTGCATGCGCGCGAGCAGCGCCTTCAGCTCGTCGTCGAACACCTCGACGGGCTTCGTCTCGCTCTTCAGCACGGGGTCGGGGAACTGGCGGATCTGCGCCTGCGCGACCTTGCGCCGCACCTCGCGATCGGCCTCGGACTCCTTGCGCGCCATCCGGGCCTACGCTCCGCGCGGTTCCTTCGGCGCGACGGGCGCAACGCGCGCGCCGCTCGCGACGAGGGTGCCGATCTGCTCGCCGCGCACGACACGGACGATGTTCTCGGCGTCGTTGACGTTGAACACGCGGATCGGCATGTCGTTCTCCATGCAGAGCGACAGCGCCGTCGTGTCCATCACCTTGAGCCCGCGCTCGATCGCCTCGAGGTGCGTCAGCTCGGTGATCAGCTTGGCGTCGGGGTTGACGCGCGGATCGTCGTCGAGAACGCCCTCCACCCCGTTCTTGCCCATCAGGATCGTCTGCGCGCCGATCTCGCATGCGCGCAGCGCCGAGGCCGTATCGGTCGTGAAGTACGGATTGCCCGTGCCACCCGCGAAGATCACGACGCGGCCCTTCTCCAGATGGCGGATCGCGCGGCGCCGGATGTACGGCTCCGACACCTCCTGGATGTCGAGCGCGCTGAGGATGCGCGTGTAGACGCCGATGCGCTCGCACGCATCCTGCACCGCGATCGCGTTGAGCACCGTCGCGAGCATGCCCGCGTAGTCGGCCGACGCGCGATCCATCCCCTTGGCCGACTCGGCCATGCCGCGGAAGATGTTGCCGCCGCCGACGACGATCGCCACCTCGACACCCTCCTCGCGCACCTGCTGGATCGCATACGCGATCTCAGCGATGCGCGAGGGGTCCATGCCATAGCCCGCATCGCCCATCAGCGACTCCCCGGAGAGCTTGAGGAGAACGCGGCTGAACGGCGTGCTTGTCATGGGTCCTACTCCTGGCCGAGGGTGTAGCTCGCGAAGCGCTTGATCTCGATGTTCTCACCCATCTCGGACGACAGCGCGGCCCGATGCTGCTCGACGGTGAGGTCCTCGTCGCGGAAGTACGGCTGGTTGAGGAGGCAGACCTCCTCGTACCACTTGCGCAGCTTGCCCTCGGCGATCTTCACCTGCACGTCGGCCGGCTTGTCGGCGGCCTGCGAGCGGAAGATCTCCAGCTCGGCCTCCTTGGCCTCCTCCGGCACGTCGGCCTCGGAGATGAAGCGCGTGCCGTCCATCGAGACGATCTGCAGGCACATGTCCTTGACGAACTCGCCGAACTTCTCGGTGTTCGCGACGAAGTCCGTCTCGCAGCCGACCTCGACGAGGACGCCCTTGACGCCGCCGCCGTGGATGTACGAGGCGACCTTGCCCTCGCTGGTGGCGCGGCCACCGCGCTTGGCGGCCTTCGCGAGGCCCTTCTCGCGCAGCACCTTCTTGGCGGCGTCCATGTCGCCCGCCGCCTCGACGAGGGCGTCGCGGACCTCCATCATGCCCGCGCCCGTCTGGTCGCGGAGCACCTTGACGTCGGCGGCACTCGGCTTGTAATCGCTCATGGTTCTCGGTCCTTCTCGGCTTGCGCCGCGGTGATCAGGTTCAGGATCCGCTTACGCGGTGGGGTTCTCTTCGGCGGCCTCGGCGGCTTCCTCGATCGCCTCCACGACGACCTCGGCGATCTCCTCGGCGACGATCGCCTCGGCGACGGCCTCCTCCGCCACGTCCTCGGCGACGATGGCGTCGGCGACGGCCTCGGCGGCCACCTCGACCGGGATGTCCGGATCGGCGACGGCGGCCTCGGCGACGGCCTCGGCGACGATGGCCTCGGCCACGGCGACCTCGGCGACGGCCTCGGCGACCTCAGCGGCCTCGAGGATCTCGGCGACGGCCTCCTCGACGGCGGCGGCCTCCTCGGAGCTGAGCCCCTCGACCGCGGACGGCAGGTGCTTGCGACCTTCGATCACGCCGTCGGCGATGACGCGGGCGATCAGGTCGTTCGAGCGGATCGCGTCGTCGTTGCCCGGGATCGCGAGGTCGACCTCGTCCGGATCGCAGTTCGTGTCGACCAGGCCGATCAGCGGGATGTGCAGGCGCTTGGCCTCGCGCACCGCGAGCTGCTCCGCATTGAGGTCGATCACGAAGATCGCGCTCGGCAGCTTCTGCATGTTGGCCACGCCGGAGAGGTTCGTCTCGAGCTTGTCGAGCTCGTGCAGGCGCACGAGGCGCTCCTTGGCGGGCAGCAGGTCGAGCTGGCCGTCGGCGAGCAGGCGGCGCAGATCATGGAGGCGGTTGATGCGATCCGTGATCGTGCGGAAGTTCGTGAGCAGACCGCCGAGCCAGCGATGGTTGACGTACGGCATGCCCGAGCGCTCCGCCTGCGACTTGATCGCCTCGCGGGCCTGCTTCTTCGTGCCGACGAACAGCACGGTGCCACCGCTCGCGGCGATGTCGCGGACCATCTCGTGCGCCTCGTTGGCGAGCACGACGGTCTTCTGCAGGTCGATGACGTAGATGCCACCGCGCTCACCGAAGATGAAGCGGCGCATCTTGGGGTTCCAGCGGCGGGTCTGATGGCCGAAGTGGACTCCGGCCTCGAGCAGTTCGCGCATGGTGACTGCGGGCATGTGGGTGACTCCTGAGATTGGGTTGAGGTGGGTCGAGCGCCCGCTGGCAGTCGCTGAGACCGGCAATCGCCGGCACCGCTCAGTCGACCACGCCCCAGCGGGGGAGTGGGTTCGCGGGGAAACCTAGCAATCACGCGCGCTCGGGGGCGCAGGGCGCATCACGTGCGATCAGGAGCGCAGCGTCCATCTCGTGCGATCAGGGGTGCCGCGCGTCCAGGGGAGGACACCACATACGCTCAGCCGTGAGCCTCCGTACCGTCCGCGACGGGCACGCCACCGTCACGCGCCAGCACGTGCGGCTGCGGCTGCCGAAGCGCAGCGCACCCGCGACAGTGTCACCGGCTAGCGGCGCACCGTAAGCACACTGACGGTCGGGCAATCTGCCGTGCGCGCGCTCCTGCCTGCCTGCTAAAACTGCGGCTACAGCCGTGACCTCGAGGTCAGCGTCTGCGTCGTCCATGCTCCGCACCTGTCGCCATCTGATCGCACTTCTCGCGGTCCTCACCGCGTCGGTGACGCCCGGGATCGCGCAGGCGAGCCAGGGTATGTTCATCCAGGACGGCATCGCCGGCGACGGCTCCGCAACGGTGAATGCGATCATCCCCGGTCCCGCGGACAGCGTGTACGTCGGCGGCGACTTCTCCGCGTACCGGCCATTCGCCTCGGGCGGCGGCGCGGGCATCTCGACCGACGGCAGCGTCGACGGATCGTTCCCGACGGTGGGCGCGGACGGCAGCGGCAACATCAGCGCCGTCGTCGACGACGGCAGCGGCGGCTTCTACATCGGTGGCGTCTTCACCTGTCTCGGCGGCAACGCCGATGGCGACTGCGCGGACGCCGGCGAGACCACCGTCGCGAATCTCGCGCACCTCAACGCGGACGGCAGTGTCGACGCGGCCTGGACGCCGACGACAAACGGCTCCGTGAATGCGATCGCCGTCAGCGACGGCATGATCTACGTGGGTGGCAACTTCACCACGATCGGCGGCACATCGCGCAACCGCCTCGCCGCGATCGGCACCGACGGCACGCTCGGCAGCTGGAACCCGAACGCCAACGGCACCGTCGGCGCCATCGCAGTCAGCGGCAGCAAGGTCTACGTGGGCGGCACCTTCACCACAATCGGCGGCACCACACGCAACCGCCTCGCCGCAATCGGCACCGACGGCACACTCGCCGCGTGGGACCCGAACGCCACCGTCGGCGTCAACGCCATCGCCGTCAAGGGCACCACCGTCTACGTCGGCGGGGACTTCACGTCCATCGGCGGCGTCACGCGCCGCCGTCTCGCCGCGATCGGCACCGACGGCACGCTCGACACCTGGAATCCCAACGCCAGCGATTCCGTCTACGCCCTGGCCATCAGCGGCACCACGGTCTACGCGGGCGGCAAGTTCGCCACCATCGGCGGCACCACACGCAACCGCCTCGCCGCGATCGGCACCGACGGCACGCTCGGCACGTGGGATCCGAATGTCTCCACGAACCTCCAATACGTCTACGCCATCGCAGTCGACGGCACCACGACCTACGTCGGCGGCACCTTCAATCCGAACTCCGCCGCGAACACGATCGGCGGTGCGCAGCGCAGTTTCCTCGCGGCCATCGACCAGAACGGAAGCGCGACAGCCTGGGAGCCGAATCCCAGCGGCACCGTCAACGCCATCGCGGTCAGCGGCGACACCATCTACGCCGGCGGCACGTTCGAGACGATCGGCGGCGCCATCCGCAAGAACCTGATGCAGATCGACGCCGCGGGCGCCGCCACATCTTGGAATCCGGGCGCTAACGGTCCCGTCGAGGCCATGACGTTCGACGGCACCCTGGTCTACGCCGGCGGCGACTTCACCGCGATCGGCGGGAACACGCGCAACCGCCTTGCGGCGTTCGACATCAACGGCGTGCTCGCCAGCTGGAACCCAGGCGCGAGCGACACCATCCGAGCCATCGCGATCGCCGGCAGCACGGTCTACGTGGGAGGCGACTTCACGGGCGCGAACAGCATCGGCTCCTCCACCCGTAACCACCTGGCCGCGATCGGGACGGATGGCACGGTCGGCAGCTGGAACCCCAATGCCGACAACACCGTCAACGCAATCGCGATAGCCGGCAGCACGGTGTATGTCGGCGGCAACTTCAACGGCGCGAACAGCATCGGCGGGACCTACACGCGCAATCGCCTGGCGGCGATCGGCACCGACGGCACGGTGAGCACGGGATGGAATCCCGGCGCTTCCAACCCCGTCTACGCGGTCACGACGAGTGGCAGCTCGATCTTCGTCGGCGGTATCTTCTACGGCGCGAACAGCGTCGGCACCTCCACGCGCAACCGCCTCGCCGCGATCGGAACCGACGGCACGGTCAGCACCTGGGATCCGAACGGCAGCGGACCCGTCTACGCGTTCGCGGTCGAAGGTCTCCGGACGTACGTCGGCGGGCAGTTCGGGACGATCGGCACCCAGAGCGCTTCGCGCGGTGGCATCGCCGCGCTCCTCGCCGATGGTTCGGCGGTGTCGGACTGGGCTCCGACCCTGACTGCCATGACCGGCCAGACCCGCACCGTCAAGGCGGTCGCACCCAGCGGGGCCAACGTGTACTTCGGCGGATACGGCTTCAAGGCCGTGAACGGCAACACACAGACGAGGATAGGCGCCGTATCTGCCACCTCGGGGGAATCGATCTGGTCTGCTCCGCCAACCGGTCCGGGCACGCCCACGGCTGCGACGGGAACTGCGGGCGACGCGCAGGCTGCGGTGCGCTGGACGGCACCGACCAGCGACGGCGGCAGCGCGATCACCGAGTACACGGTGACGGCCGCACCGGGCGGCGCCACGTGCACCTCGGCCACCACGACCTGCACAATCACCGGCCTTGCGAATGGCACGGCCTACACATTCACCGTCGTCGCCCGCAACGGGGTGTCAACGGGCGACGCGTCCGCGCCGAGTACCGCGGTCACGCCCAGCGCTCCCGCAACTCCCGAAACACCCGCAACCACGCCGAAGGCACCGACAACGCCTGCGACCGCCACGATCCCGAAGATCAAAGCGCCTGTCGTCGTGCGCAAGATGCTCCGCACAACTGGCATCCCCGTCGGCCCCGACGGAACGATGCCTCTGACGCTCGCCTGCCCCGCTGGCGGCCCGACGTGTCACATGCGCGGCGCCATCGCGCTCTCGACAGTACGCCGAGCCGTCGTGCTCGGCCTCGTCCCCGCCACCACCGTGAAGCCGGGGACGCGCAAGACCATCGTCGTCAGACTGCGTACCGGCATGCTCGTCGGACTCACCTCCGCGCACATCACCACAGCAATCACCATCCACACGGCTCGTGCCGGCGTCGCCGCCGCGACAACACGTCAGATGGTGCGCCTGCATCTGCCGCGCGCGACGGAGCCGCCGAAGCCGGTAACCGGCTAGTCGCGCGGCGCCGCAGCCTCGCCGCGCAGGCGGTCGAGCGCCGCCTGAAACGCGGTCGGCAGCGGTGAGGTGAGCTCGATGCGCGCGCCCGTCGACGGGTGATCGAAGGCCAGCCGATGCGCGTGCAGCGCCTGGTGCTCCATGCCGAGCATCTCGCCCGACGAGTTGCCGTACACCGGGTCGCCGACGACGGGATGCCCGATGGCGGCGAAGTGGACGCGGATCTGGTGCGTACGGCCCGTCTCGAGGTGCACCGCCTCAAGCGTGTAGTCGGGGAAGGCCTCGCGCAGCTCGAAGTGCGTGATCGCCGGGCGCGCGCCGACGCCGTCGATCGCACGACGCGTGCGGTTCTGCGGGTCGCGGCCGATCGGCGCCTCGATGCGCCCCGCGATGCTCGGCGGGCGACCGTGGACGAGGGCGACGTACTCGCGCTCGATCTCCCGCGCACGCATCATCCGCTGCAGCGCGTCGAGCGTCTCCTCGTCACGCGCCACGACGAGCAGCCCCGAGGTCTCCTTGTCGAGCCGATGGACGATGCCCGGGCGATCCTCCTCGCCCCCAGCCGCCAGGCCGCGCGCGGCGAGCAGACTCGCGAGCGATGGGCCGGGCGAGCCCGGCGAGGCGTGCGTGACGAGGCCGATCGGCTTGTCCACCACGACGAGCCGCTCGTCCTCATGCAGGATCGTCGGCTCGAGGACCTCGGGCACCTCCTGCACGACCTCCTCCGCCTCCGGCTGATCGATCACGACGACCTGGCCGCGCTGCACCCGCGTGCTGCGCGACCGCGCCTCGCCGTCGACCGTGACGTCGCCGTCATCGACGAGCCGCTGCGCGGCCGAGCGCGACAGCCCCGGCACGGCCTCGTGGACGATCTGATCGAGCCGCGCGCCGGCGTGCTCGGCGTCGACGACGACCTCGATCATGCCCGCTGCTGGCGCTCGCCTGACAGCAGCGTGATCAGCAGCAGGACGACGCCCACCGTGATCGCCGCGTCGGCGAGATTGAAGACCGGGAAGTGCGAGAGCTCGAGGAAGTCCGTGACGTGCCCCTGCGTGAGGCGATCGAAGAGATTCGAGGCCGCGCCGCCGGCCAGCAGGCCGATCGAGACGGGCAGGAGCGGCGAGCGGCCGCCCGAGCGCGCGAAGTAGACGAGCATCCACGCGATCGCGACGATCGACAGCACGATCACGATGATCTGGTTGTCGCGGAACTGCCCGAACGCGATGCCCGTGTTCCACGTGTTCGTGAAGTGGAAGAACGGCAGGACCTCGGTCGGATTGTTCGGCGTGAACGAGTCACGCGCGATCTTCTTCGTCACCTGATCGGCGGCGACCGTGACGAGGAAGATCACCGCGAAGGCGGTCCAGTGGAGCGCGTCGGCCGGCTGGCGCTTCGGCCTCGAGGGATCGGCCGCAGGGGTCGTCGGCAGCGCCGACATGCGCCTAGCGGCGCTCCGACTTGCTCTGGCACTCCATGCAGCGGGCGCTGGCGGGGAGCGCCTCGAGGCGCTTCTCCGGAATCGGCTGGCCGCAGTCGACGCAAATGCCGTAGGTGCCATCGGCGACGCGCTGCAGCGCAGCCTCGACCTCGTCGAGGCTCGCCTGGAGATCCTCCTCCATGCCCTCGTCGAGCTCGTTCGTGAGCGTCTCGACGGAGTCGTCGGAGCCCGCGCCGAGGCGCTCGGCGCTATCGCGCCCCGGGTCGACGAGCTCGCCGCGGAGCTGCGCGAGGTCGTGGAGCAGGCGGTCGCGCTCGGCGGTCAGTGCGGTCGTGGCGGTATCGGCATCCATGTCCGAACCGTAGCGCCGTGCACGCGGCACGGCGGCGCTCAGTGGAGCGTGATCTCCTCGCGGAAGAGCTCGTGCTCCTCCGTGCGCTCGCTCTGCTCGTCCCCCGTCTCGACCTCGTCGAGGACGGCCTCGGCCGTCTGCAGGAATGCGCGGTACCGCGCCTGCAGCTCGCGGCCCCGCTGCTCGATGCCCTGCGTGTCGCGCCAGACGGCAGCGCGCTGGTGATGCGCCTCGCCCAGGATCTCTCGAGCCTCCTGCTCGGCCTCGCGCACGATCTGCGCGGCCTCCTTGCGAGCGGCCTCCTTCTGATCCGCGGCGTTCTTCTCCGCGCTCACCAGCGTGCGGCGCAGGAGATCCTCCATGTCACGGACGCGCTTCACCTCGGCCTGCATCTCCTCGACCTGGTCGCGCAGGTCGACACGCTCCTGCCAGAGCTCCTGATACGCGTCGACGACCTCGTCGAGCATGTCGTCCACATCGGGGCGCTTGTAGCCGAACAGCCCGCGACGAAGCGGGGTGTGCCGGATCTCTGCGGGAGTGATGGCCATGCGGCGCTCTACGGCACCACGACGGCGACTCCTCCCGGCTGTTGCCAAACGCTTACATCCGCGCATCCGCGCCGGCGCAGCGGGGAATCCCCCCGATTGTCGCCTCCGAATTGCAAAGAACCGGAATCTGGGTGATCCTGCGCGAATGCCTCACGTCGTCAGAAGCGGAATTCCGCTCACCCTCGCCCTGCTCGCATCCCTCGTCTTCGCCGCGGCCGCCACGGCTGCCGCGCCCACGCCGGGACACACCTTCGCATCGACGGGCAAGGGCCCGAGCGGCATCGCGGTCGATGCCGCGGGCAGCGTCTACACCGCCAACACGAACGCGGGCACGGTGACGAAGGCGACCTCCGCCGGCACCACCACCACGCTCGGCACGACGGGCAAGGGGCCGATCGGCATCGCCGTCGACGCGGCCGGCAACGTCTACACCGCCAACTCCGCGGCCGACTCGGTCACGAAGATCACGCCCGCCGGCGTCTCCAGCATCCTCGGCACGACCGGGAACCAGCCGATGGACATCGCCGTCGACAGCGCCGGCAACGTCTACACCGCCAACTACCTGTCGAGCAACGTGACCAAGATCACGCCGGCCGGCGTCTCGACGACGCTCGCCGCGACGGGCACGCACCCGCTCGGCATCCTCGTCGACGGCCAGGGCAACGTCTACACCGCGAACGAGAAGACGAATGACGTCACCAAGATCACCCCGGCCGGCGTCGCCAGCCAGCTCGGCACCACCGGCGGCTGGCCGCAGGCCATCGCGATGGACGGCCAGGGCAATGTCTACACCGCGAACTGGAACACCCGCAACGTCTCGAAGATCACGCCGAGCGGCACCTCGACGATCATCGGCCACACCGGCCGCCGCCCGATCGGCATCGCCGTCGACGCGGGAGGCAACGTCTACACGACGAACAACGGCTCGGCCAGCATCTCGCGCATCACGCCCAAGGGCGCATCGCGCGTGATCGGCACCACCGGCCGGCGCCCCGTCGGCCTCGCGATCGACGCGACGGGCGACCTGTTCTCCGCCAACACGCTGTCGAACTCGATCTCGCGCATCACACCGCCCTCGGGCAGCCGCGCGAACGTCGTCTCGCTCAGCACGGTCACCGTCTCGTCGCCGAACAACGCCGGCGTCTGGATCATCCCCTTCTACAACGCCGCCTACGGCGACCAGGCTTCGTGCCTGGCGGCGCTGCCGATCGTCAGCAAGCTGCCCCCGCAGCCCGGCGTCGGCGTGCAGGCCGTCTCCGAGACGTCGTGCATGGAGGTCGGCTCGGTGCCGTACACGTACAACGTCGGCGAGACCGAGGTGACCGTCGCCCAGTGGACGACGTTCCTCAACACGGTCGATCCGTTCGGCCGCAACCGGCACCACCTGTGGGCGGCGCCGAACGGCTCGCAGGTGTGGCCGCTGTACGGCTCGATCAACCGCACCGCGAAGGCTCCGCGCGGTCGCCACTACAGCGTCGCCTCGGCGGCCTGGGCGAACAAGCCGTTCAACTTCGCGGACTTCATCCGCTCGGCGCGGTTCATCAACTCGCTGCAGAATGGCCACAAGCTGTCCGTCAAGACCAGCACGGTCACCACCGTCTCCGGCGCGCAGCTGCAGACGACCACGTACACCGTGCGACTCTCGCCGATCACCGAGACCGGCATGTACACGCTGGACAACCTGCGGGCCACGCGCAACCTGACGAGCGGCTTCGCGGTGACCAGCCAGGACGAGTGGATCAAGGCCGCGTACTTCGACCCCAAGGGCGGCGGGCAGTTCTCGTACTGGGACTACCCAACCAACCCGGGCACGTTCGTCAACTGCCCGGCCTCGCCCGTGCCGTCGGAGAACTCGCCCACGCAGTGTCCGACGACGCCGCCCACGGCGACGATCCTCAACCCGACGACGGGCGATGTGACGAACGCCGGCACCCAGCCGATCGCGTCGTACACCTCGGCCGCTGACAAGGCCGCGGGCATTGCCCCGTACTGGTGCGCCGCGCAGTTCACCGCCGCGCAGTGCCTGATCACGCCCTTCAAGGCGCTGTCGGCCGACTACATCGGCAACCTCAGCACCGTCGGCCAGGCGCTCACGCGCTCGCCGTGGGGCACGCTCGACCAGGGCGGCAACACCGTCGAGATCACCGACACGATCGCGCCCCCGCCGCCGCTGAAGAACGCCAAGATCGTGTGGCGCCGCTGGCACGGCGGCGTCGTGACGGCGCCGGAGTACCAGATGTGGCTCTCCGCCGTGGGCGTCACGCCGCAGACCATCCCCGGGTACAGCATCAACCCGTGGCGCGGCCTGCGCATCTCCGTCATCGGGCAGTAGCACCGCACGGGCGTCGCGTCGCGGAGCGATCCGCGGCGCGGCGTCCCGGCGCTACCCGGCGATGAGGCTCTGGACGAGCTCGGAGACGATCCAGAGCGCGAACAGCGCGACCATCGCCGACAGATCGAGCGGACCGACCGGTCGGATGAAGCGCCGGAACAGCAGCAGGTACGGCGCGACCGTGTCATCGAGGAATCGCCGCACCGCCATCACCGGCGCCGAGTAGCCGACCGGCACGAACGTCTGCAGCGCGTAGGCCACGATCATCAGCGTGTAGACCAGCGTCAGCGAGCTGATGAACGTCGCGAGGAGGGCGCGGTCGAAGGCCATCAGGCGCTCCGCAGCTCCGTGCCGCGGTCGCGCGCGGCGAGGGCGGCGCTGCGCATCGCCTCGGGCAGACCCGCTGCCTCGAGCGCGGCGATACCGGCCGCCGTCGTGCCGCCGGGCGAGGTGACGCGCTCGCGCAGCGCCGTGGCGCTCTCCCCCGTCTCGGCCAGATAGCGCCCCGTGCCGGCGAAGGTCATCACGGCCAGGCGCGTCGCGTCGGCATCGTCGAAGCCGACGGCCTTCGCGGCCTCCTCGAACGCCTCGATCACGTAGGCGAGCATGCCGGGACCGGAGCCCGAGATCGCGGTGACCGCGTCGAACATCGCCTCGTCCGTCGCGACGGCGGTGCCGACCTCCTCGAGCCACGGCGTCAGCAGCGCGGTCGCGGCCGCGTCGCCGCAGACGCCGGACACGCCGCCGCCCACGGCCACCGGGATGTTCGGCATGAAGCGCGCGGTCGGCGTGCCCTCGGCGAGCTCGGCGCGGATCGTCGCCAGCTCGACGCCGGCGGCGGCCGACGCCACACACGCGCCGGGGCGCAGCGTCGTCGCGACCTCGCGGGCCGCGGCGGCGATGTCCTGCGGCTTGACGAGCAGGATCACCAGATCGGCCTCAGCGGCGACCTCGGCCGGCGTGGCGCGCACGCCGATGCCGTGCTGCGCGGCGAGCGCCTCGGCGACGCCCTCCACGCGGTCGGTCGCGATGATGCGGCCGGCGTTCGCCGCATCCGCCCCGACCCACCCGGCCACGAGCGCGCTCGCAAGCCGGCCGGCGCCGATCAGTCCAAGGGTGCCTTCAGCCATGCGGGCAGTGTACCCGCGCCTATGATCGGGACATGAGCGAATCCCATGAGGGCGGCTGCCTCTGCGGCGGCGTGCGGTACCGCGTCAACGGCCCGCTGCGCGACGTGACGACGTGCCACTGCGGCGAGTGCCGCAAGAGCCACGGCAGCGCCGGCGCGTACACCGCGAGTCCCGACGACCACCTCGAGCTCCTGTCCGACGACGGCCTGACATGGATCGAGAGCCCGGCCAGCACGACCAACGCGACGCGCGGTTTCTGCCGCCACTGCGGCTCGTCGCTGTTCTGGAAGGCGCCCGACCGCGACTACACGGCGATCAGCGCAGGCACGATCGACGAGCCGTCCGGGATGCAGTCCGTCGGCCACATCTGGTGGGACGCCCGCGCCGACTGGGAGGTGCCCGATGGCCTTCCGACGTCGGGCACCGGCACGACCACGTAGCTCGCGTGGCGGGGATCCCGCCTGCCACCATGCGGGCGTGACGCGGCGGGACTGGATCCTCGTGGTCGGCCTGTACACCCTCGTGGCTCTGGCCTTCTACTCCTACACGCTGCTCAACGCCATCCCCGGCCCGGACCGCTGGCCCGCGTACTACGCATGGGATCCGGCGACGCACGCGCTGGTGCAGCCGCTCACAGGCGCTGGCGCGTATCAGACGTTCGTGCTCAAGAGCTGGCTCGACGCCTCGATGCCGTTCGTGCCACTGCTCGCCCTGCCGTACGTCACGTACCTGGTGCTCGGGCCGATCGTCGTGCCGGCGCTCGCGCTGCGCTTCGGCTCGCTGCGGCAGTTCGCGACCGTCACGCTCGCGCTCGTCGCCAGCCAGCTCGTGCTCGACCTCGGGTACTTCCTGTTCCAGACGAACGTGCCGCGCACCGCGACCCCGCCTGCGGGATTCGACGGCTGGCTGATCCGGATGGTCTGGGGCAACGACCTGCCGTTCAACGGGTTCCCGAGCGCGCACTGCGCGTGGACGACGGTGGCGATCATCGCGCTGTGGCGCCTGCGGCACCGGCTGCCCTGGGTCTGCTGGCCGCTGATGGCGTGGCTCGCGCTCGTCTACCCCGCCACCGTGATGCTCCAGCAGCACTTCCTGATCGACGTGTACGCCGGCATCCCGATCGGCTTCGCCGTCTACTGGGCCGTGATGTTCCTCGTCGAGCGGCCGGAACTCGCGGAGCGCCGGAGCTAGCCCGCGACGACGCGGGCCGACGAGTCACGCGACTCGGAGAACACGGCGCCCGCCTCGGTCCAGGCGTTCTCGCCCGACACCTCGACGCGCACGGAGGCGCCGGCCAGCGCGGGCCGCAGCTTCAGCGTCTGCCGCGTCGCCCCGCGGATCGACTGCCATTCGCCCTTGGCGTCCTGACGCTGCCACTGGTACCGATAGCGCTCCGCGAACGGCCACGCGGCCGTCACCGCCGTCAGCGTCGAGCCAACGGCGGCCGTGCCGGTCGTGCGCACGCGCTTCGCGACCGGGGCGCGCAGGCCGTCGATGCCGGGCACGACGCTCGAGACCGCGCCCCAGCAGCGCAGCCGCCCGTTCGTCAGGCTCGCACACGTCTGATCCTGGCCGACGGACACCAGCGTGGCCTTCACGCCGCGCACCTGCGTCGGCGCCGCGGTTGCCGACCAGCACCAGACGGTCGAGTCGGACATCACGGCACAGGCGCGATCGAAGCCGACGGCCACGCGGCTCGGAGACACGATGTCGGGCAGCGCGACCTGCTTCGGCGCGTTCGCACCCGCGATCGCGCCCCAGCACCACACGCCCTCCGTGCTCTTCTTGTCGCTGCCCGACGCGCACGTGGAATCGCCGCCGGCGGCCAGCGAGCTGACGCCGATCGGCAGCGTCACCTTCACCAGCGCCGAGCTGTCCACGCTCGCGCCGTTGCCGAGCTGCCCGGCGGTGCCCGCACCCCAGCAGAGGATCGCCTCCGAGACGCCGCCGCAGGCATGCGCACGCCCGAGCGCGACGAGGTTCGGCGATGACGTCACGCCCTTGCCCGTCGCGATCGCGTCGCTGCCGGCCACCACGGCCGGAGCGGCGATGCCCGGCGTGGCGGTGCCGAGCTGCCCATTGGTGTTGTCGCCCCAGCAGACGAAGCCATCGGTCGTCACCGCGCAGGCGCTCGTGCCGCCGACGGCCACCGTCGAGGAGTCACGGCCGGATCCGAGGTTCACGCGCACCGGCGTGGCGCTTGCCGCGCCGGCCGCACCGCGCCCGAGCTGGCCGTACGTGTCGTCTCCCCAGCACCAGATCTGCCCACCGCTGGAACCCGACTTGCCCGCTGCTGCGCACGTGGCGGTCTGGCCGTTCGGCGCGCCTCCGCCGACGGCGATGTCGGCCGCTCCGTAGCCCTTCGGCAGCGCGACCTCGCTCGGCGTTCCGCCCGCGCCGAAGCACGACGGGACGCCATCCTTCTGCACCACGCAGCTGAGTCCGGTGCCCGAAGCGAGGAGGTTGCCGCAGCCCGCGCCGACCACGGCGATCGCGAGCAGTCCGACGGTCAGGAGCAGGAGGCGAAGGGTGCGCATGGCGCGAGCCTACCAGCCGCGCGACGCGGGGTCAGCGCGCGGCGTACTGCGCTGCCGCGTCTATCAGCGCCTTGAAGACGGGCCCGCCGGCGGCGTCGTGCGCCTCCTCGGGATGCCACAGCACGCCGACCGCGAATGCCTTCGTCGGATCCTCGAGCCCCTCGACGGTGTCGTCGGGCGCCTTCGCCGTCACCTCGAGTCCCATGCCGACCGTCTCGATGCCCTGATGATGATGCGAGTGGATGACCGTGCCGCTCGGGACGAGCTCTGCGATGCGGCCACCGAGGATCTCGACCGGGTGGTTCGACCAGTGCCCGAGCTTGACGCGATGCAGATCGCCGTCGACGACGTCATCCAGGTGCTGCTCGAGCGTGCCGCCGTAGGCGATGTTGAGCAGCTGGAAGCCGCGGCAGATGCCGAGAAGCGGCATGTCGCGGTCGAGCGCGCCGCGCAGGAGCGCGAGCTCGGCGGTGTCACGCCGCTCGTTCGGCGGGTCGTTGGTGGGATGCGACTCCGCCCCGTACGTGCTCGCGCCGACGTCGCTGCCGCCGACGAGGATCAGCCCGTCGATCGTGTTGAGCGCCTCATCGACGAAGCCGTCCATCTCGGGCAGCGGGGGCACCAGCAGGGGGAATCCACCTGCGCCGTGGATGGCGTTGACGTAGGCCTGCGGCGCCAGCACGGCGGGCATGTCGGTCCACGGCCCCCACGAGGCCTCGAGCCAGTACGCGGTGATGCCGATGCGCGGTCGCATGCCGCAAGCGTAGCGACGAGGTCGCTGGATCAAGGTCGGCTCGCATTCGCACCCGCTGACACGATGGGCCCGGGCCCATCGTGTCAGCGGCTCGCCGGCGCACGCGTTTCTCTGCGTGCATCCGCGTGCGCCCGGAGCCGACGTTCGTGCGTGCCGCGTGCGCAGGCGCTCGCAGCTGGTGCGCGTCCGACCTTCAGCTGGTGCACGTCGGGGTTGCGCAGGTCGGCGAGAGCCGGACACGATCGGGCTACGCGTCTCCGGAGGCGAGCGTTCAGCTGCGCTCGAACGAGCGCACCATCTCCCAATCCGTCACGGCGGACTCGAACGCCTGCACCTCGTGGCGGCCGCTGTTGACGTAGTGATCGATCACGCGATCGCCGAACGCGGCGCGCGCGAAGGCGCTCCCGTCGAGCAGGCCGACCGCCTCCGCGAGCGTCGTGGGCATGCGCTGGCCGTCGGCGTCGTAGGCGCTGCCCTCGAGCGGCGGCGCCGGGACCAGCTGGCGCTCGACGCCATCGAGGCCCGCCGCGATGATCGCCGAGAAGGCGAGATACGGATTCGCGTCGCCGCCCGCGATGCGCGTCTCGAGCCGCAGACCCTTGCCGTGCCCGACCGAGCGGAACGCAGCGGTGCGATTGTCGCGCGCCCACAGCAGCGTCGTCGGCGCGAACGACCCGTACGCATAGCGCTTGTACGAGTTGATGTTCGGCGCGAAGAAGTAGGAGAGCTCGTGCGTGCGCTCGACCTGGCCGGCGATGTACTGGTCGTAGATCGCCGAGTGACCGCCCTCGCCCTCGCCGGGGAACAGCGGCTCGTCGCCCTCCCAGAAGGAGCAGTGGATGTGGCACGAGTTGCCCTCGAGCTGGTTGACCTTCGCCATGAACGTGATCGCGGCGCCGTGCAGGTACGCGATCTCCTTCGCGGCGAGCTTGTAGAAGACATGGTCGTCCGCCATCCGCAGCGCGTCCTGGTAGCGGAAGTTGATCTCGTGCTGGCCGAGGTTGCACTCGCCCTTCGAGTCCTCGACCTTCAGGCCCGACTGCTTCATCGCGAGCCGGATCGGGCGGATGACGTCCTCGACCATCGTCGTGCCGAGGATCGAGTAGTCGACGTTGTAGGCGTTGGCGGGCTTCAGATCGCGATAGCCCTTCTCGCGCGCCGAGTCGTACGACTCACGGAACAGCACGAACTCGAGCTCCGAGCCGATCTTCGCGTTCCAGCCGCGCTCGCCGAGACGGGCGAGCTGCGCGCGCAGGATCTGCCGCGGCGACTCCACCACCGGCGAGCCGTCATGGTGCTCGACGTCGGCGATGCAGAGCGCGGTGCCCTGCAGCCACGGCATCGGCCGCAGCGTCGACAGGTCGGGCCGCAGGACGAAGTCGCCGTAGCCCGACTCCCAGCTCGTCAGCGCGAAGCCGGGCAGCGTCGCCATCTCCATGTCGACGGCGAGCAGGTAGTTGCACGCCTCGGCGCCGTGCGCCGCGATGTCGCCGATGAACGCCTCCGCATCCAGGCGCTTGCCCTGCAGGCGACCCTGCATGTCGGTCATCGCGAGGATGACGGTGTCGATCTCGCCCTTCGCGACCAGGTCGCACAGCTCGTCCAGCGTCACGGTGTCTCCTCCCGGTGTGACAACGGCACCCTACCCGGGCGCGCCGGCGGCCGCTACCCGTTCGGGTTGAAGAAGCCCTGATCGACGAGGCGCTGGCGATCCTCCGCCGAGACCTCGACGTTGGCGGGCGTCAGCAGGAAGACCTTCTCGGCGATGCGCTGAATCGCGCCGTCGAGGGCGTACGTCATGCCGGAGCTGAAGTCGATCATGCGCTTGGCGAGATCGGGCTCGGACGTCTGCAGGTTGACGATCACCGGCACGCCGTTCTTGAAGCGATCGGCGATCTGCTGCGCGTCGTTGTACGAGCGCGGCGCGATCACGTGCACGCGCACGGCGCTGGACGACTTCTTCTCGGGGGCGGAGCGCAGCACGCCGATCTCGCCGCTGGCGGTGCCGCGGCGCGGACGACCGGCCGCGGTCTCCTCCTCGTGGAAGGCGTCGTCGTACTCGGGCGTCGGCGTCGAGCGCTTGCGGTCGAGCCGGCGGACGGCGGAGCGGCTGCGGGACGGCGGTTCGGGATCGTCGTGGACGGTCGAGAAGTCGTCGTCGTACAGGCTCTCATCCTCGGCGAGGCCGAAGTAGACGAGGGTGCGGTGCCAGATGCTGGACATGTGCGTCAGTGTAGAGGTCTGGCGGACGGACATCCGCCATATGCCGTTTACGGCGCGAGCAGCACGCTTCCTGCGCGCACCAGCGTGGCACCCTCCTCGACGGCGACCTCGAAGTCCTGGCTGGTGCCCATCGACAGCGCGTCGAAGCGGTGGGTGCCCGCCCAGCGCTCGGCAGATGCCGCGGCGAGCTCGCGCAGCGCGGCGAAGGCGGCACGCGACTGCTCCGGATCGTCCGCGAAGGCCGGCATCGTCATCAGGCCCGTGACGTTGACGTTCTCCAGCGGCGCGAGCAGCTCGAGCAGCGCGTCGAGCGCGCCCGGCGCGACGCCGTCCTTGTCCGGGTCACCCGCGGTATTGACCTCGATCAGGACGTCCTGCGGCGCGGGCGAGCGGCTCTCGATCTGCACCGCCGTCGACTCGGTGAAGAGCGAATGGATCAGCTGCACGCGCCCCGCGATCTCCTTCACCTTGCGGCTCTGCAGGTGGCCGATGAAGTCCCACGTGAAGAGATCGCCGTACGCATCCTGCTTGGCGACGAGCTGGTCGGTGCGGTTCTCCCCCACGCGCGTGATGCCCGCGGCGTGGAGCAGCGGCAGATCCTCGGCAGCGAGATACTTGACCGCGGCGACGATCTCGATCTCGCCGGCATCGCGCCCGGCGCGCGCGGCAGCGGCGGCGATGCGCTCACGGGTGCGGGCGACGCCCGCCTTCACGTCATCAGGATTCCTCGACATCGGGCTCCTCACGGTAGGCGATCACGCCCTGCCGGCCGGTCGTCGCGCCGTCGCGGCGGTACGAGAAGAACGTCTGGGGGTCGCTGATCGTGCAGAGACCCGCGATCTCGATCGCGTCGGGCGACAGGCCCGCCTGCATGAGCGCGGTGCCGGCGCTCGCTGCCAGATCGGCGGTGCCGCCGGTCGCGGTGCGATCGCCGAACCGCTCGCGCAGCTGCACGGCGACCTCCTCCCCCACCTCGTAGGCGAGCGGCCCGGCGCACGGCCCGACCGCGGCCGCGTACGACCCCGGACCGAGCGCGGCGACCGTCGCCTCGATGACGCCGGCGACGAGGCCCTTCCAGCCGGCGTGCACGACGGCGACGGACGAGCCGTCGAGCGCGGCGACGACGACCGGCACGCAGTCGGCCGACAGCGCGACGAGCCCGAGGTCGGCCTCGCGCGTGATCAGCGCGTCGGCCTGCGGCAGCTCGCCCTGCGGATCCAGATACCCGCCGGGCATCGGCTCGGCCACGCGCACTGTCGCACCGTGGACCTGGTGGTTCTGCACGGTGCGCGCAGGGTCGACGCCGACGGCCGCGCATAGACGCCGACGGTTCTCGGCCACCGCGGCGCGATCATCGCCCGTCGTCAACCCGAGGTTGAGCGCGGCGAACGGCCCCTCGGAGACGCCGCCGACGCGGCTCGTGAAGGCCGCGACGATGCCCTCCGGCCCCTGCCAGCGCAGAAGCGGAAACGCGGCGAAGCTGTCCCAGGCGAGCGGCATGCCGTGAGGGTACCCCCGCTCGGGGTACCCTGCGGTGGATGTTCGGCAACTTCGACTCGGCCTTCTCCGCCGCCAACCTCGAGATCCTGGCGTTTCTGCTGCCGATCCTCGTCGTCTCGATGGTGCTGCACGAGATGGCGCACGGCTACGTCGCCAACCGCCTCGGCGACCCGACGGCGCGCATGCTCGGCCGCCTCTCCCCGAATCCCGTGCGCCACATCGACCCGATGGGCTCCGCGATGTTCGCGATCTCCTGGGTCGCCTCCGGCGGTACGTTCCTGTTCGGCTGGGCGAAGCCGATCCCGGTCCAGCCGCGGTTCTTCAACCATCCGCAGCGCGGCTTCGCGATCGTCGCGATCGCCGGCCCGCTCACCAACATCCTGATCGCGTACGTGCTCGGATTGATCATGTCGCTGACGAACCTCGTGGTCGTCGGCCCCGGCAACGTGATCTACCAGACCGCGGATCCGACGCTGCTGCAGAAGGTCCTGATCCAGGCGTTCCTGCTCAACATCTGGCTGGCGATCTTCAACATGATCCCGATCCCGCCGCTCGACGGCTCGCGCGTCGTCGGCGCGTTCATGCCGCGGGAGATGTACGCGGCGTGGGCCCGCCTCGACCAGTACGGGATGATCATCCTGATGGGCATGATCTTCTTCTTCCGCCCGCTGCTCGATGTCGTCTCGAGCCTGACCGATCCGATCGCCGCCACGCTGCTGCGGCTCGCGGGCGCCTGATGAAGTCGGCACCGCTCCTCTACGCGGGCCTGTTCGCCGCGATCGTCGCCGTGCTGTTCATCGGCTTCGGCCTCGTGGCCGGCTCCGGCCGCTAGCCGCGCGCGGCGAGCCAGGCGAGCTGCGCCTCTCGATCGGCGGCGACCGAGCCGTCGATGCAGGCGCGCCGCAGGTCGATCAGGATGCGGCCGACGTCCGGCCCCTCGGCGCCTGTCGCCCGCTTGACGTCCACGCCGTCGACGGCGAGGACGATGTGACGCAGGCGCCCGAGGTAGGCCGCGGCCTCGTCGCCGCCGGCGGCGATCACCGCCTCGAGCGGCACGGAAGCACAGGCGGCATCGACGTCGGCGTCGGCGCGGCCGGCGATGGCACCGCGCAGCGAGCCCGCATCGGCGGCCGCGAGCGCCGAGCGGATCGCGCCACGCTCCAGGCCGCTGGCGGCGAGCCACTCCCGGCGACGCTCCGCGTCGACCCCGGCCAGCAGCAGGCCGAAGCCCAGCGCCACACGGTCGGCATCGCGCGCGTCGTCCTCCACGATCCTCCACGCCGCGGCGACCTCCGCCGGTGCCGCGTGGAGGCCGGGCTCGAGCGCGTCGAGCACGCCCCACTCCGCCAGCAGACCGACGACCGGCGCCGGGTGCTGCTCCTCGAAGGCCAGGCGCAGCGCATCGACCATGCGCGTCTGGCCGGCCAGCTGGACGAACCCACCGCGCACCGCGGCCTTGGCGGCATGGACGAGCGTGGCGTCCGGCGCGCAGTCGAGCCGAGCCGCATAGCGCGCGGCGCGCACCAGCCGCGTGGCATCCTCCTCGAAGGCGTCGGGGCGCAGCAGCTGCAGGCGACGATCCGCGACGGCAGCCGCGCCGTCGAACGGATCGAGCAGCGCGCCGGCGTCGGGACCGGCGACGACCGCGGCGATCGCGTTGATCGTGAAGTCGCGACGACGCAGATCCTCCTCCAGCGTCGCCGGCGCGATCGCGGGCAGCGCACCCGGCTCGGCGTACGTCTCGGTCCGCGCCGTGACGACATCCACGGGCGGGCGCGAGCGCACCGTCGCCGTGCCGAAGGCCGGATACGTGCGCACCTCGGCCGACGTGAGCGCGCCGAGGCGCTCGGCGAAGGCGATGCCGTCGCCCTCGACGACGACGTCCACCTCGTGCGGCTCCTCGCCGCGCAGCAGATCGCGGACCACGCCGCCGACAAGGGCGACACGCTGGCCGGGCTCGGCGGCCTCGGCGATCAGGGGCACCGCCTCGCGAATGCGGGGCGAGCCGGCGAGCAGGGCGCGCGCGTCGGATCCTCCAGCGCGCGCGCCCATCCCGCTAGACCTCCGCGACGACTTCGATCTCGACGCGCGCACCCGCGGGCAGCGCCGCGACCTGGAACGTCGAGCGGGCCGGGTACGGCTCGGCCATGCGCTCGGAGTAGACGGCGTTCATCTCACCGAACTCGGCGAGGTCGATCATGTAGACCTGCGCGCGGATGACCTTCGACAGGTCGGAGCCGGCGGCCTCGAGGATCGCCGCGACGTTGTCGAAGCACTTGTGCGTCTGCTCGACGACACCACCCTCGACGAGGGCGCCCGTGGCGGGATCCATCGGGATCTGGCCTGCCAGGAAGACGAGGTTGCCCGTCTTGACGGCCTGGTTGTACGGCGCGCCGCCGAACGGGGCGGGCGCGTTGTCGGTGCGGATGATCTCCTTGGACACTTCTGAGCTCCTGTCAGCGGTAACCGCAGGATCGTACAGAAGCGCCGAAGATCAGCCGCTGATGCGCTCGATGCGGGCGCCGAGGCCGCGCAGGCGCTCGTCGA
>CAWUMZ010000006.1:0-27940 GCA_963923625.1 uncultured bacterium | reverse complement strand
ACGGGGCCCGTCCTGCCGGGACCGCTGTGGATGCTGATCAAGATCGGCGCCTTCCTGTTCGTCCTCATCTGGATCCGTGCCACGCTGCCGCGTGTGCGTTTCGATCAGCTGATGAAGCTGGGCTGGAAGGTCCTGCTGCCCGTGGCCACCCTCAACCTGCTGCTCACCGCGGCAGTCGTCGTGTACCGCTAGGAGGCTGACGATGCTCGATCAGGTCAAGGGCTTCTCCACGACGTTCCGCCACCTCTTCCACAAGCCGGTGACGCAGCAGTACCCCGAGTACAAGCGCCCGGTCTACCCGCGCTTCCGCGGCCGGCACCAGCTGCATCGCCACGACAACGGGCTGGAGAAGTGCGTCGGCTGCTCGCTGTGCGCCGCCGCCTGCCCGTCCGACTGCATCCGCGTCGTCCCGGCCGAGAACACGCCCGACAACCGCGTCTCCGCCGGCGAGCGCCACGCGCGCATCTACGAGATCAACCTGGCGCGCTGCATCTTCTGCGGCTACTGCGAGCTGGCGTGCCCGTTCGACGCGATCACCCTCGGCAACGACTTCGAGCTGTCGGAGATCTCGCGCGAGGCCCTCGTCTACACGAAGAGCATGCTGCTCGAGAAGCCCGCGCTGCGCACCCCGTCCGAGGCGATCGATCCGTACGACACGCCGGCGCAGGGCGAGGACCATGTGCTCGGCATGTACGACGTCGTCACCGCGACCGATCCGGAAGGTCCGCAGGCCTAGTGGACATCGCCGTCTTCTTCCTCGCCGCCGCTGCGGCGATCGCCACGGCCGTCGCGGTCGTCGCGCAGAAGAACCCGTTCGTGTCGGCGCTCGCGCTGCTCGGCAACCTCGTCTCGCTGGCGGTGCTGATGCTGCTGCTCGAGGCGCAGTTCGTCGCGATCGCGCAGATCATCGTCTACGCCGGCGCCGTGATGGTCATGTTCCTGTTCGTGATCGCCTACGTCGGCCCGCGCGGCGAGGTCGGTCCCGGCGTCCGCAAGCCGTGGCAGGTCTGGCTCGGCCTGCTCGGCGGCGCGCTGATCGCGATCGAGGTCATCGTCGTCACGTACGGCGCGTCGTTCAGCGACTGGGCCACCGTCGATGGCGACTACGGCTCGCCCGCCGCGATCGGCAAGTCGCTCGTCACGAACTACCTGCTCGCGTTCGAGGTCGTCTCCGTGATCCTCTTCCTCGGTGCCATCGCCGGCGTCATCTTCGGCACCGGCGGCCGTCCGCGACGCCTGTCGAACGACGAGATCCTGGCCAAGGAGGCCGAGTCGGCCGAGCAGCGCCGCCGTGAGGCGTCGCGCGCCGTGCTCGACGCCGCGCGGGACTCGATGGGGGAGGGGGCCTGATGGGCGTGCCGATCACCTTCTTCCTCGCGCTCAGCGCGATCCTCTTCTCGATCGGCCTGATCGGCGTGCTCCTGCGCCGCAGCCCGCTGACCATCCTGCTGTCGCTCGAGGTCATGCTCAACTCGGTCAACCTCACGCTCGTCGCGTTCTCGCGCGAGGTGGGCGGCTCCGACGGGCAGGTCTTCGCGCTGATCGTGATGGGCATCGCCGCCGCGGAGGTCGTCGTCGGCCTCGGCCTCGTCGTCGCCATGACGCGCCGCGAGATGGTCCTCGACACCGACGAGCTCAGGACGCTGAACGGCTAGCCATGACCGAACTCGTCTGGATCACCCTCGCCCTGCCCCTCGTCGGCGTCGCGCTGCTGACGGTGCTGGGCATGAAGCTGCCCGCCAAGGGCGCAGGCTGGTTCGCCTCGCTGATCATGCTCGCGGCCTTCGGCTGCGCCGCGGTGGCGACGATCATCCTCGCCAGCCGCCCGGAGGAGGAGCGCCAGGTCGTGCAGGTCGCGTGGACGTGGCTGTCGGCCGGCAACTTCTCCGTCGGCCTCGACCTCTGGTTCGACGAGCTCACCGCCGTGATGCTGCTCATCATCACGGGCGTCGGCTTCCTGATCCACGTGTACTCGATCGGGTACATGGAGGACGATCCGCAGTCGCGCCGCTTCATGGCGTACCTCAACCTGTTCGTGTTCTCGATGCTGCTGCTCGTGCTGAGCGCGAACCTCGTGCTGCTGCTCGCCGGCTGGGGCCTCGTCGGCCTCTCGTCCTACCTGCTGATCGGCTTCTGGCACAACAAGCCGAAGGCGATCAAGGCGGCCAAGAAGGCGTTCATCATGAATGCCATCGGCGACGTCGGCATCGCGCTCGGCGCGTTCCTGCTGTTCGTCGACCTCGGCACGCTCACGTACAGCGGCATCTTCGCCACGGCG
Source organism: uncultured bacterium (assembly GCA_963923625.1). Taxonomy (GTDB): domain Bacteria; phylum Actinomycetota; class Thermoleophilia; order Gaiellales; family F1-60-MAGs149; genus F1-60-MAGs149. The sequence goes on along the minus strand of CAWUMZ010000006.1, from coordinate 25,662 downwards.
ACGCACCTGTCCGAGACGCAGGCCTCGATCGCGTGCCTCCTCCTGCTCGTCGGCGCCGTCGCGAAGTCCGCGCAGCTGCCGCTCCATACCTGGCTCCCCGACGCCATGGAGGGCCCGACGCCGATCAGCGCCCTGATCCACGCCGCCACGATGGTCACCGCCGGCGTCTACCTGATCGCGCGCTTCAACCCGCTCTTCCACCAGGCGCCGAAGGTCCTCGACCTGATCGTCCTGATCGGCGTGGCCGGCCTGCTGATGGCGGGCCTGATCGCGCTCGTCCAGACGGACATCAAGCGGATCATCGCCTTCTCGACGATGAGCCAGATCGCGTACATGTTCGTCGGCGTCGGCCTGATGTCGTACTGGTCCGGCGTGTTCCACCTCTTCACGCACGCGTTCTTCAAGGCGCTCCTGTTCCTCGGCGCCGGCCTCGTGATCCACGCGCTGCACGGCGAGCAGGACATCCGCAACATGGGCGGCCTGCGCAAGCAGCTGCCGAAGGTCTACTTCTGCATGATGATCGGGGCGCTCGCGCTGTCCGGCATCTTCCCGTTCTCCGGCGGCTTCTCGAAGGACGCGATTCTCAGCTCCGCGCTGTCCGTCGACACGACGATCGGCTGGATCGCGTACATCGGTGGCCTGATCGGCGCGCTGCTGACGGGCATCTACACGTTCCGCCTGATGTTCATGGTCTTCCATCGCCGCATGTCGCCGTACGCCGAGCGCGTCATCCCGCATTCCGTCGAGCACCACGGCGAGGGGCCGAGCACGATGCTCTGGCCGGTCTACATCCTCTCGATCGGCGCGGCCTTCGCCGGCCTGCTGCAGATCCCGGGCCTCACGCACGTGTTCTCCTCGTGGCTCGAGCCGATCTCGCCGTACGGCATGGTCGAGGCGACCGCGGGCCAGGATTGGCTCACGACGATCATCGGCACCACCGTCGGCCTCGTCGGCATCGCGATCGCGTACCACCTGTACGCGCGTGAGAGCGACGCGCCCGAGCTGATCCGCAACGGCCGCGGCCGCCTGATCCACCGCGCGCTCGAGCGCCGCCTCTACTGGGATGACCTCTACGAGTGGACGTTCGAGAAGCCCGCGCAGTGGGCCTCGTCGTTCCTCAACCGCGACGTCGACGCGCCGGCGTTCCGCTGGGCGCCGCTCGACGGCCTCGGCCAGCTGACCGCGTTCTTCGGCCGCTCGTTCGCCGTCATCGAGAACGGCATCGTGCGCATGTACGCGCTCGTGATCGCCCTCGGCATCGGCGCCCTGATCCTCTACCTGCTGGTGCGTGGCGGATGATCTCGGTCTCCTGGCTGATCGCGGTTCCGATGATCGCGTCGATCGTGCTCCTGCTGCTGCCATTCGGGCAGCGCATCGCGGGCTACCTCGCGCTGCTCGTCTCGCTCGTCGTCGCGGGCGGCGTGATCGGCTTCATCTACCGCTTCGAGCCGCTCGGCGGCCTGCAGTTCGGCGACAACGTCGCGTGGATCAACCCCCTCGGCGTTCGCTGGCACGTCGCCGTCAACGGCGTCTCGCTCGCGATGATCGCGATCACCGCGCTGATCACCTGCTGCGCGATCGGCTACGGCATGTGGGCACGTCGCGAGCGCTCGCACGCCTCGTTCGCGCTGCTGCTGATGACCGAGGCGTTCCTGATCATCGTCTTCGCCGCGCAGGACCTCGTCGTCTTCTACGTCGGCTTCGAGGGCATGCTGATCCCGCTGCTCGTGCTGCTCGCCGCGTGGGGCGGGGCCAACCGCAAGACCGCGATGATCCAGGTGATCGCGTACACGGCGATGGGCACGCTGCTGATGCTGCTCTCGATCGCGTGGCTCGGCTTCACCGCGCCGGGTGGCCCCAACTTCGAGATGGCCGCCGCGATCGGCCGCGGCAACGACTGGGTGTTCGCCGCGTTCGCCTTCGCGCTGGCGATCAAGTCGCCGCTGTTCCCGCTGCACGGCTGGGTGCTGCCCGCGTACCGCGAGTCCTCGCCCGAGGTCGCTGCGGTGCTGTCCGGCGTCGCGTCGAAGGCCGGCGGGTTCGCGTTCCTCGCGATCCTCGTGCCGCTCTTCCCCGAGCAGTCGGCGAAGTACGCGTGGGTGTTCATCACGCTCGGCGCGATCGGCTTCCTCTACGGCGCGTTCCTCGCCTTCCGCCAGCCCGACGGTCGCGGCGTCGTCGCGTACTCGTCGATCGCGCAGATGTCGTTCATCGTGCTCGGCGTGTTCCTGCTCAACTCGCGCGGCTCGACCGGCGCGACGTTCCAGATGGTCAACCACGCGCTCGTCTCGGCCGCGCTGTTCCTGCTCGCCGGCTGGCTCGAGACGCAGGCCGGCTCCGGCTCGTTCAAGCAGCTCGGCGGCCTGGCCCGCAGCCGTCCGGTGCTCGCGACGACGGCGCTGATCGTCGGCATGGCCGCGCTTGCCGTCCCGGGCTCGAGCGTCTTCGCCTCCGAGTTCCTGATCCTGCTCGGCGCGTTCGAGAACCACTGGTGGCTCGGCGCGATCGTCGCGATCGGGATCGTGCTCGCCGCGATGTACATGCTCCGCTGGATCTCGGCCGTGCTCCATGAGCGCGAGGGCGCGCTCGTCGGCACGCTCAATCCGCCGGACCTCCGCCGCGGCGCCCTCGTCTGCATCCTCCCGCTGGTCCTGTGCCTGCTCGGCCTGAGCATTGCGCCCGCCCAGTTCACGGATCGCGTCGATGCGGCCTCGACCGCGATGATCCACGCAGCTGCCAAGGAGGCGGGCCGGTGATCCACGCCCCGTCCGTCGACTGGTACGCGATCGCGCCGGAGATGGTGCTGATCATCGGGGCCTTCGCGCTCCTGATCATCGCCGCCTTCGCCAAGTCCTACGAGCGCGGCCTCGGCCTGATCCTCGGCATCGGCACGCTCGTCGTGTCGACCGCCTTCGCGATCTCGGCGTGGGGCAAGGCGCCGGTGCTGACGATGGCCGACGCGTTCCGCGTCGATGACCTCACCGAGCTCGTGCGCATCGTCGTCGCGATCATGGCCGTCCTCGTGCTGCTGCTGTCGGTCGGCTGGGCGCGCTACCGCGAGCACGGCTCCGAGTTCACCGCCCTGCTGCTACTCGCCTGCGCCGGTATGGGCATCGTCGCGGGCTCGACGTCGTTCGTCACGCTGTTCGTCGGCCTCGAGCTGTTCTCGCTCGCGCTGTACGTGCTGTGCGCCTTCGACGGCAAGAGCCGCGCGTCGCTCGAGGCGGGCTTCAAGTACCTCGTGCTCGGCACGATCGGCTCGATCGTCCTCGTCTACGGCGCCGCGTTCCTCTACGGCGCGACCGGCTCGTTCATGTACGGCGGCGTCGCGGCCTCGCTCGCCAAGGGCGGCTCGCACGACTCGATCGTCACGCTCGGCACCGCGCTCGTGCTCGTCGGCCTGCTCTTCAAGGTCGGCGCGATGCCGTTCCACCTGTGGGTGCCCGACGTCTACGAGGGCGCGCCCACGCAGGTGACCGGCTTCATGGCGGGCGCCACCAAGCTGGTCGCGTTCGTCGCCCTCGCTCGCGTCTGTCTGGACGCGCTGCCGAGCGTCGAGCACCTCTGGTCGCCGGTGCTGATCATCGCCGCCGTCGTCACGATCATCGGCGGCAACATCGCCGCGCTGATCCAGACGAACGTCAAGCGCATGATCGCCTGGTCGAGCGTCGGCGCCGCGGGCTACGCCCTGATCGGCGTCATCGTCAACGGCGATGAGGGCCTGCGCGGCCTCGTCTTCTACCTCGCCGCGTACGCGTTCACCGCGATGGGCGCGTTCGCCGTGATCGCCGTCTTCGAGCGCGATCAGGTGCGCGAGAAGGGCTACGCCACGCTCGACGGCATGCGCGCGTGGGGCTACAGCCGGCCGTTCGCCTCGATGGCGATGGTCGTCTTCCTGCTCGCCTTCGCCGGCTTCCCGCCCACCGCGGGCTTCATCGGCAAGTTCGTCGTGTCCGGCTCCGCCGTCACCCACGGGTACGCGTACCTGGCGATCATCGGCGCGATCGGCTCCGTGATCGGCCTCGGCTACTACCTGCGCATCATCCTCTCGATGTACGACCGCTCCCGCAAGAGCGACGTCGGCCTGCCCGCCTCGCCGGGCCTCGGCGGCGCCACGCTGGTGATCCTGATCTGCCTTGCCGTCGTCCTGCTCGGCGGCATCCTCCCCGGCGTGCTGCTCGACTGGTCGGGTCAGGCCTCGGCGTTCCTCGCCATCGTCAAGTAGCGCCTAGTCTTTCGGCGAACGCTCGCCGAGGAGATCACGATGCCCGAGAACACCACCATCACCTGGCTTGGCCACGCGACCTGGCACATCAAGACGCCGGGTGGCGTCGACGTCATGGTCGACCCGTGGCTCTCCACGAACCCGAAGTGCCCCGAGTCGGCGTACGAGTCGTCGGCCGACGTCGTGCTCGTCACGCACGGGCATGGCGACCACATCGCCGACGCGGCCGATGTCGCCAAGCGCGGCAACGCCACGACGATCGCGCAGTACGAGATCGCGGGCTGGCTCGGCGAGCAGGGCGCACCGAACACGATCGGCATGAACACGGGCGGCACCGTCGAGGCGAACGGTCTCAAGGTCACGATGGTCCAGGCCTTCCACTCGAGCAGCCTGCCCGACGGCACGTGGTGCGGCGATCCGGTCGGCTACGTGATCGAGCTCGAGTCCGGCCAGCGCATCTACATCGCGGGCGACACGGGCGTGTTCGGCGACATGGCGCTGATCGGCGAGCTCTACCAGCCCGTCATCGCGATCCTGCCGATCGGCGACCTCTTCACGATGGGGCCGTTCCAGGCTGCACACGCCGCGCGCCTGCTCGGCGTCAAGCACGTGCTCGGCTCGCACTGGGGCACGTTCGACGCGCTCACCGGCACGCCGGCGAAGCTGCGCGAGGAGCTCGACAAGCTGGGTCTCGGCGACGTGACGGTGCACGAGCTCGCCCCGGGCGAGTCGCTGTAGTTCCATGACGTTCTCGATCGCCGCGTGGGATCGGGAGACGGGCGATCTCGGCGTCGCCGTGGCATCGAAGTTCCTCGCCGTCGGCGCGGTCGTGCCGTGGGTCGAGGCCGAGGTGGGGGCGATCGCCACGCAGGCGCTGGCCAACGTCGCGTACGGACCGGATGGGCTCGCACGCCTGCGCACCGGCGAGCGCGCTGTGGCCGTGATCGACGCGCTCACCGCCACCGATGACGGCCGTGACGACCGCCAGCTCGGCGTCGTCGATGCCGGGGGTAACGCGGCCACGTTCACCGGCCCGGCCTGCATGGACTGGGCGGGCGGCGTGGCCGGCGACGGCTACGCGATCCAGGGCAACATCCTCACCGGCCCCGAGGTGGTCGAGACGATGGAGCGCGCGTGGCTGGAGCACGAGGGCGCCGAGTTCCCCGATCGCCTCCTGCGCGTGCTGCTCGAGGGCGACCGTGCGGGCGGCGACCGCCGCGGTCGCCAGTCGGCTGCGATCCTCGTCAAGCGCAAGGGCGCGGGCTACGGCGGCGCGACCGACCAGCTCGTCGACCTGCGCGTCGAGGACCATCCGGACCCGTGCGTCGAGCTCCTGCGCCTCTACGACATCCAGCAGCTCCTGTTCGGCACCACGCCGAAAGACGAGTGGATCGCGATCGACGACGCGGTTGCCGAAAAAATTCGCGGTGCGCTTCGCGCACGAGGAAACCACATCGCCGCCGCCGGCCCCTGGAACACCGAGGTCGAGGACGCCCTCAAGGCGTGGGTCGGCAACGAGAACCTCGAGGAACGCTGGTACGGCGGCGATCGCATCGACCCCGTCGTGCTGCAGCATCTCCTCGCTACCGCCTGACCCGGGCCAATTTGGATCCGGCACCAGATTGTCCCTCAGGCGGACAATGTGGATCCGGATCCACATTGTCCCGCGAGCTAGACGATCTTCAGCGGCTTCTTGATCCGCGCGAGCGGATCCTGCGTGCGCATGCCGTGCAGGCGCTCGGCGAGGGCGCGAATGGCGACGGCGGCGGGCGAGTCGGGCGCGCTGATGGTGAAGGGCACGCCGATGTCACCGCCCTCGCGCAGCGCGGGCTCGAGCGGGATCTCGGCGAGCAGCGGCACGTCGAGGTGCCCGGCGAGCGATGCGCCGCCACCGGTGCCGAAGAGGTCGTCGCGCTCGCCGCAGCACGGGCAGACGCGGTACGACATGTTCTCGATGACGCCGACGACGCGCATGTTGACGCGCTCGGAGACGGCGGCCGCGCGCTCGGCGACGCGCTGGGCGGCGGCCTGCGGCGTGGTGACGACGACGGCCTCCGCGTTCGGTACGAGGCCGCCGAGCGAGATCGCGACGTCGCCGGTGCCGGGCGGCATGTCGATCAGCAGCACGTCGAGCTCGCCCCAGTGGACGTCGGACAGGAACTGCTGCATCGCCTTGTGGAGCATCGGGCCGCGCCAGAGAACGGCGCCGCCCTCCTCCATGAAGTACCCGATCGAGATCGTCTTGAGCCCGTGCGCGACGGGCGGCACGATCATCTTGTCGACGGTGACGGGCCGCTGGTGGATGCCGAGCATGCCGGGGATCGAGAAGCCGTAGATGTCGGCATCGATCACGCCGACCTCGAGACCCATCTGCTGGAACGCGATCGCGAGGTTGACGGTGAGCGACGACTTGCCGACGCCGCCCTTGCCCGAGGCGACGGCGATCACGCGCGTCTTCGGGGAGATGCTCAGCTCGCCGGCGGGCTTCGGCGGCCGGCCGCCGCGCAGCTTCGTGGCGAGCGCGGCGCGCTGCTCTTCGGACATGGCGCCGAACTCAATCGAGACACGCTCGACGCCGGGAACGGAGCCGACTTCGCGCGTCACGTCGTCGTTGATCGTCGCCTTCAGCGGGCAGCCGGGGATCGTCAGCGTGACGCCGACGGTGACGTCGCCGCCGTCGATCTCGACGCTCTTGATCATGTCGAGCGAGACGAGGTCCTGCTTCAGCTCGGGATCGATCACCCGGGTCAGGGCCTCGCGGATCTGGTCTTCGGTCAGCGCCATGGCAGCAGGCTAGCCGGGATCAGCCCTGCGGCCCGTCGAGGGTTCGGATCACGAGACCGTCGAGCGTCTTCGGGTAGAAGTACGTGCTCTTCTGCGGCATCACCTCGCCGGCGAGGGCGACGGCCTCGACCTCGCGCACGGTCGGTGCGCGCAGGATGAAGCCGACGTCGCCGGACTCCTCGACCTTGGCGGCGGCGTCGTCGGAGTAGGCGGTGTAGCGGATGCGGTGCGTCTTGGCGACGACGTCGGCGGGCAGGTCGAGCAGCGGGCCGAGCACGCGCTCCTGCAGCATCACGGCGTCGATGCGGCTGAGCGGCGAGTCGTCTGCGGGAGCCTCGTCGGGTGCGGACACGAGCAGCGGTGGCAGCCCCTGGCGCACGAGACCGAACACGCCGTGGTCGTGCGGGATCTTCGCCATCGCGGTCTCCAGTTGGGCGACGCCGTCGCCCGCCTCCTCGACGGTGAAGCCGGCGGCGCGCAGCATCTCTGGGAGCTGCTCCTGCACGCTCGCGGCGACGCCGCTGACGATGCGGTGGATCGGGAAGATGACGAGACCGGGCGAGGCGCCGTTCGTCAGGAACATCATCATCGAGTTGGCCGACGGGTCCTGCGGAAAGGCGTCGCGATACGCGAGCGCGGTGGCGTATCGATGGTGGCCGTCGGCGATCAGCAGGCGGCGCTCGGCGAGGATGCCGTGGATGCGCTCCTGCAGTGCCTCGTCGGTGACGCGCCACATGCGCAGATGCGTGCCGTGGTCGTCGGTGAGGTCGACGATCGGGAGCGGCTCCGAGCCGAGGCGCAGCGCGGCTTCGATGTCGCCGTACGGGTCGTCGTACGTGACGAGGATCGGCGACGGCTGGGCGTGCGTCGTGCGCAGCAGCCGGAGACGGTCGTCGACGATGTTCGGCATCGTGCGCTCGTGCGGGAGGATCGTGCCCTCGCCGTGCGGCAGGCCGACGAGCGCGATCATGCCGGTGCGCACGCGCGTCACGCCGTCAGGGCCCGTGAAGGTCTCCTCGGTGCGGTACAGGCACGGCACCTCCTCCTCGCGCAGCGTGCCGTCCTCGCGCCACTCGTCGAGCAGGCGGCGCGCATTCTCGGCGCGGCCGACATCGGGCAGGATCAGGCGCACGACGTTGCGGTTGCTGCGCGCGACGAGCCGCATGCGGTCCGCCATCTGGATGACGTCGTACGGCGGCGCGACGACGCTGTACGCCGGGTGGCGCATGGGGTCGTAGCGCAGCCCGCGGAACGGGCGGACGTCGAGGGCTTCGGGCTCGGTGCTCACAGCCGCAGCATGGTATCGGTGCTCGCCCTGCGGGGGATCACGCGCCTAGACTCACCGGTGTGAGCGCAGAAGCCCGCACCGCCGTCCGCGATCTCGTCGAGGGTCAGCTCGTGGACTCGACGTTCGCCGTGATCCGCAAGGATCGGCGCCGCACGCGCACGGGCTCGCCGTACCTCGCACTCGAGCTGGCCGACAAGACGGGACGCGTGAAGGCCACGATCTTCGACGACGCGCCGATTCTCGATGGGCGCTTCCAGGTCGGCGACGTCATCCGCGTGCTCGGCAGCGTGGAGGAGTACCGCGGCCGTCCGCAGATCATCGTGCGTTCGGTGGAGGCGACGGAGGTCGCGCCCGACGCGCTCGAGTTCACGCCCGGCGCGCGCCGCGATGTGGACGATCTCGAGGGCTTCCTCGAGTTCCTCGCCGAGGACATCCCGGATGAGGGCCTGCGCAACCTCACGCGCGCAGTCCTCAACGATGGCGCGTTCCGCACGGCGTTCCGCGCTGCGCCGATGAGCGTGGAGCAGCATCACGCCTACGCGGGTGGCGCCCTGCAGCACACCGTCGCGGTTGCGACCGCATGCCGTGAGCTCTGGCTCCTGCATCCGCGTCTCGACGAGTCGGTCGTCGCCGCCGCGGGGCTGCTGTTCGCCGTCGGCGCGGCCGACGCGTTCGTCCCCGGCCCCGTGCTCGTGCAGTCGGAGGAGGGGCGTCTACTCGGCATCCCGCGCCTGTCGACGCGCCGCATCGAGCAGGCGGCGGATCGCCTCGGCACGTCGCGCGACCGCGTCATCGCCGTGCTGCACTGCATCGACGCCGACCGGCCGAAGACGCCGGAGGCCGCTTGCGTGCACGGCGCCATCGCGCTCGACGCGTCGGTGTCCGTCGCACTCGCCCAGGCGGCGGGGCGGGCGGCCGAGGCGCAATAGACTGCGGCCATGCGCCTCGCGCTGGCCCAGCTCGATCCGACCGTCGGCGATCTCGCCGGCAATGCCGCGCTGATCCGCGCTGCCGTCGAGCAGGCGGCTGGACAGGGTGCCGAGCTGGTGGTGACGCCAGAGCTCGCGATCTGCGGCTACCCGCCGGAGGACCTTGTCCTGCGGCCCACGTTCGTGGCGGCGTGCGAGGCGGCGATCGCCGAGCTGGCCGTTGGGTTGCCGGTGCCGGTCATCGTCGGCGGTCCGCATGCGGGCGCGACGGGCGTGTGCAACTCGGCGTACCTCCTGCGCGACGGCGTGGTGGAGGCGCGCTACGACAAGATGGCGCTGCCGAACTACAGCGTGTTCGACGAGCAGCGCACGTTCGTGCCGGGCGCGGGGCCGCTGATCGTCGAGGTCGCGGGCGAGCGCGTGGGTCTGTCGATCTGCGAGGACATCTGGGTGGCGGATGGCCCGGCGCATGCCGCGGCGCGTGAGGGGGCGACGCTGATCGTCAATCTGTCGGCGTCGCCGTATCACGTTGGCAAGGGCGAGGTCCGCGACGAACTCGTCGCGACCTTCGCGCGTGAGCACGGCGTCGCGGTGGGCTATGCGAATCTCGTCGGCGGGCAGGACGAACTGGCCTTCGACGGCCGCAGCCTGGTCTACGACGCCTCGGGCGTGCTGATCGCGCGTGGCGTCTACTGCGCGGAGGACCTCGTCGTGTGCGATCTCGCGACCGGCGACGGACCGATCGCACCGCTACCGGCGGGTCGCGATGCCGAGCTGTGGGCCGCGCTGCGGCTGGGCCTGCGCGACTACGTCGAGAAGAACGGGTTCAAGGGCGTGCTGTTCGGCCTGTCGGGCGGCATCGACTCGGCGCTCGTCGCGGCGCTCAGCGTGGATGCGCTTGGCGCCGATCGCGTGCATGCCGTCTCGATGCCGACGCGGTACAACCTGTCCGAGACGCGCACCGATGCGCAGGTGGTGGCGGAGAACCTCGGCATCGACTTCCGCGAGCTGCCGATCGAGGACCTGCGCCTCGCCTTCCACGACCTGCTGCCCGAGATCGACGGCCTCGCTGCGGAGAACATGCAGGCGCGTATCCGCGGCGTGCTGCTGATGAGCCTGTCGAACCAGCACGGCTGGCTGGTGCTGACGACGGGCAACAAGAGCGAGGTCGCGACGGGCTACTCGACGCTGTACGGCGATTCGGTCGGCGGCTTCGCGCCGATCAAGGATGTCCCGAAGACGCTGGTGTTCGCGCTGAGCCGCCATGTCAACGCGGCGCAGGGCCGCGAGGTGATTCCGGTCTCGACGATCGAGCGCCCGCCCACGGCCGAGCTGCGCGAGGGCCAGCGCGACGACCAGTCGCTGCCGCCCTACGACGTGCTCGATCCGGTGCTGCACGCGTACATCGAGGAGCGCCGCTCGCCGGCCGAGATCGCCGCGTCCGGCCTCGTCGATCTCGACACCGCCAAGCGCATCGCCGGTCTCGTCGACCGTGCCGAATACAAGCGCCGCCAGTCGGCGCCCGGTCTCAAGATCCATCCGATCGCGTTCGGTCGCGATCGGCGCATGCCTATCACCAACCGCTTCTCGTAGGAGGCTCGCCATGCTGATCCATCACACCCAGGACCCCCAGTGGATGGCCGACGCGTACGTCGTCGCCAAGGAGCCGGGCGGTCCGGCGATCTGGATCGACTGCAATGGCGCGCACGACGACCTGCACGCGTTCGTCGAGGCGAACGACCTCACGATCGAGGGCATCCTGCTGACGCACCATCACATCGACCACATCTACGAGCTGGACGAGATCAAGGAGCGCTACGGCGTGCCGGTGGCGGCGAGCGCTCGCGCGATCGAGCTGATCCGCGAGGACGGCCACTACACCGGCGATATCGAGCGCACCCTCGACGAGTGCGAGGAGTTCGAGCTGGCGGGCCTCTCGATCAAGGCGATGCCGACCCCGGGCCACGCCGGCGGCCACCTTGCGTTCCTCGTGGACGGCACCGACGTCTTCACGGGCGACGTCCTGTTCGACGGCACGGTCGGCGGCACGCGCGCGCCGGGAAACTCGGGCCTCGACGATCTGAAGGCCTCGCTCGACCGCCTGCTCGCGCTGCCCGACGAGACGGTCGTGCATCCGGGCCATGTCAGCCCGACGACGATCGGCGCCGAGCGCGCCAGCAACCCGTTCGTCCGCTACTTCCGCGGCGAGGATGCCTCGCTCGAGGAGAAGGTCGTCGCGTGGGGCGAGCCCGCCACGCTGCTGGTCTGGGGTCCCGACTACGACGGCGGCCACAAGGCCCTTGTCCGCTGGGACGCGGGCGGCGAGGACATCGTCGGTGGCAGCCGCGTGGAGCGCAGCTAGCCGCGGGCACTACGCCGCGGTGAGCACGCCCGTCATGTCGTAGCGGTCGAACCCGAGCGTCGGTGTGTTCGTGATGTTCTGCTTGGTGCAGACGACGCGCAGCAGGTAGGTGCCGGAGGTGGACACGTCGACGCCGAAGGTGAGGGTGACGACGCCGTCTGCGGCCCGGACCGGACTGAGCTTCAGGAGCGCCGGGCTCGATGCCATCAGCTGGCCGACCGCCGCCGACGTGCCACCGGGCGGCGTCGACCAGCCGCGGCAGTAGGCCATCGCCTCGTCGTTGTCGCCGCCGCTGCTGATGAAGGTTCGCCCGGTGACGTTGACGACGAGGCGACCGGTGGTCGGGAGCTCCACGCTCTCGCTGATCACCGTGGTCGTGCCAGTCATCGTGATCGGGGTGTCGTAGACCTGGCTGCGGGCGAAGGAGAACGACGGTCCGGTTGCACCGGTTGCACCGGTTGCCCCGGTCGCACCGGTCGCACCGGTGGCGCCCGTGGCTCCCGCCGGCCCGGTGATTCCCCACGACACCCGCTTCTCGCTCGAGCTGCACGTCTTCTTGATCGCCAGCGCACCGCTCTTCCTGTTCTGGCACGCATTGATCGTGTCAGCGGAGGACCGCCCGATGGCGTACGACGTGCCGCTCGCGGCGACGACGAGCGCGATCATCGCGACGACCATCGCGGGAGAGGGCAGCCGCATCGTCAGCCCCGCCGCGCAGCCCGCTCGCGCGCGGCCGCGACGAGATCCCGGAACGGCCCGAGCCAGCGCTCGTCGCGCCGCCACATGAACTCGTTGTGCCACTGCAGCCCGACGGCGAAGGGCGCGTCGGGCGCGCTCTCGGTCGCCTCGATGACGCCGTCTTCGGCGCGCGCGACGGGCCGCAGGCGCTGGCCGGTGGCGGCGACGGCCTGGTGGTGGAACGAGTTGATCAGCGGCTCGCCGTCGCCGATCCAGCCGGCGAGGCGGCTCTCAGGCTCGACGTCGACGCGGTGCCAGTGCTCGCCGGGGCCGGCCTCGGCGAACTCGACCCAGTCCACCATGTGCGTGCCGGAGTCCGGGTGCTGCGATGGAACGTCCTGGGTCAGTCGGCCGCCGTCGGCGACGGCGAGCACCTGGCTGCCGCGGCAGATGCCGAGGATCGGCACGCCGTGCTCGAGGGCGGCGCGGGCGAGGCCGAGCTCGAACGCGTCGTGCGCGGGCGGCACGGTCTCGACGGTGGCGTGGCGCTCTTCGCCGTAGTGCGCGGGATCGACGTCATAGCCGCCGCTCAGCACGATTCCGTCGAGGTCCTCGATCAGGTCGGGGATGTCGGCGGCGGGTGTGTCGCGTGGCAGGGCGATCATGATCGCGTCCTCGCGGGTGAGCGGCTCGCGCAGGTTGCGCTCGACGGGGACGATCAGCTGGTCGTCGAGCTCGAGCGTGACGCCGATGCGGGGGCGACGGGGCATGCGGGAACGCTACCGCAGCGTCCCGCTCTGCGTGCGTTCGCCCTGCGGGAAAGCCCTCAAGCGGGGTCATGCGAAAGGCAGATGCGTCACCCTACGGCCTGTCGGCCGCTCGGCGCCGCCCCCGTTCGCCCACCGCAGGAGTTTCCGATGTCCGCCACCACGCCTCCCGTCAAGACCGGCCTCCTCGCGCGCCTCACGCGCGCCATCGCAGCGCATCCGTGGCGGGCGATCGGCGTGTGGGTGCTCATCATCGTCGCCGTGTTCGGCGCGGCGGGCACGATCGGCGGCCAGCTGCAGAACAACTTCTCGATCCCGAACTCGGACGCGCAGAAGGCGACGGATCTGCTCCAGAAGCAGTTCCCGGCGCGCGCGGGCGATTCGGCGACGATCGTCTTCCACACGGACGGCAAGCTGACGGACGCGCAGAACAAGGCGACGGTCGAGAAGGTCATCGCCGCGGCGAAGACCGTCGATCACGTGACGGGCGCGGGCGATCCGTTCGCGCAGAAGGGCGGCGCGATCTCGCCGCAGGGCAATGTCGGCTTCGTCGACGTGCAGTTCGACGGTCAGGGCTGGAGCCTGCCGGCGAACGTGATCCCCGACTTCAAGTCGGCGACGGAGAAGGCCGCGGCGGGCAGCGCGGTGCAGATCGCGTACACCGGCCAGGCCGTGCAGGAGCAGCCGGAGCAGGGCGCGTCGGAGCTGATCGGCATCGTCGCCGCGATCATCATCCTGCTGATCGTGTTCGGCACGCTGCTGCCGGCGCTGATCCCGATCGTGCTGGCGATCCTCGCGGTCGCGCTCGGCATCTCGGTCCTGACGATCGCGGCGGGCTTCACCGACTTCAACACGATCACGCCGATCCTGGCCTCGATGATCGGCCTGGGTGTCGGCATCGACTACTCGCTGTTCATCGTCACGCGCTTCCGTCAGGCGCTGCATGACGGCGCGACGCCGAAGGACGCCGCCGCAACGGCCGCGTCGACGGCGGGCCGCGCGGTCATCTTCGCCGGCTCGACGGTGGCGATCTCGGTGGTGGGTCTCGCGACGATCGGCCTCGACTTCATCACGAAGATGGGCATCGGCGCATCGCTGAGCGTGCTCACCAGCGTGGCGGTGGCGGTGACGCTGCTGCCCGCGGTGCTGGCGCTGCTCGGCCACAAGGTCGATCGTCTGAAGATCCCGTTCATCAAGACCCCGGACGACTCGCTCGCCGCGGCGCAGAAGACGGCGGTGGCGCGTTGGGGCCGCTTCGTCACGAGCCATGCGTGGGTGTTCCTGATCGTGCCGCTGGCCGTGATGCTGCTGTTCGCGGCACCGGTCGCGGGCGTGCACCTGGGCGCGGCCGACGCGGGCACGGCGCCGAAGTCGACGACGCAGCGCGTGGCGTACGACTGGCTGGCGGAGGGCTTCGGTCCGGGCTTCAACGGCCCGCTGATCGTCGCGGTCGATACGCATGGCGACATGGCGGTGGCCGACAAGCTGCAGAAGGCGATCGTCGCTACCCCGAACGTCGCGGCCGCGTCGCCGGCGATCCCGAGCCCGAACAAGCAGGCGGCGATCATCACCGTCTACGCGAAGAGCTCGCCGCAGGACACTGCGACGGGCGATCTGGTGACGACGCTGCGCGATACGACGATCCCGAATGCCCTCGAGGGCACGGATGCGGTGGCGCATGTCGGCGGCTCGACGGCGGCGTTCGACGACATCAGCGCGACGATCTACTCGAACATCCCGTGGTTCCTGCTGTTCGTCGTCGGCATCACGATCATCATCCTGACGATGGCGTTCCGCAGCCTGGTCGTGTCGATCAAGGCGGCGCTGACGACGATCCTGTCGTGCGCGGCGGCCTTCGGCATCCTCACGCTGGTCTTCCAGGAGGGCTATGGCGCGAGCCTGATCGGCCTCGACAAGACGGGCCCGATCGAGTCGTTCCTGCCGGTGATCGTGTTCGCGCTGATCTTCGGCCTGTCGATGGACTACGAGGTCTTCCTCGTCAGCCGCATCCGCGAGGCGTTCGTCGGCGGCGACACCCCGCGCGCGGCGATCACGGATGGCGTCGCCACGATCGGCCGCGTCATCATCGCGGCCGCGCTGATCATGGCGTCGGTCTTCTTCGCCTTCATGACGGGCGTCGATCGCACCATCAAGGAGTTCGGCCTGGCCCTCGGCCTCGCCATCATCCTCGACGCCTTCGTGATCCGCCTGACGCTCGTCCCGGCGCTGATGCACCTGCTCGATCGGAACGCCTGGTGGATCCCGCGCTGGCTCGACAAGATCCTCCCGAGCCTCACGATCGAGGCGCCCGAGGACCGCGGGCACATGGAGACCAGCGCGCATCCGCACGGCGGCTGATCGGGACTAGTGGGGCGTGGTGCCCAAGCCCCGCCGATTTGCCCGCACACTCGCCAGGATCCCCACCGCCAGGATCCCGAGCACGACAGCAAGGCTCACGACGGCGGGCAGGTGGTACCAGTGGGCGATGATCATCTTCACGCCGACCCAGCCGAGCACGATCGCGAGGGTGGGCTGGAGGTAGACGAAGCGCTCGAGTGACGTCGCGATGGCGAAGTAGAGGGTGCGCAGGCCGAGCAGGGCGAACGCGTTGGCGGCGAGGACGATGAACGGGTCCTTCGTGACGGCGTAGATCGCGGGGATCGAGTCGATCGCGAACATCAGGTCGAAGAACGCGAGCGCGACGAGGGCGACGAACAGCGGCGTGAAGACGCGCCTGCCGTTCTCCCTGATGCTGATGGCGGGGCCGTGATAGTCGTCCGTCAGCGGCACCGCGCGGCGGATCAGAGAGAAGATGCGGCTCTCCGTCGGCTTCTCCGTCGTATCCGTATGGCGGGCCATGCGGATGCCGGTGATGATCAGGAACGCGCCGAACACGAACGGCATCCACCAGAACGCGTCGAGCAGCGCCGCACCGATCAGGATCAGGATGCCGCGCAGGATGATCGCCGCGATCACCGCGAACGACAGCGCGCGGTACCGCAGCTGCTCCGGCACGCCCAAGGCGGTGAAGAGGATCGCGACGACGGCGACGTTGTCGACCGACAGGCTCTTCTCGATCAGATAGCCCGTGAAGTACTGCGTGCCGGCGCTGCTGCCGAGCGCAACCCAGATCAGCATGCCGAACGCGACCGCCACGCCGACCCAGATGCCCGACCAGACGAAGGCCGACCGCGCCGGGATCAGCGCCTCGCCGCGATGGAAGACGAACAGGTCGAGGAACAGCGCGAGCGCAACCGAGCCGCCGAGCGCGACCCAGAGCAGCGTGGACGTATCCATTAGGGCACCCTCACAGTGCCATGCTCATCGCAGCCGCGTCGGGCGCGGCCGAGGCTACTTCAGGCCCTGGCGCGCCTCGCGCACCAGCGCGACGCACTCCGGGTAGATCACCGTGATCGCGGCGCGCAGCTGGGCGGCCTGCTCCTCCGGCGTGCCGGTGGGGGAGATCTGGCCGATCGCCGCCGTCGTCATCTGCACCGCCAGGTGGATCGCGTTGTCGGCGAAGGCGACGCTCTGGCTCTCCTGCGCCTGCTCGGCGAACTGGCGCATCGCGTTGTTGAGATCGTCGGGATCGAACATCCCGCCGAAGCCGAAGGGGTTCTCGCTCATACCCGGACTCTACTTCGTCTCGCTGAGACGCGCCGTCCAAATGTAGACCGGCTGGACGGGCGGGCCATCGGCCACGCCGAGCTTGTCGATCGTGCGCAGTGTCGTCGCCGACGTCGCGTCCGTCACGTGCCCGACGACCGCGTAGAGCGGCTCGAGCATCGCGCCGCCCGACTCCGTCGACACGATGAAGAACTGCGAGCCCGACGCGCCCGCCGGCTCGTTGCCGGCCTTCGCCATCGCGACGTCGCCATTGCGGTAGCGGTAGTCGCTCGGCGGGGCCGCGTCGACCGTGTAGCCCGGGCCGCCCGAGCCATTGCCCGCCGGGTCGCCGCCCTGCACCACGAAGCCCGGTACGACGCGATGGAAGGTGAGGCCGTCGTAGTAGCCCGAGCGCACCAGCGCCGCGAACGACGAGGTCGCCGTCCCACCCGTCGTCGGATCGAGCGTCATCGTGATCGGACCGCAGCTGGTGATCATCGTCACCGTCCACGTCGCCGTCGGCGGCACGAGGGGATCCGGCGGCGCCTCCGTGTACGTCGGCTTCTTCTCGCCGGCGTTCGGCGGCTTCTTGTGATCGCAGCCGTCGGGGCCCGGGTTCAGCTCCGGCGCCGCGCTTGTCGCCTCCGGCGGAGCCTGCACCGTCGATGTCGTCTCGCCGCCCTTGCCGGGCACGCTGCAGCCGGCCGCGAGCAGCGCGACAAGCGCCACCAGGACGAGCGGGGCGATGCGGCGCATCAGGCCAGGGACTCCGGCGTGGCGGCCAGGCAGTACGCCGCCATCAGCGCCGCCGTCGCCTCCAGGTCGTCGAGGTCGCAGACCTCGGCGGGCGAGTGCATGTGGCGCAGCGGAATGCCGAGCAGCGCGGCGCGCAGGCTGCGCACCGAGGCGAGCGTGTTGTCGACGTCCGTGTGCGTCGAGCCGCCGGGCATGGCCTCCATGCCATAGGCGATGCCGTGCTCGTCGGCCAGCTCGATCAGCCGCGTGGCGACCGACTCGTCGAGCCCGAGACCGCGCGTGATGACCGTGCCGGCGCCGAGCTTCTGCGGACCCGTCTGGCCCTTGTCGATCGAGGGGACGTCCGCCGCATGCGTCACGTCGATCACGATCGATACCGCCGGCTGCACCGCCTCGGTGACGAGACGGGCGCCCTCACCGAGCGTCTCCTCGAGCACGCAGCCCGTCGCGACCACGCGCACCTGCGGATTACCGGCCGCGACGCGACGCAGCGCCTCGAGCGCCGCCCACGCGCCGACCCGATCATCGAGTGCCCTGGAGGTGACGCGCGAGCCCATCAGCTGCACCGGGCCGCTGCCGACGATCGCGTCGTCGCCGACGCGCACGATCGAACGCGCCTCGTCGCCGTCCTTCGCGCCGATGTCGAGCCACAGCTCCTTCATCTCCGTGCCACTCGTGCGCTCGCTGCCCTTCTGCAGGTGGATCGGCACGCTGCCGATCACGCCCGGGATGTCGCCCGACTTCGTGCGGATCGAGCACGGCTGGCCCACCAGCACGCGCGGATCCCAGCCGCCGAGACCGCGCACGCGCAGCACGCCGTCCTCCTCGATATGCGTGACGATCAGACCGATCTGGTCGATGTGGCCGAGCAGCAGCACCGCCGGCGCATCCTCCGGACCCACGCTCGCAATGGCATTGCCGATGCGGTCGCGCGTGACCGTCGCGAACTCGCCGGCCATCGCGGCCCACAGATCGGCCGCCTCGCGCTCGCGACCCGACGGGCCATGGGCGGAGAGGAGCTGGAAGAGGCGATCGCGTGCGGCTGTATCCATGACGCAGACGCTAGCATCACCGTATGGCCGGGACAGGAGCAGCGCGCGTCGTCATCACCGGCATCGGGATCCTGTCGCCCGTCGGCCTCGACACCGCCTCCTCGTGGAGCGCGCTCCTCGCCGGCCAATCCGGCGTCGCGCCCATCCAGGGCTTCGATCCCGAGCGCATCGAGACCAAGGTCGCGTGCGAGATGAAGGGCTTCGACCCCGAATCCGTGATGGAGAAGAAGGAGGCGCGCAAGCTCGACCGCTGCAGCCTCACCGCCGTCGCCGCCGCCCGCGAGGCATGGGCGCAGAGCGGCGCCGTCATGGACGATCCCGAGCGCGTCGGCGTCATCGTCGGCAGCGCCTTCGGCGGCGCCGCCACGATCCAGCACGGCATGGAGACCTTCTTCGAGAAGGGCCCGCACCGCATCGGCCCGCACCTCCACGGCGCCATGCTCGTCGACACGCCCGGCTTCGAGATCGCCCGCGACCTCGGCGCGCTCGGCACCAACTTCTCCGTCACCGCCGCGTGCGCCACCGGCGCGAGCGCGATCGGCGTGGCCGCCGACCTCGTCGCGAGCGGCAACATGGACATCTGCCTGGCGGGCGGCGTCGACACCCTCATCACCGAGTACATCATGGGCGGCTTCTGCAACATGAAGGTGCTCGGCTCGCCGCTCGAAGGGCAGGACGTCACCACCGCCTCGCGGCCGTTCGACGCCACGCGCGACGGCTTCGTGCTCGGCGAGGGCGCCACCGTCGTCGTCCTCGAGCGCGAGGAGGACGCCCGCGCCCGCGGCGCCGAGATCATCGCCGAGGTCGTCTCGTGGGCCGTCACGAACGACGCGTACCACATCGCCGCACCCCGCGAGGATTGCGTCGGCATCGACCGCATGTTCACCACGGCGCTGCGCCGCGGCGACATCTCGCCGTCCGAGGTGGGGTACATCAACCCGCACGGCACCGGCACGCAGGCCAACGACCGCCTCGAGACGCAGTCGATCCGCACCGTCTTCGGCGCCGCCGCCGACGGCATCGCCGTCTCGTCCACGAAGTCGATGACCGGCCACCAGATGGGCGCCGCCGGCGCCTTCGAGGTCGCCGTCACCGCCCTCGCGCTGCGCGACCGCAAGGTGCCGCCGACGATCAACCTCCGCGAGGCCGATCCGCTCTGCGACCTCGACTACGTCGCCGAGGGCGCGCGCGAGCTGCCGAACCTCGACGTCACCGTCTCGTGCTCGATCGGCCTCGGCGGCCACAACGCCGCGGTCGTCCTGCGCAGGGCGTGACGCAAAGGGGCCAGACCCCTATGCGTCACCAAGCGGATGTCTGAGGTCGTCGCCGTCGTCGTGACGCATAGGGGTCTGGCCCCTTTGCGTCACGCCCTGGATCCCTCGTCATCCCATGCGAGACGCAGTACGTCCCACGCGAGACTCAGTACGCGCCGCGACCGCGCAGGATCGCCAGCGGCGTGCGCGCGATGATCGCGATGTCCATCCAGATCGACCACGACTCGAGGTAGTAGAAGTCGAGGCGGACGAGAGTGTCGAAGCCGAGATTCGAGCGGCCCGACACCTGCCAGAGGCCCGTGATGCCGGGCAGCACGCTGTAGCGGCGGCGATGCCACTGCTCGAGCAGCTGGTAGTCGCGCATCGGCAGGGGGCGCGGACCGACGAGGCTCATCTCGCCCTTGATCACGTTGAGCAGCTGCGGCAGCTCGTCGATGCTGAAGCGGCGCAGGACGCGGCCAACCGGCGTGATGCGCGGGTCGTTGCGGATCTTGAAGAGCGCACCGTCAGCCTCGTTCTGCTCCTCGAGCTCGGCCTGCGCCTGCGCGGCGTTCGTCACCATGCTGCGCAGCTTCAGCATCGCGAAGGGCTGCTCGCCCAGGCCGACACGCTGATCGCGGAACAGGATCGGGCCGGGGGAGGTGAGGCGGATCATGATCACCGAGATCAGCAGGATCGGACTGAGCAGCAGGAGCAGCGCGAACGAGATCGCCAGATCGAAGGCGCGCTTGACGAACCAGTCGACACCCTGGATCGTCGGCGGGACGATGTCGAACAGCGGCACGGCCAGGCCGGGGACGTAGTCGGCGTGGTGCGCGAGAACGCCGGCGGCCGTCGGCACGACGCGCAGACGGATGCGACGCTCGCGGCACGCCTCGAGGGCGATCAGCATCGTCTCGTCGTCCGGCGGACGCGCCAGCACGACATCGTGCGGATGGTGCTCGGAGATCGCGTCGGCCAGATGGTCGATGTCGTCGACGTGCGCGACCATGCGCAGGCCCGCACCCGGCGCACCCGCGCGCAACGCCGCCTCGACGCTCCGCGTGGCGTCCGGCTCGCCGACGACGAGCACGCGGCGCTCGACGCCGACCAGCTTCGCGCACGCATCGATCAGCCACGCGTACATGCTGCGCAGGAACGGCACGAGCACCGCCGAGACCACGAACGTGTACGGGAAGATCAGGTACGTCGTGAAGCGCTCGTTGTTGGTGACCACCGAGAAGATCGCGATCACCACCACGGCGACGAACAGGCCGGCGACGATCTGCGCGCCGCCCGGCCGCGTCTCGCGCGGGCGGTACAGGCCGTTGCGCGCGAAGATCAGCACCGCGACGAGCAGGACGAACGGCAGCCAATCCTTCTCCGCCGCCCACAGCTGGTCGGCGAACACCTCGCGGCTGTTGAGCACCTCGCGCAGAACCAGGCCCGAGAAGATCGCGGCCGAGATGCCGAAGACGTCGATCGCCAGCAGGACGAGGACGTCGAGACCGCGGCCGATCAGATGGCGGAGGCGCCGCGTCGAGACGCCGGTCTCGGACCGGGGGTCTCTGATCTCCCGCGGCGCTGCATCTGCGGCAGCGGCGGTGTCGCGCGGATCCGGGGATACAGGTGCAGCCACGTCGCTGAGTCTACAGCGCCGGCACGGGACTTCCTGCCTCTAGGCGAGCGTCTGAAACCGCGCCGTTATGCGGAGAATCAGGCGCCGACCACGCGGCCGGTCAGCTCGGCCCGGCTCGACTGGTCGAGCAGGCGCTGCAGGCCCTCGCGCAGGTCGACCGTCGGCTCCCAGCCGAGCAGCTCCTGCGCGCGCGTGATGTCGGGGCGACGCTGCTGCGGATCGTTCACCGGCAGCGCCTCGAAGACGATCTCGCTCTTCGAGCCCGTCATCTCCACGACCAGCTCGGCCAGCTCGAGCAGCGTGAACTCGCCCGGATTGCCGATGTTGACCGGCTCGTGCTCCGTCGAGAACAGCAGCGCGAGAATGCCCGTCACCAGATCGTCGACGTAGCAGAAGGAGCGGGTCTGGGCACCCGTGCCGAACACGGTGATCGGCTTGTCCTCGAGCGCCTGGCGCACGAACGTCGGGATCGCGCGGCCGTCGAACGCGCGCATGCGCGGGCCGTACGTGTTGAAGATGCGGACGATCGCCGTGTCGAGACCCTGCTGGCGGTGGTACGCCATCGTCATCGCCTCGGCGTACCGCTTCGCCTCGTCGTACACGCCGCGCGGGCCGATCGGATTGACGTTGCCCCAGTACGACTCGGGCTGCGGGTGGATCAGCGGATCGCCGTACACCTCGCTCGTCGAGGCGGTGAGGAAGCGCGCGCGCTTCGCCTTCGCCAGGCCGAGCGCGTTGTGCGTGCCGTACGAGCCGACCTTCAGGGTCTGCAGCGGCAGGCGCAGATAGTCGATCGGGCTGGCCGGCGACGCGAAGTGGAGGACGTAATCGACATCGCCGGGGATGTCGATGTACTCCGTCACGTCGTGCTGGACGAACGTGAAGTTCGGATCGCGCAGGTGCGCGATGTTCGTCAGCGAGCCGGTGTCGAGGTTATCGAGGCACCAGACCTTGTGACCCGCGCCCAGCAGGCGCTCGCAGAGATGGGAGCCGAGGAACCCGGCTCCACCCGTGACAACGGTGATCGGCATGCCGGAAGGGTACCCCCTACGGGGTTGCGGTGCCTTCGGTCTCGATCACCGGGCGCGGCGCCCAGAAGACCGTGGACAGGATCGCGAGCAGGATGCCGACGATCAGGCCGAGCACGATGGCGATCAGCAGCGAGAACTGCTTCGACGTCGGCGCGACCTTCGAGCCGCGCGCCGGCGTGATGACGCTGCCGCCTTCGACGTTCTCGATGTAGTCGACCTGGGCCTGCAGGTCAGGCAGCTGCTCCTGGAGCAGCGCCTCGGTGTTCGAGTCGTACTGCAGGATGCCGAGCAGCGGAGCGGTGAGCGACGCGCGCTCGGCGGCGCCGAGGCTCGCCTTCGCGAGCTTGTCGAGCTGGGCACGCACGTCATCGGCATCCGCGGCGAGCGTGTCGATGCGCTTCTGCAGGCTGTCGCGCGATGCGACGACCGCGTCCTTCTTGGCGGCCGTGTACGCGTTCGACTTCGCCACGACCTGCTCTGCCATGGAGTTCGCCGCCGCGGCGGACTGCGCGGCGGTGAACGGCCCCTGCACCGTCACCTGCGCGAGCGGCACGGCGATGCCCTTCACGCCGACGGCCGTCGAGATCAGCGCCACCGAGACATGCCCGGCGAGCGCGCCGTTCGGCAGGCCGGCCGCCTTCTCCGCGACCTCCTGATACTGGCGCTGCTTCGCCAGCGCGGTCGCGTAGAGCGGATTCGACGAGAGCGGGTTCGGCACGAGCGAGCCGTTCGGGCTGACCGGCTGCCCGAGGTAGACGGTCGCGGTGCCCTGCGTCTGGTTCTTGTTCGACGTGCGCGTGATCGTGAACGACGCGACGACGGCGAGCACCACGCAGATCGCGACGATCCACCAGCGCTTCAGGATGCGATCGACGTAATCGCGCAGGTCGATCTCCTGCTCGGTTCCGGGGGCATCCGCCACGAGCCTCATGGTACGCGACTCCTCGGCGCGGGGGTTCGGCGTCCCGGGTTGACGCAAAGGGGCCAGACCCCTTTGCGTCAACGAGGAACTGACGCAAAGGGGTCTGGCCCCTTTGCGTCAACCCGGTAGGATCGGAGCGATGAGGATCGTCATCGTGGATCCGCGCGGCGAGACGCGCCCGTACGACGATGCGCTCGCCTCGGCGCTCTCGGAACGCGGTAACACGGTCGCGCTGTGGACGAGTGCTCCGCGCATCGCGCAGCCGCCCGCGCCCCGCGGCGTCCACGTGGCGCACGCGTTCTATCGCGTCGCCGATCGGATGCCCGGCGCGGCGCGCAAGGTCGCACGCGGGCTCGAGCATCCGCTCGACCTGCTCGCGCTCGCGCCGCAGCTGATCCGCCACCGCCCCGACGCGGTGCACGTGCAGTGGCTGCCGATGGGCGCCGTCGATCGCGGCTACTGGCGCGCGGTCGAGTCGCTGCTCGGCGTGTCGATCACCTACACCGCGCACGACGCGCTGCCGAACAACCCCACGCCGAAGCGCCTGCGTCGAGCGGCCGCCAACGCGCGGGCGTTCGGGCGTGTGATCGTCCACTCACGCCATGGCCGCGACGCGCTCGTCGACCAGCTCGGCGTCGAGGCGGACCGCGTGCACGTGATTCCCCATGGCGCGCTCACCGCCTACCGCGACGTCGAGCCCGTCGCGCCCGCTGTGCCGGACGGCGCGCCGCTCGTCGCGCTGCTCGGGCTCCTGCGGCCGTACAAGGGCCTCGACGTCCTGCTCGACGCCTGGCCCGCCGTGCGCGCAGCGATCCCCGACGCCCACCTGCTCGTCGCGGGCCGCGTGCTCGGCGACCCCGACGGCGCCGCGCGCCTCGAGCGACTGGCGGGCGAGGACCAGGGCGTGATCGCCGACCTGCGCTTCACGCCCACGGAGGAGTTCGTCGGCGCGATGCTGCGCGCCGACGTCATCGCCTTGCCGTATCGCCGCATCGACCAGTCCGGCGTCCTCTTCGCCGCGCTCGCCCTCGGCCGCCCGATCGTCGCCACGCGCGTCGGCGGCTTCGCCGAGATGGTCGAGCAGACCGGCGCCGGCGTCTGCGTGCCACCGGGCGATGCCGCTGCGCTCGCCGAGGCACTGATCGAGGTGCTGCGCGACCCCGAACGACGCGAGGCGATGGCCGCGGCAAGCCGCGCCGCCGCCGATGGACCGTTCAGCTGGGACGCGATCGCCGCGGAGACCGAGCGCGTGTACCGCGACTGACACGCGTATGACGCGTGCGCGCACCTAGACTGCCCGCGTGAAGATCGCAGTCGTCGGTACCGGGGCCATGGGCTCCGTCTACGCCGCCCTGATGGGCGATGCGGGCAACGAGGTCTGGGCGATCGACCGCTGGGTCGAGCACGTCGAGGCGATCCGCGCCAACGGGCTGCGGCTCGAGGGCGCGAGCGGCGACCGCACCGTGCGCATGCACGCGACGACCGACCCGGCCGACGCCGGCGTCTGCGACCTCGTCATCGTCGCGACGAAGGCGCTCGACATCGAGGCCGCCGGCGAGGCGATCCGACCGCTGATCGGCCCCGACACCACGGTGCTGTCGATCCAGAACGGCCTCGGCGCACCCGACCGGCTCGCGCAGATCGTCGGCGAGGAGCAGGTCGCGATCGGCGTGGTCGGCGGATTCGGCGCCTCGATGAAGGGCCCCGGTCACGCGCATCACAACGGCATGGAGCTCGTGCGGCTCGGCGAGCGCCACGGCCCCGTGACGAACCGCATCCGCGCGATCGCGCAGGTCTGGGAGGACGCCGGCTTCCGCGTCAGCACGTACGACGACGTCGACCAGCTCGTCTGGGAGAAGCTCCTCTGCAACGCCACCTTCAGCGGCACCTGCGCCGTGCTCGAGTGGACGATCGGCGAGGTGCTCGACGACGAGCAGGCCTGGAGCGTCGCGTCGGGCTGCACGCGCGAGGTGTTCGCCGTTGCGAAGGCGAAGGGCATCAACCTCAGCTTCGACGACCCCGTCGCCTACGCCAGGGCATTCGGCGAGACCATCCCCGGCGCGCGGCCGTCGATGCTGCTCGACGTGCTCGCCGGCCGTCCCTGCGAGGTCGACGTCATCAACGGCGCGATCGGTCCGGCCGCGCGCACCGTCGGCCTCGAGGCGCCCATCAACGACGCGGTCGCCGCGCTCGTCCGCGCCAAGAACCGCTGATCAGACCGGCGGCTCGTCCTGCGGGTCGTAGCTGAGGCCGTTCGCCTCGAAGCGGCGCATGTACTCGACCATGTAGCCGACGACGGTGTCGACGATCGCCGCGCCCTTCGCCGCCGTGGCGTGGCTCGGCGCGCCCGACGCGCCGTACGACGTCAGC
>CAWUMZ010000005.1:0-32162 GCA_963923625.1 uncultured bacterium | reverse complement strand
TCGCTTCGCTCACGGGCCGATCCTTAGGTGACTCCAGGGGGTGAATGCCCCTGCGGGGCATTCACCCCCTGGAGTTCCACCGCAGCACAACAGGACACTCGCGCTCCCACCCGAGCAGCGACACCGTCGCGGTGTCGAGTCGGAAGAAGCGGCCGTCCTGCGGGGCGAGGCCGAGCCAGCGGGCGGTGAGCACGCGCAGGACGTGGCCGTGCGCGACGACGAGCGTGGTGCCACCGGCCTCGCGGGCCTCCGCGATCACGCGATCGACGCGGGCGGCGACCTCGTCGGGCGTCTCGCCGTCGGGGCAGCCGCCGAACCAGACCGTCCAGCCCGGTACCGTCTCGCGGATCTCCTTCGTGGTGACGCCCTCGTAGGCGCCGTAGTTCCACTCGACGAGGTCGGGGTCGATCGCCGGCTCGAGGCCGAGTTCGAGCAGGTCGCAGGTCTCGCGGGCGCGCTGGAGCGGGCTGCAGCGCACGCGATCGACGTCGAGCGACCGGACGAGCGGGGCGGCGGCGCGTGCCTCGTCGCGCCCATGGTCGGTCAGCGGGATGTCGGTCGTGCCGGTGTGGCGGCCGTTCATGCTCCACTCCGTCTGCCCGTGACGGACGAGGGCGATCTGCGAGGTGCCCGGCATCGTGCGGATACTGGCAGATCAGGCGCCCGGATCACATTCCCCGGCGAAATCGCGGAGGAACCCCGGAAACCGGAGGGTATACTCAGGCAACTGCTCGGGGCCCGGCCGTCTGATCGTGCCCGCGTGCAGACGATGACGTGGAGACGCAGACGCCCCCACCCGATGACGCGGCCCACCAGCCGCCCGCGGCTGAGCCCGAGGCTCTCGCCGGCGGCTCCGCCGACGACGCGGTGGTCGCCGCCACGGCAGCGAAGTCCGCGGTTGCGCTTCCCGCCGCGCCCAAGATGAAGGTGCACCGCGCCGACGGCTCGACCGTCACGGCGCCCGCGCCCGTCGCCGGCGGCTCCGGCAGCGGCGGCAGCGGAGGGGGCGGCGGCAATCGCCCGCCGATGAAGCTCTACAGCGCCGAGCCGGCCAAGCGCCGCCGTCGCTGGCCGTGGGTCGTCGGCGGCATCGGCGCGCTCGTCCTGATCGTCGCCCTCGGCGTGGTCGGCTACGGGTACTGGTACGTGCAGGACACCGTCACGGCGATGACCCACACCTCCAACAAGAAGCAGCAGGAGGCGCAGAACGGCCTTGCGATCGCCGCCTCCAACGAGCCGATCACCGCGCTGATCATCGGCGAGGACCATCGTCCCGGCGACTCCGTCAGCCGCTCCGACACGATGATGATGGTTCGGATCGATCCCCGCACGAAGTCGCTGTCGATGCTGTCCTTCCCGCGCGACCTCGTCGTCGACGTGCCCGGCTACGGCCGTCGGCCGATCAACGAGGCCTACGAGATCGGCGAGGAGCCGCTCGCCCTGGCGACGGTCAAGAAGCTCACGGGCGTGCAGATCAACTACCTGATCCCCGTCGACTTCAAGGCCTTCACGCGCATCGTCGCCACGTTCGGCGGCGTCTGGCTGCCGGTCGACCGGCGCTACTACAACGTCAATGACGGCACCCCCGAGCACAACTACATGTCGATCAACATCCAGCCGGGCTATCAGCTGGTCAAGGGCACCGACGCGCTCGCCTTCGCGCGCTTCCGGCACATGGACTCCGATCTGATCCGCATGGCGCGCCAGCAGACGTTCGTGCGCGAGTTCAAGAAGCGCGTGGATCACTGGGGCCTGGCGACCCGCCTGATCGAGCTGATCTCGATCCTGCGCGACAACATCAAGATCCTCGGCTCGAACAAGAAGCCCGCCGACGCCAAGACGCTGCTCGAGTACGGGCAGCTGCTCGCCAGCATCCCGCGCGGCAACGTCCAGCAGGTGCGCCTCGACGACATCTCCAGCTCGACCAAGTACCCCGGCAAGCTCGAGGCCACCCCGCAGGCGATCCAGACGGTCGTCGACAAGTTCCTCAACCCCGACACCTCGTCGGCCAACGCCATCGCCACGCGCGACGTCGCCAAGGATCCCAAGGCGAAGGTGACGAAGCCGACGTACGACCCGGCCAAGGTCGGCGTCGAGGTGCGCAACGGCAACGGCACGCCGGCCGCCGCCGCCGACGCGTCGTGGCAGCTGGTGGAGAACGGCTGGAAGCAGGCGCACAGCGCCGGCGACTCGATGAGCGAGTACCTGCACACGACGGTGTACTACGACGGGTCCGTCGCCGGCACGAAGGACGCCGCCGCGGCGATCGGCGAGGCCTTCGGCACCGACTCCGAGGTGACGCCGCTCGACGCCGCCTCGAAGGCCGAGATCCAGCAGAACGGCATCAACATCAAGGATCCCGTCGTCGTCGTGATCGGCAAGACCTACACCGGCGATCTCGCGCCGCCGAAGGTCGCGGTGCTGCCCCCGAAGGAGGAGGCGCAGATCAACCGCGATCCCACGCGCGACATCGTGATGTGGCGCCAGGCGCAGCGCAAAGCCGGCTTCCCGCTGTGGATGCCCACCGTGATGTACGCGGGCGCGCAGACCCGCGATCCCCAGTTCTCGAGCCAGCCTCCGTACCGCGTCTACAAGTCCGACGGGCACAAGGCCGTCTACGTGACGTACTCGGCGGACGCGTACGACCAGGTCTTCGGCGTGCAGGCGATCCAGTGGGACAACCCGCCGATCCTCGATGGGCCGAATGCCACCCGTGAATTCAAGGGTCGGACGCTTCTGCTCTACTTCAACGGCGCCTCGCTGCAGCGCGTGGCGTGGAAAGAGAACGGCAACAGCTACTGGCTGGAGAACTCCTTGACGGGTCGCATCCCCAACTCCGCGATGATCGCGATGGCGAAGAGCTTCAAACGGGTGACGCGTTGAGCGGACGCGAGCCCGTCGGCGTCATCGGCGTCGGCTACGTCGGCCTCGTCACCGCCGCCTGCCTCGCCGAGCTCGGCCATCCCGTCATCTGCCGCGACATCGTGCCCGAGCGCGTCGAGATGCTCCAGCGCGGCGAGGTGCCGATCCATGAGCCCGGCGTGCCCGAGCTGCTCAAGCGCAACGCCGAGCGCCTGACGTTCACGCTCGACATGGAGGACGTCTTCCGCGAGGCCCGGATGGCGATCATCTGCGTCGACACGCCGCCGACCGCCTCGGGCGACGCCGACCTGTCGCGCGTCGAGGCCGTCATCGACGCGCTGCCGGCCAGTGCTGAGGGCGCGATCCTCGTGATGAAGTCGACGGTGCCGGTCGGCACGGGTCGCCGCGTTCGCACCGAGCTCGACGCGCGCGGGCGGGAGGACGTCGGCTACGTCTCGAACCCCGAGTTCCTCCGCGAGGGCTCCGCCGTTGCCGACTTCCGTGAGCCCGACCGCGTCGTCGTCGGCGGCGACCGCCCCGAAGACGTGGCGCGCGTCGCGCGGCTCTATCAGGACCTCCACGCGCCGATCGTGTCGACCGACACCGCCTCGGCGGAGATGATCAAGCTCGCGGCGAACGCCTTCCTCGCGACGAAGATCTCCTTCATCAACGAGATCGCCAACGTCTGCGAGCGCGTCGGCGCCGACGTCGAGGAGGTCGCCCGCGGCATGGGGCTCGACCAGCGCATCGGCCAGAGCTTCCTGCGCCCGGGCATCGGCTACGGCGGCAGCTGCTTCCCGAAGGACGTCACCGCCCTCAAGCAGCTCGCCGGCAACACGGGCTACTCGTTCCAGCTGCTGGCCAGCGTGATCGAGGTCAACGAGCTCCAGAAGCGGCGGGTGATCGGCAAGCTGCAGGATCATCTCGGCCCGCTGCGCGATCGTCGCATCGCCCTGCTCGGCCTCGCCTTCAAGCCGCACACCGACGACATGCGCGAGGCATCCAGCATCGTGCTCGCCGCCCGTCTGATCGCCGAGGGCGCCAGCGTGTGCGCGTTCGATCCCGTCGCCGCCGAGCGTGCTCGCGGGCTGCTGCCCGCGAACGTGGAGCTGGCCGGCTCGATGCTCGAGGCGATCGCCGACGCCGACGCGGCCGTGATCGTCACCGAGTGGCCCGAGTTCCGCGCCGTTCTCGACGACGACGCGCGTGCTGCCATGCGCCAGCCGCTGATCGTCGATGGGCGCAACCTGCTGGATCCGTCCGAGGCGGCCGCCGCGGGCTTCACGTACGTGCCGATCGGACGCGCCGAGCGCGACCCGGACCGCGAGCTGCATCAGGCGTGATCGCGGTCGTCCTGGTCGGCGGCGAGGGCACGCGCCTGCGTCCGCTCACGCTCGATGAGCCCAAGCCGGTGCTGCCGATCGGCGGCGTCCCGTTCGTCTCGCTGCTGCTCGACCGTCTGGCCGCCGCGGGCGTCACGCGGGTGATCCTCTCGTGCGGCTACCTGCCGGAGCGGCTGCGCGCCGGCATCGGCACACCCCCGCCCGGGATGGAGGTCGAGGTCGTCGTGGAGGACGAGCCGCTCGGCACGGCCGGGGCGATCCGCTTCGCCGCGGCCGGGCGCGTTGACGGCCCATTCCTCGCGCTCAACGGCGACGTGCTGGGCGACGCCGACTTCGGCGCGCTCGTCGCGGCGCATCGCGCCGCGGGCGCCTCCGCCTCGATCGGCCTCACGCCGGTCGACGATCCCACGCGCTTCGGCGTCGTCGTCCACGACGAGGCCGGCAACGTCGAGCGCTTCGTGGAGAAGCCGCCGAACGCGGACGGACTCGGTCCCGCGCCGTGGTGGGTCAACGCCGGCGCCTACGTCCTCGATCCGTCCGTCCTGGACATGATCCCGACCGATCGCATGGTGTCGATCGAGCGCGAGGTGTTCCCCGAACTCGTCGGCAACGGCCTCATCTGCGTGCGCTCCGAGGGCTACTGGCGCGATATCGGCACGCTCGAGAGCTTCCTCGCCGCCAACGCCGACGCCGTCGCCGGTCGCGTCCATACGCGCCTCGGCGGCTCCGAGGACGCGGTGCTGGTCGACGCAACGGCCGAGGTCGACGAGGGCGTGCAGCTGATCGGACCGGTGCAGATCGGTTCGGGCGCCAAGATCGGCGCGGGCGCCGAGATCGGCCCCGATACGGTGATCGGCGCCGACGCGACCGTGGCGCGCGACGCCGTCGTGCGCGGCTCCGTGCTGCTCGCCGGTGCGCAGGTCGCCGCCGACGCGACCGTCGAGCGCAGCGTGGTCGGCCGCGACGCGCTGGTGGGCGAGCGGGCGCGGGTCATCGACTCGGCGCTCGGCACCGACCAGGCCGCCGGCTCCGGCGAGGAGCTCGTAGGCGAGCGGAGGCCCGGCTGATGGCACCCGCCACGATGCTCGAGCAGGCGCTCGACTTCCCCCGCCAGCTCCGCTCCGGCCTCGCCGCCGGCGATGCAGCCGGCATGGCGGACCGCCGGCCCGCCGCCGTCGCCCTGTGCGGCCTCGGCGGATCGGCTGCCGGTGGCCGACTGCTGTCTGCGCTCTTCGCCGAGCAGCTCGCCGTGCCGGTGGTCTCCGTCGACACGACGTCGCTGCCCGGCTGGGTCGGCGAGGACACGCTGGTGGTCTGCATCTCGTACTCCGGCCAGACGGCCGAGACGCTCTGGCTGTGGGACGAGGCCGGCGATCGCGGTGCGTTGCGCGCGGCGATCACCGCCGGTGGCACCCTCGCCGAGCGCGCCGAGGCGATCGGAGCGCCGTGCGCGGTCGTCGAGCCCGGCTTCCAGCCGCGCGGAGCACTCGGTCTGCTGCTGGGCGCGCTCGTCGGCCTGCTCGATCGCGCCGGCGTCGTGCCCGGCGCTGCGAGCCTGCTCGCCGACGCCGTGCCGGCCGTCGAAGCCGCCGTCACCGCGGAGCGCGCGAACCCCGATGCCGCACGGGCCGAGGCCGAGCGCCTCGGCGGGCACGCGGTCGTCTTCTACGGGTCGGGTGCCCGCGCGGCCGCCGCCGTGCGTCTCAAGAACCAGGTCAACGAGAACGCCAAGGCCGCGTCGTGGGGCGGTGCGATGCCCGAGATGGCGCACAACGAGATCCTCGGCTGGATCGGGTGCGATCGACACGACCTGCGTGCCGCGGCGATCTTCCTCCGAGATGAGGCCGAGCCGCCGGCGCCGCGCGAGCTGCACGACCGCATCCAGGCGATCGTCGCCGGCGACGTTCCGACGGTGCTCGAGTGGCGCGGCACCGGCGCGACGGAGCTCGAGCGCACGCTCACCCTGCTCGTCCACGGCGACGTGGTCTCCTGCCACCTCGCCGACGTCGAAGGGGTCGATGCGCTCGACATCGCGCGCCTGACGGGGCTGAAGGCCCCGTCCGCGAACGGCTAATCTCCGCAGGTGGCCGACACCGCCTCCGACGTCAGGGATCTCGCGCTCGCGCCGGCGGGTCTGCGCCGCATCGAGTGGGCGGAGCGCGACATGCCCGTGCTGCGGGGCATCCGCGAGCGGTTCGCCGCCGAGCGCCCGCTCGCCAACATCCGCATCGCCGCCTGCCTGCACGTCACCAGCGAGACCGCCAACCTGATGCGCACGCTGCGCGACGGCGGCGCGGAGGTCGCGCTCTGCGCGTCGAACCCGCTGTCCACGCAGGACGACGTCGCGGCCTCGCTCGTGGCCGATTTCGGCGTCGCGGTCCAGGCGATCCGCGGCGAGGACGACGAGACGTACTACCGGCACATCAACGCGGTCGCCGACCTCCGCCCGCACATAGCGATGGATGACGGCGCCGACGTGATCGGCGTCATCCACGCGACGCGTCGCGACCTGCTCGACTCGGTCATCGCGGGCACGGAGGAGACGACGACCGGCGTCCTCCGGCTGCGCGCGATGGAGGCCGATGGCGTCCTCGGCTTCCCCGTGATCGCGGTCAACGAGGCGCAGACGAAGCACCTGTTCGACAACCGCTACGGCACGGGGCAGTCGACCGTCGACGGCATCATCCGCGCGACGAACGTCCTGCTGGCGGGGCGCACGTTCGTCGTCGCCGGCTACGGCTGGTGCGGACGCGGCCTCGCCGAGCGCGCGCGGGGCATGGGCGCGCACGTCGTCGTGCTCGAGATCGATCCGCTGCGCGCGCTGCAGGCGGCGATGGACGGCTTCCGCGTGATGTCGATGGCGGAGGCGGCGCCGATCGGCGACATCTTCTGCACCGCGACGGGCGATCGCGACGTGATCCGCGGCGAGCACATCGACGCCATGCGCGACGGCGCGATCATCTCGAATGCCGGGCACTTCAACGTCGAGATCGACGTGCCGGCGCTGCGGGAGCGGGCGACGGAGGTGACGCAGCCGCGTCCCGACGTCGAGGAGTTCCGGCTCGCCGACGGCCGCAGGATCAGCCTGCTCGCGGAGGGGCGGTTGGTGAACCTCGCCGCCGCCGAGGGGCACCCTGCGTCGGTGATGGACATGAGCTTCGCCAACCAGGCGCTCGCGGTCGAGTACGCGGTGCAGCACGCCGACACGCTCGAGAGTCGCGTGTACGTCGTCCCGCCGGCGATCGACGAGGAGATCGCGCGCCTCAAGCTCGCCGCGATGGGCGTCGAGATCGACGTTCTCAGCGATGCCCAGCGGCGCTACCTCGACAGCTGGACCGAGGGGACGTAGGGTCGCGGGCGTGATGCTGGCGCCCGCCGACATCATCCGGCTCGAGCCCGGCGCCGTCGTGATCCTGGATCAGACGCTGCTGCCGCGAGAGCGTCGCGAGCGACGCTGCATCACGGTGCCCGAGCTCGTGGAAGCGATCCGCGTGCTCGCGATCCGCGGGGCGCCCGCGCTCGGCGTCGCCGGTGCCATGGGCGTCGCGCTGGCGGCGGAGCTCGCGCCCGACGAGCCGGAGGCCTTCCGGCGCGCGGTCGTCGCCGCCGCGGCGCAGCTCGCCGCCGCCCGTCCCACGGCGGTCAACCTCGCAGTCGGGGTGCGCCACGGACTCGAGGCCGCGGACGCGAGCTGGGATGACCCGGCGCGGGCGCGGGCCGAGATCGCCGCGGCGGCGCTCGCGTTCCACGCGGACGAGGTGCGCCGCTGCGAGGCGATCGGCGCGCACGGCGCGACGCTTTTCGGCGAGGACGCACGCATCTGCACGATCTGCAACGCCGGTGCGCTTGCCACGGGCGGCTACGGCACCGCGCTCGGCGTCGTGCGCGCCGTCGCGGCCGCCGGCCGGCTGGAGCGCGTCTGGGTTCCGGAGACCCGGCCGCTGCTGCAGGGCGCTCGCCTGACCGCGTGGGAGCTGGGAGAGGAGGGCCTGCCGCACCGGGTGCTGCCCGACGGCGCGCTCGCCGGGCTGTTCGCGAGGGGGGAGGTCGACGGCGTCGTCGTGGGGGCGGACCGGATCGCGCGCAACGGCGATACCGCCAACAAGGTCGGCACGTATGCGCTCGCGCTGATCGCGCACCATCACGGCGTGCCGTTCCACGTAGCGGCGCCGCGCACCACGATCGACCTGGCGACCGCAGACGGCAGCGCCATCCCGATCGAGGAGCGTCCGCGCGAGGAGCTCGGTGCGACGGTGCCAGATGACAGCCCGGTCTGGAATCCGGCATTCGACGTGACGCCTGCGGCGCTGATCTCCACGATCGTCACCGAGGACGGCGTGCTCCGGCCGCCGTTCGACCTGTCCGCGTAGGCCGCGGCGCGCCGCCCGCATCATCCGCAGCGCCACGGTGCGCCCGTGGACCCCCTGCGCCTCCTCGCCGACCAGCGCTGCGTCGTCTGCGCGGCGCGCGGATCGCTCCTGTGCGCCGTGTGCCGGTTCAGCTTACCGTGGCTGACGGGTCCGCTCTGCTCGCGCTGCGGAGAGCCGGATCCGCACCACCGCCTCCACTGCGTCCTCTGCACGCGACTCGGACGCAACGTGGCCTCGGCGCGATCCGCCCTGGTGCATCACGGTGCCGGAGGTTCGATCGTGCGCGCGTGGAAGGACGCGGCTCGGGCGCCGGTCGCGGAGCTGGCGGCGCGGTGCGTGCTGGCGGCGACCCCCCGGCCCGTCGCGGACCTCGTGGTGCCCGTGCCACCGGCGCGCGCCCGTGCGGCGTGGCGCGGCGTCGACGGTCCGGCGGCGCTCGCCGATCTGCTCGGCCGCGCGTGGGCGGTGCCCGTGCGCCACGACGTCCTCGAGCGCGTGCGGGATCGTCCGCAGCGCGGGCTCACCGCGGTGGAGCGGCGGCGCAACGCCGCCGGCTCGATCGCGGCCCGTGCCGAGGTGCGCGGACGCGTGCTGCTGATCGACGACGTGCTGACGACGGGCGCCACCGTCCGTGCGGCCGCGCACCGTCTGCGCAGCGTCGGTGCGGACCGCGTCGACGTGGTCACCTTCGCCCGCGTTGCAACGATCCCGTAAAGACCCGCAGATGCTCTTGCATCCCCGCGGCTGAGGAGTAAGGTGGGCGCAACGTTCGACGAGGAGGAGGTGTCCCGATGGAAGTCAGGGTGCACGCACGACACGTTGATGTCTCGCCCGAGGTGAGGGCGATGGCCGAGCGCAAGCTCGCCGCGATCGCGCGGCTGCTGCCGCCCGATGCCACGGCCGATGTGGAGTTCCTGGAGGAGCGCAATCCGCGGATCAAGCAGCGGAGCATCGCCGAGATCACGATCATGGCGCGGGGGAAGGTGCTGCGGGCGCGTGCCGCCGGCTCGGCCTTCAGCGACGCGATGGTCCACGCCGTCCGGAACGTCCGGCAGGAGGCGTCCGACCTCCACCACCGCCGCCGCGCGCATCCGCATCGGAGCCTCAAGGCCGCCTAGGCGCGGACGCCGCCCCGGGGAGGCAGGTCCTCCGCGGGGCGGCGGCTCAGTCCTTGAGTCCGAGCCGCTGCCGGCACGCCGCGCGCACGCCCGGCGCCGGCGAGTCGGTGAACCACTCGATCGCGCCCGGTTCCGGCGCCGGCGACCGCAGCAGCGCATCGAACGCCGCCAGCGCGCGCCCCGCGTCGTCCTCGGCGGCCCAGCGCTCGATCTCATCGCGCCAGGCGTGCCACTCGGTCGCCAGCTCGCGACGCAGGTAGGCCGTCCCGATCGCGCGCCAGGCGTCGCCGTCCAACTCGGGGCGGGCCTCGGTCAGGAAGCGGATCGCACCGCGCGTGCCGAGCTCGCGCAGGAGCGGCGCGGCGGCATCCGCCGGGCAGCGGCCGCCCTCGGCCTCCGACAGCGGCAGGCAGCGATGGAGCACCGCGTCGCGCAGGTCGGGGTCATCCTCCGCCACCAGCGCCAGCTCGTGCGCGGCGTGCCAGAGGAGAATCGGAGCCGAGCGCTCCAGCAGCACCTCGCCGATCGCGCGCGCGACCTCCGCGAAGGTGACGTCGTCGGAGAGGGCGGCGACCGTCGTCTCCGCGACCCACTCGTCCGCGACCATCACCCGCGCGGCGCCCGGCGCCAGCGACTCCGTGGCGTCGGCGAGCTCCCCGATCAGGCGGCGCAGGCTGTCGAGGTCGAGGATCGGGATGTCGCCCGTCGTGGCGCTGAACGCCTCGGGGTCGATCACCGTCCTGCCGAGCCAGGTCGCGAACGGCGCGGGATCGTCGTTGAGCAGCGCGATCAGCGCCTTCGTGCCGCCCTGCGTGCCGAGCATCACGCGCTCGCCGGGGCGCAGGATCGCGGTCAGGACCTCGTCACCGGGCGCGAGTGTCACGACGGCCTCGAGCAGCGCCCGCCGCCCGGCGATCTGCGCCAGCGCGTCGCCAGCCTCGTCGTCCATGCGCAGCGCGTGCAGCAGCAGCTCGACGACGGCCGGGTCGGGCGCGTCGGCCGGGTACGGCGGAAACAGGCGCACGAGCGCGCGGGCGGCCTCGCTGTCGAGGTCCTCGAGCTCGCGGCGCTGCCGATCGATGCGACGGCCGGCTTCGAGGGCCGTGACATCACCGGCGATCCACGCCTCGAGCAGCACGGTGATGGGGGACACCGGGGTGCGGGGAGACGGATCACCGGACACGTCCGGCAACGGTAGTGGGGGGTGCCGTCTCAGGCGGCGCTCAGGTGTCGGCTGGTAGGGTTCAGGCCATGGCGGACCTCTTCAACAAGCTCCTCCGCGTGGGCGAGGGCAAGCGCCTCAAGGAGCTCCAGCGCATCGTCGACGCGACGAATTCGCTGGCCGACGAGACGGCCGCGCTGTCCGACGCGGGGCTGCGCGAGCGCTACGCCGAGCTGCGCCAGCTCGTGCAGGAGCGCCTCGGCGAGCAGCCCACGAAGGACGAGCTCCAGGACGTCCTCGCCGACTTCGAGCCCGAGACCTACGCGCTGGCACGCGAGGCCGGCAAGCGCGCGATGGGCATGCGCCATTTCGACGTGCAGATCATCGGCGGCGCGTGCCTGCACCGCGGCTGGATCGCCGAGATGCGCACCGGCGAGGGCAAGACGCTCGTCGCGACGCTCCCCGTCTGCCTCAACGCGCTCGCCCAGCAGGGCATGCACCTCGTCACCGTCAACGACTACCTCGCCCGGCGCGACGCGCAGTGGATGGGGCCGCTCTACGAGATGCTCGGCGTCTCCGTCGGCATCATCCAGGCCGGTATGGAGCCCGACCAGCGCCGCGTGCAGTACGCGGCCGACGTCACGTACGGCACCAACTCGGAGTTCGGCTTCGACTACCTGCGCGATAACCTCGCGGTCGAGCTCGAGCACTGCGTGCAGCGCGGCCACAGCTACGCGATCGTCGACGAGGTCGACTCGATCCTGATCGACGAGGCGCGCACGCCGCTGATCATCTCCGGCCAGCCCGAGGAGGCGCCGGAGACGTACTACGCCTTCGCCAAGGTCGCGAAGTCGCTGCGCGTGCCCGATGACTACGAGGTCGACGAGAAGCGCAAGACCGTCGCGCCGACCGAGGACGGCGTCCACAAGGTCGAGAAGGCGCTGGGCATCGAGAACCTCTACGCCCCCGGCAACGGCCAGATGGTCAACCACCTCGTGCAGTCGCTCAAGGCCGAGTCGCTCTTCAAGCGCGACATCGACTACGTGGTGATCGACGGCGAGGTGAAGATCGTCGACGAGTTCACCGGCCGCATCATGGAGGGCCGCCGCTGGAGCGAGGGCCTGCACCAGGCGGTCGAGGCCAAGGAGGGCGTGAAGATCGAGGCCGAGAACATCACGGTCGCGACGGTCACGATCCAGAACTACTTCCGCATGTACGACAAGCTCGCCGGCATGACGGGCACTGCGGCGACGGAGGCCAACGAGTTCGCCGAGATCTACGGCCTCGAGGTCGTCACGATCCCGACCAATCGCGAGAGCACGCGGCAGGACAGGGAGGACCTGATCTTCAAGACGAAGGACGAGAAGTTCAACGCCGTCGCCGCCGACATCGCCGAGCGCCACGCGACCGGGCAGCCCGTCCTCGTCGGCACGATCGACATCGAGACGTCCGAGTACCTCAGCGCGCTGCTCAAGCGCCAGGGGATTCCGCATGAGGTGCTGAACGCCAAGGAGCACGAGCGCGAGGGCGAGATCATCGTCAACGCCGGCCAGCGCGGCGCCGTCGTGATCGCGACGAACATGGCCGGCCGCGGCGTCGACATCAAACTCGGCGAGGGCGTGCCCGAACTCGGCGGACTGTACGTGCTCGGCACCGAGCGCCACGAGTCGCGCCGCATCGACAACCAGCTGCGCGGCCGCTCCGGCCGCCAGGGCGACCCGGGCGAGACGCGCTTCTACCTGTCCGCCGAGGACGAGGTCGTGCGCCTGTTCGCCGGCGATCGCATCTACAAGATCCTCGACAAGCTCGGGCCGCCCGAGGGCGAGCCGATCGAGCACAAGCTCCTGTCGCGCCAGATCGAGGGCGCCCAGCGTCGCGTCGAGGAGCACAACTTCGAGATCCGCAAGAACGTCCTCAAGTACGACGACGTGCTCAACAAGCAGCGCGAGGTCGTCTACGACCAGCGCCGCGAGGTGCTCGAGGGCGCCGACATCTCCGAGCTCGTCCGCGAGTGGGTCGACGAGACCGTCGAGGGCATCGTCGAGCTGCACACGCAGGGCGACGCGCACGACGACTGGGACATCGATGGCATGCTCGTCGGCCTGCGCTCGGTCTATCCGGTGTCGTTCTCGGCAGCCGATCTCGGTCCCGCCAGCGAGATCGATCCCGAGGCGCTGATCGACCGCGTCGTCGCCGATGCGGCCACCGCGTACGACCGCAAGGAGCAGGTCGTCCAGCAGATCGATCCCGAGCTGATGCGCCGCGCCGAGCGGTTCTACCTGCTGCAGACGATCGACACCCGCTGGCGCGAGCACCTCGACAACATGGACTACCTGCGCGACGGCATCCACCTGCGCGGCCTCGCCCAGAAGGATCCGGTCGTCGAGTACCGCACCGAGGGCCACCAGATGTTCAACGAGATGATGCACGAGGTGCAGCAGGAGGTCGTGGCCGGCCTCTTCCAGTTCGTGATCGAGGTCGACGGTCCCGAGGGCCGCGTCGTCGTCGATCCGTTCCTGATCGAGGAGGACCTCGACTCGCTGATCGCGCAGCACGAGGACGTGCGGGCCTTCGACGCCGGCGAGGCGCCGCCGCAGTCCGTGCCTGAGGGCCTGGCCCAGCAGCCGCGCGAGGACTCCGCATGGTCGCGCTCGGGCGAGTGGGGCGGCACCTCCACGTCGACGGCGCTGCCGCCGGTCGAGGAGGATCGCTCGTCAAGCACGATGCGCGGTCAGGCGCCCGGAGCGGCCGGTCGCCAGAAGAAGAAGCCCGCCAAGAAGAGGAAGCGTGGCTGACGCGCCCGAGGCGCTGTCGGCAGACGATCTCGCGGCTGCCGTCGCGGAGCTGAAGGACCGACTCGTCTGGGTCCGCGACTACCTCGACCCCGCGCAGCTGAAGACGCGTCTCGACGAGCTCGACCAGCAGATCGGCGCGCCCGGCTTCTGGGACGATCAGGATCGCGCCGTCAAGGTCTCCGCCGAGCGCACGCGCGCCGCGCGCAAGCTCGAGCTGTACGACAGTCTCAGCACCGATGTCGAGGACGCGGGCGACCTGGTGACCATGCTCGCGGAGGACCCCGATCTCGCCGATGAGGTGAGCGCGCAGGTGCTCTCGCTCGGCAGCCGCATCGACGAGCTGGAGGAGGGTGCGCTGTTCTCCGGCGAGTACGACGCGGGGCCGGCGGTCGTCACGATCAGCGCCGGCGCCGGTGGCACGGACTCGATGGACTGGGCCGAGATGCTGCTGCGCATGTACCTGCGCTGGGCCGAGCGCCGTGGCTTCAAGACCGAACTGCTCGAGGCGTCACCGGGCGAGGAGGCGGGCCTCAAGTCCGTGTCGCTCCTCGTCGACGGCGAGAACGCGTACGGGATCATGGGCGCCGAGAAGGGCGTCCACCGTCTCGTGCGCCTGTCGCCGTTCGATTCCGCGCACCGGCGCCACACCGCGTTCGCGCGCGTCGACGTCACGCCGTGGGTCGACGAGGATGTCGACGTCGAGATCGACGAGGGCGACCTCCGCATCGACACCTATCGCGCGTCGGGCGCGGGCGGCCAGCACGTCAACAAGACCGATTCCGCCGTGCGCATCACGCACATGCCGACGGGCATCGTCGTGCAATGCCAGAACGAGCGCTCCCAGACCTCGAACAAGCAGACCGCCATGCGCGTCCTCAAGAGCCGCCTGATCGAGCTCGAGCTGAAGAAGCGCGAGGAGGAGTTGGCGAAGGCACGGGGAACGTCGCAGGACAACAGCTTCGGCAGCCAGATCCGCAGTTACGTCCTGCATCCGTACACGATGGTCAACGACCATCGCACCAACCGGAAGGACGGCAACGTGCAGGCCGTCCTCGATGGTGATCTCGATCCTTTCATCCGCGACTTCCTCCTCCGCCGCACCGCGGCGGACGGCGACGTCGTTGCGGAACCGTGATCGTCTGACGCCGAATCCGGCTGATAGGGTGGGAGCGCGACGATGCTGAAGCGCGACACCCCATCGGATGCCCTGCGCGGCCCGTTCGACCTCGATGATCCCGGTCCGGTGAGCATCACCTCGACCGAGCTCCGCAGCGAGCAGGAGCTCGAGCGCGAGGCCGAGGAGCGCCGCCGCCGCCGCGCCGAGGCGCTGTCGGAGCTGGCCGGCGAGACGAGCGAGTTCCGCCGTCCGTTCGCGCCGCGTCAGGACGCGATGATCCTGCTCGAGGACGTCACCAAGGTCTATCCCGGTGACGTCGTCGGCCTGC
Source organism: uncultured bacterium (assembly GCA_963923625.1). Classification (GTDB taxonomy): domain Bacteria; phylum Actinomycetota; class Thermoleophilia; order Gaiellales; family F1-60-MAGs149; genus F1-60-MAGs149. The sequence continues at coordinate 17,067 of CAWUMZ010000005.1, read as the reverse complement.
GCGACGTCACGCTGCAGATCGACAAGGGCGAGTGGGTGTTCCTCGTCGGCCCCTCGGGCTCCGGCAAGTCGACCTTCATCAAGCTGCTGCTCAAGGAGATCGATGCCACCAGCGGCAACGTCCAGGTCGGCGGCCGCTCGCTGCGCACCCTCAAGCGCTCGCAGGTGCCGAAGCTTCGCCGCAACATCGGGTGCGTCTTCCAGGACTTCAAGCTGCTGCCCACGCGCACCGTCTACGAGAACGTCGCGTACGCGCTCGAGGTGCAGGGCCAGCGACGGGAGATCATCGAGCGCAAGGTGCCCGAGATCATCGGCCTCGTCGGCCTCGCCGACAAGATCGACAAGCTCCCGCACGAGCTGTCCGGCGGCCAGCAGCAGCGCGTCTCGATCGCGCGCGCGTTCGTCAACCATCCGCCGCTCCTGATCTGCGACGAGCCGACCGGCAACCTCGACCCCGAGACGTCGATCGGGATCATGCAGCTCCTCTACCGGATCAACCGCGCCGGCACCACGATCCTGATGGCCACGCACGACCGTGAGATGGTCGACAAGATGCGCCGTCGCGTGATCGCCCTCGAGGAGGGCCGCGTTGCGCGCGACGATCGTCGCGGCGGCTACGTCGAGGAGGACGAGGCGTAGTGGAGACCCGCTGGAAGTTCTTCGTCGTCGAGGCCCTCAAGTCGCTGCGCGGCAACTTCGCCACGACGATCGCGGCCGTCGTCACGGTGCTCGTCGTGATGTTCATCGCCGGCATCGGCATCGCACTCGGCTCGTACGTCTACAACTACTCGAACAAGGTCCGCGACGACGTCACGATCCGCGCGTATCTGAAGGACTCGGCGACGCCCAAGCAGATCGCGGACATCCAGCGCACGATCGCCGACACGCCGGGCGTCGAGCAGGGGTCGCTCGAGTTCATCTCCAAGGACGACGCGATCCTGCGCCTGCAGAAGCAGCTGGGCAAGGACTCCGAGCTGCTCAAGCTGACGCTCGGCAACCCGCTGCCCGCCTCCTTCGAGTTCAAGGCCGACAATCCCGACCAGACCGCGAAGGTCGCCGCGGCGATCGCAGGTCTGCCCGGACTCGACGCCCCGCAGCCGGGGCTGCCGAACCCCGACTACGGGGCCGGCAAGGCCGATCGCGTGCTCAAGACCGCCGGCACGATCACGCTCGTCCTGCTCGGCATGGGCGTGGTGCTCGCGATCGCCGCCGTGCTGCTGATCGGCAACACGATCCGGCTCTCGATCTTCGCCCGTCGCCGCGAGGTCGAGGTGATGAAGCTCGTGGGCGCCACCAACTGGTTCGTGCGCCTGCCGTTCATGATCGAGGGGATGGTCTGCGGCGTCGCCGGCGCCGTCCTCGCCTCGATCCTGCTGGCCCTCAGCTATCAGACGCTGCTCGCCGATCGGGTCGAGTCGTCGATGACCGCGGGCGGCGGACCGACCGCGATCGCGTTTCCGCTGCTGGTGCTCCTGCTGATCCTCGCCGGCCTCGGCATCGGCGCGCTCGGCTCGGGGCTCACGATGCGTCGCTTCCTGCAGGTCTAGCGACCGCGATTTCCGGCCCCGCGACCGGTACTCTTGGCGCATGACGGAGACGCGACTGCCGCGCATGCTGTTCGTTGAGGACGATCCGGTGATCCGGCAGGCGACCGCCGACTACCTGAGCCGCAACGGCTTCGACGTCGTCACCGCCGAGGACGGCGATGTGGGCCTCAGGCTATGGCAGGAGACCGACCCGGTCCTCGCGCTGCTCGACGTGATGCTGCCGGGCATGGACGGCGTGTCGCTGTGCCGTGCGATCCGCGCGGAATCCCAGATCCCCGTGATCCTCATGTCCGCTCGTTCCGACCCGATCGACGTGGTGATGGGGCTGGAGGCAGGTGCCGACGACTACGTCACCAAGCCGTTCGAACCAGCCGTGCTGGCCGCGCGCCTGCGTGCCGCGCTCCGTCGTGTCGCGCCGTCCGACGAGGACCGCCCGGCGACCGTTCAGGTCGGCGCGCTGCTCGTCGACCGCGAGGGCTATGAGGTGACGCGCGACGGCGAGCCGCTGGCGCTGACGCCGACCGAGTACCGCCTGCTGATCGAGTTCGTCGACAACGTCGGCATGGCGCTCGATCGCGCCACGCTGCTCGAACGCGTGTGGGGCTACGGCTGGGCGGGCGACACCCGCCTCGTCGACGTGCACGTGCAGCGCCTGCGCGCCAAGATCGAGGTCGATCCAGCCTCGCCGGAGCTCGTGCAGACGGTCCGGGGCGTCGGCTACAAGCTGGTGCGCCCGAGCGAGGATCCGTGAGCCTTCGGGTTCGTCTGGCGCTCGCGATCGCGATCATCAGCGCGCTCGTGGCGGGCGGCATCAGCCTGGCCGTGTACCAGCGCAGCGCGAACGATCGCGTCGATCGGGCGCGGGACTCGGCGGCGCGCCAGGTGCGGACGGCGGCGTCGATCGCGCGCCTCCACCTGCCCGGTGGTGCGACGGTTGCGCCGTCCGGGTCGTACGTGGTCACGAAGGATGGGGTGCTCGGCGATGCCGCGATCGGGGTGGGTCTGCCGCCGCGGCTCGAGGCGCGAGTCGATGCCACGCCCGGGCACGTGTTCACGGAACCGGTGCTCGGCGGCTCTGATCCGGCGGTCTACGCCGGCACTGAGCTCAGGACGATCGGCTCGATCTACGCGCGGCAGTCCTTCCTGGCGGACCAGCAGGAGCTCAATGCCCTGCGCGATGCGCTGATTCGCCTGACGGCGGCGGCGGTGGTGATCGGCGCGCTGCTCGGGGTCCTCGTCGCCTCGGCGCTGTCGCGGCGGCTGCGACGATCGGCCGCACTCGCGCGGCGGCTGGCGGCGGGCGATCTCGAGGCGCGGCTCCATCCGCGTGGTCGGGACGAGATCGCGGCGCTGGGACGCGCCCTCGACGACATGGCCGAGGCGCTGGGGCGCACGATCCACGAACTCGATGACGCCGCGGAGCGCGAACGCAGCTTCTCGGCCGACGTCGCGCACGAGCTGCGTACGCCGATTACGGGTCTCGTCGCGGCGTCATCGCTGCTCGGCGACTCACCCGAGGCCGTGATGGTGAAGGAGCGGGCGCGGGCGCTCGCGCACCTCGTCGAGGATCTGCTCGAGGTGATGCGGCTCGATGCGGGCGCCGAGACGGCGGTCGCGCAGCAGTTCGATCTGGTGCGCCTCGTGCGCGATGTCGCGGGGGATCGCCTGCCGGAGGCCGAGCTCGACCTGCCCGTCACACTCCAGGTGGAGTCCGATCCGCGGCGCCTCGAGCGCATCATGGTGAACCTGCTGGAGAACGCCCGACGGTATGGCGCAGCTCCTTATTGCGTATCGATCGATCCGACCGCCCTGACGATCACGGTGCGCGACAGCGGCGATGGGTTCGGCCCCTTCCTCGATCGCGCTGCCGATCGCTTCGCCATGGCCTCGCGCGATCGCGGCGGCGGCACGGGGCTCGGCCTCGCAATCGTCGAGGGGCAGACGCGCGTGCTCGGCGGTGAGCTCGAGCTGCGCGACGACGCCGGCGCCGTCGCGACCGTCCGGCTGCCGAACGCGGCGCGCGTGTCGATCGGCGCCGCGGTGGTGGGGGCATCGTGAGGCACCTGGTGCTGATCGGCGTTGTGGCGCTGGCGCTCGCAGGCTGCGGCGCGAGCGGTGGCGCCGTGCGCGACGAGGGGCCGGCGGCGCTCGGAGACAAGGCCGCGGTCTCGCCGGCCGCTGCGGCGGGGGAGGACACGACGGCGGTGGTGCCGGCCACGCCGACGCCCGGGGCGGCCTTCGTGTACTTCCTCCGCTACGACCAGCCCGAGCCGACGCGTCGCAGCATCTCGCCGAAGTTGACCGTGCCCGAGGGGAGCCTGCGCGCCCTCCTGGCGGGGCCGTCGCTCGCCGAGAACGTCCTCCACTACTCGACGGCGGTGCCTGCGGAATCGCGCCTGCTCGGGTATTCCGTCGTCAACCGCACGGCGATCGTCGACGTCTCGAAGCTGCCGGCGATCGGCGGGACGTCGCAGACGGAGGCGCTGCTCGCGCTGTACCAGGTCGTCTACACGGTCACCGCCAGTGGCGCGATCGACGCGGTGCAGGTGCGGGAGAACGGACGTCCGTATGGCCTCAACGCACTCGCCGGGGGCTCCAGCGCGCTCGAACCGCCGCTGACGCGCTCCGACCTGAGTTTCGTCGTCGATGCCACCACGGTGCCGGGCAGCACGGGTTGCGCGGTCGCCAAGCCGGGAGCGGCGCCGTTCACGGGCGTGCCGACCGTCACGATCGCGCGGCCGGCCGACGGTGAGCGCATCAGCGGCGCGATCCAGCTTCGCGGCACCGTCCAGAGCCCGGGTGGGCCGATCGTGATCCGACTGCTGCAGAACCAGCTCGAGGTCGCCAACCGCGTGATCGACGACAAGTGCCGCGGCAGCTTCGCCGCGACGATCCCCGTGCCGCGCACCCTGACGGGTGCGGTCGACCTCGTCGTCATCGCCCCCGGCACGCAGGGTCAGCCCGCAGCCGTGGCGCAGAGCCAGATCGTGATCGCGGGCTAGCCCGGCGCCGCAGCGTACGATGTGCCCATGAGTCGCGAGGGCGAACGCACGGTGGCGCAGAATCGGCGGGCGCGGCACGACTACTTCCTCGAGGACAACCTCGAGGCGGGAATCGTGCTGACCGGCAGCGAGATCAAGTCGCTGCGCGCGGGCGCCGCGAGCGTCAACGAGGCCTACGCGATGTTCCGCGGCGACGAGGTCTGGCTGGTCGGCGCCACCATCGAGCCATATGCCCAGGCCGGCATGCGCAATCACGACCGCCACCGGGACCGTAAGCTGCTGCTGCACCGCCGCGAGATCGAGAAGCTGCGCGCACGTGTCGAGCAGAAGGGCTACACGCTCGTGCCCGTGCGCATCTACCTCAAGGAAGGGCGCGCCAAGGTCGAGGTGGCGCTCGGGCGCGGCAAGAACGTGGTCGACAAGCGCGAGACCACCAAGGCGCGCGAGGCCAAGCGCGACGTGGATCGTGCGCTCAAGGAGCGACGTTGAGCGTGCGGCGCGCTGGACTCGTCCTCGTGCTGGTCGCCGCACTGGTCGGCGGTGGGCTCGTCGTCGCCTTCGCCGCGCTCGGAGGCACCGATCGCCTGCGCGGCGAAGCAACGGCCACGGCCGATCCATGCACTGCGAAGGTGCCAGCGGGATCCGGTGGGGCGATGGAGGCCGAGGCATCCACGATCCTGCTGACGTCGCTCGATCGTGCGGCGTGCTCGCTGAAGGTGCCGCGCGAGGACCTCGTGCTGGCACTCGGGCAGGGCGATGGGATCGCCGGTGCAGCGGCGCAGCTCGGTGTCACCCCGGCGGCGCTGTCCGATGCCGTGCTGGGCGCAATCCGCCAGACCACCGCCGACGAGGCGGCCGCGGGGCGTCTGACGCCGACGACGGAGCTCGCCATCCAGACGCTGATCGATGTCGTGCCGCCGGAGCAGCTGCTCGCCGCCGTGCGCGACGACAAGGGCGCCTGCGCGGCGTTGCCGTGGAAGCAGGAGAGCAGCCTCAAGCAGATCGCGGCCGAGGTGGGGGTGCTGACGGGGCTGCGCGCCGCGTGCGCGCTCCACGTGGCGCCGATCGAGGCCGTCTCGGCGCTCGCAGATCCCGCCGGCCTGCAGGGACTCGCGGCCCGCTCCGGGAAGTCGCAGGCCGAGGTCGAGCAGGCCGTGCGCGCGGCGATGGTGGCGTCGATCCAGCAGGCGCAGCAGGCGGGCGCGCTGTCGAGCACCGAGGGCTCGGTGCTCGGCGCGGCAGCGGCAGTCGCGCCGGTCGATCGCATCCTCGCGATCGTCCGCGGTGACGACGATCCGTGCTCGCCGTTCCCGTGGTCGAAGACGTCGACGACCGGTCAGGCACTCGCGGAGGTCGCGATGATCGGCGTCGTCGACGCGGCCTGCCAGCTCGGCGCGCCGACGTTCGACGTGTTCGCCGCGCTCGCGAACCCCGCGGAGCTGACGACGCTCGAGCAGACGACCGGCAAGAGCGAGGACGAGATCAACGCCGCCATCAAGAGCGGTCTGCAGAAGGGGCTGTCCGAGGGACAGGACGCCGGTGACGTGTCCGGCCTCGTGGCCTTCGGCCTCAACCTCGCGCTCTCGCAGGCCAACGTGCTGGACCTGCTCTCGAATTTCGTGGGATAGCGGCTAGCCCTCGCGCAGGCCGATGCGGCCGTGCACGCGCCGGAGCCACGACGGGGCCCACCAGTTGGCCTCGCCGGCGACGCGCATGAACGTCGGCACGAGGATGCTGCGGACGAGCGTGGCATCGATCAGGATCGCGAAGGCGGCGCCGAAGCCGAGCTGCTTGATGTTCGTCACGCCGCTGGAGAGGAACGAGGCGAACACGATCGCGATCAGGAGCGCGGCTGCGGTGATGATGCGGCCCGTCCGCTGGAGGCCGAATGCGACCGAGTCCTCCGTGTCATGACCCGCGTCGTGCTCCTCCTTGATGCGCGACAGCAGGAACAGCTCGTAGTCCATGGACAGGGCGAAGGCCACGACGGCGACGAGCGCGATCGAGGACAGGTCGACGGTGCCGGTTATCTCGAACTCGCCCGTCAGCCACATCAGATGCCCGTCCTGGAACACCCACACCAGCATGCCGAGCGTGGCGGAGAGGCTGAGGATGTTGAGCAGGAGCGCCTTGATCGGGAGCAGGACGCTGCCGGTGTAGAGGAAGATGATCAGCAGGGTCATCAGGCCGATCCACAACGCGACGATCCACGCGTTGCCCACGATTCCCTCATTCGAGTCGCCGTACTCGGCGGCGATGCCGCCGACCAGCACCTGCGTCGCGGGGGCGGGGTGGGAGCGCAGCGCGTCCACGAGGGCGACACCCCGGTTATCGCGCGGCGGCACGGATCCCACGACCACGACGCGGGCGATGTCATCGTGGAACCATCCCCGGCCCGCGGGATTCGGTCCCCGGACGTGTCCCTTGACGACGATCGTGTCCGGTGTCGCGACGCGGACCACGCCCGGCAGCTGCGAGATCTCGCGCGCGTACCCGGTCAGCGCCGCGGTGCTCTCCGGATTGCGCAGGAGCACCTCGTACGGCGCGCCGTCGTAGCCGGGAAACCGCTCGTCGAGGTAGCGGCTTGCGACTGCAGCGCGATCGTCGTGCGGAAGCGCGCGATCGTCGATCTGCCCGACGACGAGGGACATCGCCGGGTAGGCGAGGACGAGCATGATGGCCACGCCGCCGAGGAGATACGGCCACGGTCGCCGCATCGAGGTGCGCGCGATACGCGACCACGCACCGTCGTCGCGCGGCGCGAGGTCGCCGCGCAGCACCTTCAGACGGTTCACGTTCGGCCCGAGCAGCGCGAGCATCGCCGGGATGATCGTGAGCGCGCCGAGCACGGCCATCAGGCTCACGGCCACACCGGCGTAGGCGAATGACTTGAGGAAGTACTGGGGGAAGACCACGAGCGAGGCGAGCGTCAGCGCCACGGTGATTCCCGACACGAAGACGGTCTTGCCGGCCGTGGCCACGGTCGTGGCGACGGCGTCGTCGGTCGTCGCGCCGCGTCGCAGCTCCTCGCGGAAGCGGTTGATCATCAGCAGCGCGTAGTCGATGCCGAGGCCCAATCCGAGCGCGGTGACGAGGTTGAGCGCGAAGACCGAGACGTCGGTGACCTGGGTGACGAGGAACAGGAGCGCGAAGCTGCCGAGGATCGCCATCAGCGCCACCAGGAACGGCAGGCCGGCCGCGACCAGCGACCCGAAGACGAACAGGAGCAGGATCACCGTGATGGGAATCGCGATCATCTCGGCGGTCGCGAGGTCCGAGCGCACGCGACTGTCGACGGCGTTGAAGACCGCGCCGAACCCGGCGACGTGGATCGCAAGCCCGTCCTGCTCCGTCCCGAGCGTGGAGACGAGGTGCTTGGCCACCGCGATGCCGTCTGCCCTGTCGGTGCCGTAGACGAGGATCTCGCCGGTCCTGCCGTCCTTGCCGCGGAGCTCGGGCTGTCGGCCCGACGTCCAGTACGACATCACCGCGCCCACGCCCGGCTGCGCCTCGATCGTCGCGACCAGACGTTTGGCAGCGGCAGTGGTCTGCGCGCTGTCGATGCCGCCGGTGCCGGTCGCGCCGATCACGGCGAGCGGCTGACGGGTGTCGAAATCCTGCTGGAGCAGCTGAGAGACTTCGGCCGACTGGCTGTTGGGATTGTTGAAGCCCTCGGCCTTGAGCGCGGGCAGCACCTGCACGCCCACGGCGCCGAGGATGAGCACGAGCACGAGGTAGCCGATCGCGAAGGCCTTGCGTCGACGCACCACGAGGCGTCCGTAGCGCTCGAAGGCGGAAGGGGCGGCGGGGGAGCGCACGCCGGAAGCGTGACACGAATCGGCCGCCGTGGTCCGGCGTGTAGTGGCAGCCGTACCCGGTCGCGCGTGCGGCCTCGTGTCCCGACTCGCTGTGCTCCTGTACGCTGTGCAGGTCCCCAGGGGGCGTCATGGTTTCGACGTGGCCGTCTACAGGGAGTGGTTGCGAGCCGAGGATGTCGGTTGGCCTCGTTAAAGAACCCGGCACATTGAACTGCGAAGTCGGATACCGACATCGCCTTCGCCGCCTGATCTGATCAGGTGACGAATGTCACCGCCCCTTCGGCCCGTGGGGGGCGGCTGGCATAAACCAACGGGCTCGTCCCACGCCAGACCGGTGCACTGGCGGGGGAGACATCGACGCACCTGGCCCGAGATACGCCGGCCCGCAGAGCCGACTCGGGTGAGATCGATCCGCGGGCTACGCTCGTAGACGCCGCTTACCAGCGGTTGCGGACCCGGGTTCGATTCCCGGCGCCTCCACTGCGTTCAGGGCATTCGATCCGCCTCCCCGGCCGGGGAGGCGGATTCGCCCTCACGGCACCTTCACTGAGATGTACCCTTGCGGCATGGGCGAATCGAGTGCAGGCGAGGGGATCGACCGGCGCGGGCTGCTCGCGGCGGGCGTCGGCGGACTGGTCGCCGCGAGCGCGCTCGGCGGAGAGGCCGCCGCGGCGGCAACGGGCGGCGGCACCGCCGATGGCCTGCCGAACACGACGCATCACCGGGTCCTCGACCGCATGGCGCGGCAGCGCGCCGTCCCCGTGTTCCGCGACGCCACGTGGCAGGACGCGCTCGCCTCGGCGCGCCGCTGGGTGGCGGGTGGTGCGCGCGTCGTGGAGCTCACCACGAGCACCCCGGATGTCCATCGCGCCACGCGCGCGCTGGTCGCCGATGGCGTCACCGTCGCCGTCGGGACGATGCGCACCCGTGCCGACGTGCGTCGTGCCGCTGCCGCCGGCGCATCGCTCGTGATGGCACCCGGCACGTTCCCGGGGCTGATCGAGCAGGCGGAGACCGAGGGGGTCATCCCCGTGCCGGGCACGATGACGCCGACTGAGGTCTACCAGTCGCTCGCCGCGCCGCTGATCAAGATCTATCCCGCCAACGTCGTCGGCATCCCGTTCCTGCAGGCGCTCCTGGTCGTGTATCCGGGATTGCGAACCTATCCCAACGGCGGCTTCACGGCCGATCCGGCCGTCGCGCGCGCGTGGCTCGATGCCGGCGCCACGGCAGTCGGCATCGCCGGCAGCACGTTCGGCGATACCGGTGCGATCCGCACCTACCTCGACGCGGTCCGCGCCGGCTAGCCGCTAGTCCTGCAGTCCCTCCACGCCGGGCGTGGCGAAGGCGATCGCGTACTCGCGCACGTCGTAGGCGAACACGCCGTTGACGATGAACGGATCGGCGGCGATCCACGCCTCGACCTCGGCCCGGCTGCCCGCCTTCGCGAAGATCGCACCGCCGACGCCGCCCTCCTCGAGCGCGCCGGCGAGGAAGTGGCCGGCAGCGGCGTGCTCCTGCACCCAGGCGACGTGTCCGTCGCGGTGCGGATCGACCTCGTCGAGCGGGGCGGTGTAGCGACCGAGGAGCAGGAACATGCGGGACCTCCGGGATGCGGCGCCACGGCGCCATCGACGTGGGACGACGGTACCAGACGCGAGCATCCAGCCCCAGCCGGCGCCGGTCGGCGTCCCCACTAGGCTGATGGCATGACCCTGATCGCCTCCGCCCGTTCCACGCCGGGCCTCCTCAAGCAGGACGTCCTCATCGACGGCCGTTTCCACCTCGTCACCGATGAACCCGAGCATCTCGGCGGCACGGACGAGGGGCCGTCGCCGCACGAGCTCCTCGTCGCGGCCCTCGCGTCATGCACGGCGACGACGGTGGCGGCCTACGTGCGCACGAAGGAGTGGGACGTCGGCGGTATTCGTGTCGATGCCGAGTATGAATCCAAGGCCGAACCGCGCTCCTTCCGTCTGCGTATCAACCTCGAGAAGTCGATCGATGACGCGCAGCGCGCGCGCATCGAGAAGGTCGCCGAGGGATGCGCGGTGCGCCGCGCGCTGCTGACCGGATTCGACATCCGCGAGTGCCTGATCGCCGACGGCGTCGGCGACTGCGGCTGACGAGCGGGCGGCTGACGCCGCTCAGCGCGTGATGCGCCCATCGACGAGCATCGCCGTGGCGTCGATGAGTGCGACGTCGACTCGTTCGTGGGTGATCAGCAGGACACCGACGCCCTGCGCGCGCGCGGCCGCGAGGAGATCCGGCAGGAGCGCCGCCGCGGTCTCCGGATCGAGATGCGCGGTGGGCTCGTCGAGGATCAGCAGTCGTGGGCGGGCGAGCAGCGCCCGGGCGAGCGCGAGTCGCTGGCGCTGACCGCCGGAGATGTTGCCGCCCTCCTCCGTCACCGCCGTGTCAAGCCCGTCGGGCAGAGAGGCCACCCACGCATCGGCTCGGGCGAGGGCGAGCGCCTCGACCAGCCGATCGTCATCTGCGGTCGGATCGCCGATTCGCAGGTTCTCGCGGATGCTGGTGGGGAAGAGGTGCGCATCCTGTCCGGCCAGCGCCGCGAGCCCGCGCACGTCGGCCTGGCACAGCGTCCGAACGTCGACACCGTCGATGGTCACGGTGCCCTCCTCGGGATCGCGCAGGCGCAAGAGCAGCTGCGCGATCGTCGACTTGCCGGATCCGCTCGGACCGACGAGGGCGGTCACGCGCCCGGGGACGAGCTCGAGCGTGGCGCCATCGAGCACCCATCGGTCGTCGCCGGGGTAGCGGAAGCGCACATCGCGTAGCGCGAAGACATCGCCGGCGACCGGCGCGTGCGGCACCGCCGGATCGGCGATCGACGGAACGCGTTCGACGACGTCGAGCACACGCGCGGCGGAGACCCGCGAGGCGGCGAGCTGCTCGACGGCGCCGGGCAGCGGGCGCACCGCCTCGAAGGCCGCGAGGGACAGCAGTGCCAGCATCGCCAAGTCCACGCCGGCGAGACGACCGTCATGTACCGCAGGTGCGGTGGCGGCGATGACCGCAACGGCCGTGAGCAGGGTGAGCGCCGTCATCAGGCCCTCGCCGGATGCCGCGGTGAGCGCCATGCGCGTCCGTGAGCGCGCCAGCGCGCCGTCGGCAGCCCGCACCTGGCCCACGGCATCGTCGGCGCGGCCGAAGGCCACGAGCTCGGGCGCGGCCTCCAGCGCGTCGACGAGCACGTTGCCGAGCTCGGCGCGCTGCGGCGCCTCGGTCTGCGCGGCGCGCGTCACGAGAGCTCGTGCGAGCAGCGGTACGGCGATGCCGGCGATGCACAGCCCGCCCGCGAGAGCGATCCCCGCCACGGGCAGCGCGATCGCGGCGATGAACACGGCAAGGGTGCCGGCACCGAGCGCGACGGCGATCGGCATGGCGACGCGGAGCACCAGGTTCTGCTGGGCATCGACATCGGCGACGAACCTCTGCAGGAGGTCACCGGCCCGCAGGCCGGCGACGTCGGCCGGCACGAGCGGCTCGAGGCGGGCGTACACGGCCACACGCAGGCGAACGAGCGCGCGCAGCGTGGCGTCGTGCGAGACGAGGCGCTCGAGGTAGCGGAACACGCCACGGGACACGCCGAAGAACCGCACGCCGACGATCGCGACCGAGAGCGTCAGGATCGGCGGCTGCAGCGCGGCGCGCGAGATGAGGTAGCCGGACGTTGCCATCAGGCCGATGCCCGCCCCGACGGCCAGGATGCCGAGGAGGAAGGAAGCGGTGAGCCAGAGCCGGGGCGGCCGAGCCACTTCGGCGATGCGCCGTAGCTCGTGGGTGCTCATCTGCGTACCTCCCGGGCATCGGCGAGGCGCCCTCCATCCAGCACGAGGACGCGATCGGCGAGCGACATGGCGAGCGCGTGATCATGGGTGATGACGAGCAGCGTCTGCGTGCGCGGCAGTCGCCGCAGCGACGCTGCGATGGCATCGGCACTCTCGCGGTCCAGGCTGGTCGTCGGCTCGTCGAGGAGGAGCAGCGGTGCATCGCGCAGGAGCGCGCGGGCGAGGGCGACACGCCGTACTTGTCCGAGTGACAGTGCAGCGCCGCCGCTGCCGATGCGCGTCTCGAATCCGGCGGGCAGGGTCGCGATGAACGCTTCGGCGGCTGCGGCGCGAGCGGCATCGGCGATACGCTCGCGCGATGCGCCGGGATCGCCGAGTGCGATCGCCTCCGCGATGGTCCCCGCGGTGAGGTGCGGGCGCTGGGGCACCCAGGCGGTCAGGCGCCGCCATGCCTCCGGATCGACGTCGCGCAGATCGGTGTCGCCGATGGCGATCCGTCCTGCGTCGGGATGGTCGAAGAGCAGCAGCAGCCGCAGAATCGTGCTCTTGCCAGTCCCACTGGGCCCAACGATCGCGACGCGCTCTCCGGGGACCAGTTCGAGCGAGAGATCGTCGAGCACCGCGCCCGGACGATCGTCATAGGCGAACGAGACATGCTCGAAGCGAATCGGCGCGTCGCCCGGATCGAGTGGCAGCACGGTTCCGTGCGGGAGTGGGCCGCGCTCGATCGGCGTGAGCAGTGCGTCGGCGGCGGCGATGCCGTCGGCGCTCGCGTGGAACTGCGCAGCAGAGTTGCGCATCGGTGCGTAGAGCTCGGGTGCGAGCACGAGCACGGTGAACGCGGGGGCGAATGCCATGTGACCGCCGACCAAGCGGATTCCGATCTCCACCGCGATCACCGCGACGGAGAGCGTGGCCGCGAGTTCGAGGACGAAGGCCGACAGGAACGCGATGCGGAGCGTCTTCATCGTCTCGCGTCGGTACGCCTCGCCCGTCTCGGCGATGTGCTCGGTCTGGGCGGCGCCGCGATTGAATGCGCGTAGCGTGGGCAGGCCGCGCAGGACGTCGAGGAAGTGCGTCGACAGCCGCCCCAGGGTCGCGTAGCGCGCGCGGGCCTGCGTCTCCGTTGCCTTGCCGATCAGGATCCCGAAGACGGGGATCAGCGGGATCGTGACGAGCATGATCGCCGCCGAGAGTAGATCGATCGTCGCGACGCGGATGAGGATGGCAAGCGGCACGATGATGCCGAGCACGAACGCCGGAAGGTACTTCGCGAAGTAGGGGTCGAGCGCATCGACGCCCTGGATGGCCGCCATCGCGGCCGCACCGCTGGCGCGATCCGTGTCGCCGGGGCGCTCGAGGAGGACGTGACGCGCGTATGCCTCGCGGAGTTCGCGCATCGCCTGCGACGCCGTGCGGTGCCCGGCTGCTTCGAGCGCCCAGGCCAGAAGGCCGCGGACCAGCGCCACGCCCGCGAGCAGCAGAAGGGCGGTGTCGACCGCATCGAGCCCCCGGCCCTCGAGGAAGACCGCGTTCACGACCCATGCGAGCAGCGACGCCTGGGCCAGGATCGCGACGGCCGAGGCCACGCTGAGCAGCCCGCAGGCTCCGAGGAACCTGCGGGCGCTCGCGGAGAGGCGGATCAGCCGGCTGTCGACCGGGCGCATGCCGCCAGCATGTCAGTCGCCACTGTGCGGCGCGGCGTCCGATTCTTCGCCGAACGGCCTACCCAGGATCGACATCGGGCTCTTGAGCGGCGTCAGGTCATCGCTCGAGAGGCGCTGGCGGAAGACGTAGTACGTCCAACCCTGGTACAGCAGGACGATCGGCACCATCACGATCGCCACGATGCTCATCACCGCGAGGGTGTAATGCGTCGATGATGTGTTCCAGATCGTCAGGTCGTAGGCCTTGTCGATGCTCGACGGCATGACACGCGGGTAGAGATTCAGGAACATCGTCGCCGTGATCAGTGCGATCGAGAGCACGGTCGTGAGAAACGCCCAGCCCTCTCGGCGCGCGTGGACGAGGAACGGCGTGGCGACCACGAGCACCACCGCGGTGATCGGGATGAAGCCGGGCACGATGCCCGTCTCGTCATTCGCGACCGCGTTGAGATAGGTCCATGCGAGGAATGCGAACACGATCACCGGGGCGATCCACGAGAGCAGCTGCGCGACCGAGCGGCACTGGTCGAGGAATGCGCCCTTCGTGCGCAGCGTCAGGAAGATCGCGCCGTTGAGCGTGAAGAGCGCGAGGGACGCGACACCGCCGATCAGTCCGTACGGGTTCAGCAGCGTGAACAGGTTGCCGGTGAACTCCTGATGGGCGTCGATCGGAACCCCGTGCACGATATTGGCGAAGGCCACGCCCCACAGCAGCGCCGGGAGGACCGAGCCTACGAAAATCGCGCGATCCCACCAGGCCCGCCAGGTGGGCGAGTCGTGCTTGCCGCGGTACTCGAAGGCGACACCGCGGACGATCAACGCCGCGAGGATGACGAACAGGGCCAGATAGAACCCCGAGAAGAGCGTGGCGTACCACCCGGAGAACGCGGCGAAGGTCGCGCCACCGGCTGTGAGCAGCCACACCTCGTTCCCGTCCCAGAACGGCCCGATCGAGTTGATCATCACACGTCGGTCATCCTCACTGCGGCCGAGGAACGGCAGCAGGATGCCGACGCCGAAGTCGAACCCCTCGAGGACGAAGTAGCCGATCCAGAGGATTCCGATCAGCGCGAACCAGAGCGATTCGAGATGCCAATAGCCGGACATTCCAAACCTCCTAGTACGCCATCGCGATGTCGCGGGGCGAAACGGCGTCGTCGGGGCTCTTGGCCGGCGACGGGGCGGGCTTGCTCCGCGCGTAGCGGAACATCAGATAGCAGTCGACGACGGCCAGCGCCCCGTAGAGCGCGGTGAAGCCGATCAGCGTGATCGCGACCTCGGTCGCCGACACGCCGGGCGATACGCCGCTCGTGGTCTTGAGGAGCCCTTGGACGATCCAAGGCTGGCGCCCCATCTCGGTGAAGATCCAGCCGGTCGAGTTGGCGATGAACGGCAGGACGATCGCGAACGGGAGCAGGCGCAGGATCCAGCGGTGATCCTCGATCGAACGGCGCCAGAGCAGGATCGACCCGATGAACGTCACCAGTGCGAGCAGCATGCCGGCGCCGACCATCAGGCGGAACGACCAGTAGGTCACGCCGAGGATCGGCGTGTAGTCGCCCGGACCGTACTTCTGCTCGTATTCGGCCTGAAGGTCATTGATTCCCTTGACGGTCCCGTTGGGGTTGTTCGTCGCGAGGATCGAAAGGCCGTAGGGCACGGTCAGGTTGAAGTTCGTGCGATCCGGCCGCTTCTCGAACGGGGCGACGGCGAACAGCGAGAACGGTGCCTTGTCGGTCGTCTCGTACAGGGCCTCCGCCGCGGCCATCTTCATCGGCTGATCCTGCACCATCAGCTGAGCCTGTGCGTGCCCGACCAGCATGGTGGCCATCGTCGCGATGAATACGACGGGGACGCCGAGGCGCAGTGCGTGCATGAACATCTGCGCGTCGCTGCGGCGGTGGATGTGCCACGCGGCCACGCCGGCGACGATGATGCCGGCGGAGGCGAATGCCGCGAGGATCGTATGCGGGAATGCGAGCAGCGATACGGGATTCGTGAGCACGGAGACAATCGATGTCATCTCGGCGCGTCCGGCCTTCGCATTCAGCATGTAGCCGACCGGGTGCTGCATGAAGGCGTTCGCGGCGAGGATGAAGTAAGCGCTGAGCGTGGTGCCGATCGCGACGGCGTAGATCGTCGCGAGATGCACCTTCGGGCTGAGGCGACCCCAGCCGAAGATCCAGAGACCGAGGAACGTCGACTCGAGGAAGAACGCGGCCAGCGCCTCCATCGCGAGCGGCGCGCCGAAGATGTCGCCCACGTAGCGCGAGTAGTCGGACCAGTTCATGCCGAACTGGAATTCCTGGACGATGCCCGTCACGACGCCGATCGCGAAGTTGATCAGCATCAGCTTTCCGAAGAAGCGCGTGAGCCTCAGGTAGTCAGGGTCGCCGGTGCGCATCCAACGCGTCTGGAACCAGGCCACGAACCATGTGATGCCGATCGTGATCGGCACGAACAGGAAGTGGTAGACGGTGGTGATGCCGAATTGCCAACGTGCGAGATCCAGGGCGGTGTTCATCCGCGGGTCTCCTTTCCGATCCGGCCGTCGGGAAGTGCCGGGGTTGCGATGGTGAAGGCGCGGCAGCGGTGCATCGCGGGCATCAGAGGACGAGCTTCCCGTGGCTGCGTGCGGACATGAAGATCTTCTCGAACGCCACCTTCGCCCAGTGCGCGTGCGGTCCGGGCGTCATGTGGACGTTCGTCGGCTCTTCGAGGATGTGGTCGGCCTTGAAGATCACTCCCATGTTGCCGGCGTCGAGGATGCAGACCGCGCCCATATCGGAGAGCGGCTCGCGATGGTGCTCGCCGATGCCGAAGTCGGCGGCGATGTTCTGCACTGCGATCTTCGCCATGTGCTCGCTCATGTAGCCGGTCTTCGGCACGCCGGTCGGCACGATCGAGTCGGTCTTCGGCGGCACGGCGACGTCGACGCCCGCCGAGAAGATCTCGGGGAAGTCCGGATGCCGGTACTCGTCGGTGATCGGTATGAAGCCCTTCTCGTTGGCCAGGCCGGGTGTCTGCGTGACGAGGTCGACGCCGCCGAACGGGGGCACGATCATCGAGTACGCGAACTCGAGCGTCTCTCCGCCGGCGAGGTGCATCGCGCCGTCCTCGACCGCATCGATCGAGGCGTCGTGGATGCCGCGGATGCCCCACCGATCGAAGAACTTCTCGACGAGCTCCTGCGAGTTACCGACGCCGCCGAGTCCGAAGTGG
>CAWUMZ010000004.1:0-33879 GCA_963923625.1 uncultured bacterium | reverse complement strand
ATGCGTCATGTCGAAGTGGTGTGCTGGAGATGGTGGTCGTCATGACGCATAGGGGTCTGGCCCCTTTGCGTCACATCAGCGGAAGGGCGTCTGCGCGCCCGCGAGCGGGAACGGGTTCGACCACGCGCGGCCGCCGTCGGCCGCGAGCACGCCGATGCGCGCCCAGTCCCAGTACTGCGGCTGCTCGAAGCGGGCCGCGGTGATCAGGCCGGCGGCATCGCGCTCGAGGATCTCGCCGCGATAGTCGATCACCGCCGGATCGACGTTGACGCGACCGCCGTCCCAGGCGCCCGAATGGAGCGTCACCGAGGCGGCCGGCGAGCAGCGGACGATGATGCCGGTGTCGGCCCGCTCCAACCCGAGCAGCTCCGGCCCCGTCGTCGAGTAGAACGCGCCCGACCGCAGCGCGTCGAGCACCGCCTCGCGCGTGCGCGACGCGGCCTTGACGATCGTCCAGCCGAGCCGGCTGTCGGACCCGTTCGGGTTCGTGGCGTCGTGCGCGTCATCGGTCGCGATGCCCTTGGCGGAGCCTCCGAGCTGCTTGACGTGATCCCACTGCACCTCGGCGAGCCCGTTGCCCTGCTGCGCCTCGCAGCCGCCGTTGAAGACCTCGAGGCCGGACAGTGCCGGCGCGCTGAGGTAGTCGTCGGCCGTGAGGCTGCTCCATCGCGGGTGGGCGAGGTATGCCACGCCGCCGTGGTCGACGATCCACTGCGCGCACGCGGCGATCGTGTCGAACTCCTCGCGCGGTTCGGGCAGCTCGTCGATGCCGAGGGCCAGCACCTCCGCCTCGAAGGGCGCGCGGTCGAGCTTCGATGAAAGCTCGCTGCCGGGGATCAGCAGCATCGCGTCAGAGGTCCCGCGGGTGATCAGCCAGTGATCGGTGATCACGAGCACGTCGCAGCCGGCCGCCTCGTAGTGGGCGATGAGCTCCTCCGTCGTCGGGATGCCATCGGATTGATCGGTGTGGCAGTGCAGCTGGCAGCGCAGCCACTCGCCCGGAGCGTCGAACGGATTCATCCCCGCGAACGTAGCAGCCGGGTGGCGCTGCCTCGACGCGCCGCGCGCTCTACGCTTTCCGCATGGCCGATGATGTCACGCAGCTCGCGGGACCCGAGCAGGATGCCGCAGAGCGCTCGTGCGCGGACGTGACGACGGGCGAGGCGCGCTACCTGATGGCGCTGCTCGACATGCAGCGAGAGGCCGGAGACGCGGGTCCGTCGCAGGCGAGCCTCGCGCGGCACCTCAACGTCTCGGCGCCGACGGCGCTCGAGATGCTGCGCCGCCTGCGTGCGATGGGCCTTGTCGCCGACGACAAGGTGCGCCTCACGCCCGCCGGCACCAGTGCCGCGCTGGTGCTGAGCACGCGCCGTCGCGCCGCGCTCGCGATCATGCAGGACGTGCTCGGCCTCGAGGGTGAGGACGCGGAGCACGAGGCCGCCTGGCTGGCGGCCAGCGCCTCACCCGTGCTGGGGCGTCATCTGATCTCCTGGCGCGCGCACGGCCCGACGGCCTAGCTCGTCGCGGCAGCCGCCTCGCGCCTGGCCACCTCGGCGCGCACGCGCGGTGCGACCTCCTTGCCGAGCAGCTCGATGCTGCGCAGCGTCGCCTCGTGCTGGGTCGGCGCCGCGCTCATCTTCATCAGGAAGCGCGTGTTTCCGAAGACCGAGTGGTAGTCGAGCAGCTTCTCGACGACGTCGTCGACCGAGCCGATCAGGAGCGCGCCGCCGGGGGCGCATTCGTAGTCGTAGTGGTCGCGGCCGCGCGGCTGCCACCCGCGCTCACGGCCGATCAGGTTCATCATCCCGTTGTACGTCGGGTAGACGAGGTCCTGCGCCTCCTGCGTCGACGCGCCGACGAAGCCGTGCGCGTTGATCCCGAGCTGCAGCTCGGACGGGTCGTGGCCGAACTCCTCCCAGGCCTTGCGGTACAGACGCGTCATCGGCTCGAAGTGGCGGAACTCGCCGCCGATGATCGCGAGCGCGAGCGGCAGCTTGAAGCCCGCGGCGCGCACGGCCGACTGCGGCGTGCCGCCGATCGCGAGCCACACGGGCAGCGGCTGCTGGTAGGCGCGCGGGTAGACCTCGCGCCCGTCGATCGAGGGGCGGTGCTTCCCTTCGTGCGTGACCACCAGGTTCTCGCGGACGTTGAGCAGCAGCTCGAGCTTCTCGCCGAAGATGTCGTCGTACTCCGCGAGGTCCTGGCCGAACAGCGGGAACGACTCGATGAACGAGCCGCGCCCGGCCATCACCTCGGCACGGCCGCGCGAGATCTGGTCGATCGTGGCGTACTGCTGGTAGACGCGGATCGGATCCTCGGAGCCGAGCACGGTGACGCCGCTCGACAGGCGGATGCGCTCGGTGCGCGTCGCGGCGGCGGCGAGGATGGTGGAGGGCGACGAGATGGAGAAGTCGGCGCGGTGGTGCTCGCCGACGGCGTAGACGTCGAGCCCGGACGCGTCGGCGACCTCGATCTCCTCGATCAGGTTGCGGATGCGCGTGCCCTGGTCGATGCGCTCGCCGGTGGCGACGTCGGGCATCGAATCCCCGAAGCTGTAGATGCCGATTTCCATGCCCATGACAACGCGGTGCGCCGCGGATCTAATCCCGCGGCGTCAGGGCAGGTCGGCGATGGCGTCGGCGAAGTCGTCGACGATGTCTGCGTGCTCGCGCTTCATCAGCGTCGAGCGCAGCACCGTGGCGGTCGGCCGGTCGGCCTCGAGGCCGAGGTGCTCAGCGGACACGGCGAGCTTCGCGGCGTGCCAGCCGCGGTCGGCGAGGGCGTCGAACGCCGCGTCGGTCGCGGTCGATACGGCGGAGGCCGTGGCGCGCGTCGGGTACCAGCAGACGATGTCGAGGTCGGGTTCGAGCACGAGCGTCCAGCCGTCCAGCTCGCGGATGCGGGCGGCCAGGTCGAGCGCGGCCGTTCGCGCACCGACGAGGTGCGCGCCGAGACCGTCGCGGGTGAGCGGCAGCGCGCGCAGCGTCGCCCACAGCGCGGCCGCGGAGGCACCCGAGCGCGAGCACTCGAGGCTCACCTCGCCGGGGTGCAGGTCGTCGCTGGTGAAGTACGTGTACGGCGAGTCGTGCTTGTAGAAGCGTCCGACGGAGGGATCGGCGAACACGACGCAGCCGCAGCCGTACGGCTGCAGGCCGTGCTTGTGCGGGTCGATCGCGATCGAGTCGGCGCGGGGGAGGGCGGAGAACGGCTCGGCCGCGACGCCGGGCGTGCCGCCGTCGGCGAGCAGCGTGAAGAATCCGCCGTAGGCCGCGTCGATGTGGAGCCGTGCCTCGTACTGCTCGCAGAGATCGGCGATGCGTTCGACGTGATCGAGGATGCCGAGGCCGGTCGAGCCGAGCGTCGCGACGACGGTGCCGACGCCGCCGGCCTGCAGGCGCTCCTCGAGCGCGGCCAGGTCGAGCGTGCCGTGCGCGGTGGAGGGCAGCGTCTCGTGGCGCGCGCCGACGACCTCGGAGATGCGCGCGTGGGTGTAATGCGCCTGCGCGCTGGAGACGATCACCTTGTCGGGATGCAGGCTGCGCGCGACCCAGAGCGCTTCGAGGTTGGCGATCGTGCCCGACGCGGTGAGGTGCGACAGGTGCGTCTCGTGCCCGAGCATGCGCGCGATCTGATCAACCGCCTCGCGCTCCAGATGCGCGGTCGCCGGCCCGCCGTCGAAGGCGTGGTTGTTCGAGTTGACGAGCATCGCCATCGCGTAGCCCGCCCACGCGACGGGGTGCGGCGGCTTGAGCATCTGGCCGACGTACTGCGGATCGGCGAAGGGGTACGAGTGCCCGAGCCGGTCGGCGAGCGCCTCGAGCGCCTCGTCCCACACGGCCGGCACCTCGCCGCCGTCGTGGGTGAGCGACCCGAGGGGCAGGAGCTCGACGGCGCGTCGGTGCAGTCGCGCGATCTCGGCAGGCGGGAGGTGCGGCTCGGGCATGCCAGCATCGTAAGCCGACGAGGGCGCACGTATGCTGCAGGCGATGCACGTCCACCGCTTCCCGCTGCTCGAGCCGGTCACGGCGGACGGCCTCGACATGATCGAGCGGGGCTGGATGCGCCTCGTGTCGGAGATCGGCGTCCGCTTCGATCATCCGGAGGCGCTGCGCGTCCTCGCTGAGCACGGCCAGCGGATCGAGGGCGACATCGTGCACTTCGACCCAGCGTGGGTCCTCGAGATGGTCGCGAAGGCGCCGTCCGAGTTCGTCTTCCATGCCCGCAACCCGGAGCGCTCGTTCACGGTCGGCGGACCCAACGCGGTGTTCCTGCCCGTGCAGGGCGCGCCGTTCGCTCGCCGCGGCGACGAGCGTCGTGATGCCGAGCTGCGCGACGTCGAGGACATCATGCGCCTTGCGCACATCAATCCGGAGTACGACCTGCCGGGCATGTGGCCGTGCGAGCCGAACGACCTGCCGCTCGATTCGCGCCACCTCGATGTGCTGCGCGCGAATGTCACGCTGACCGACAAGGCGCTCGGCACGCACGCGATCTCGGTCGATTCCGTCACGGATGGCCTCGCGGTTGCGCGCATCGTGTTCGGCGACCGCGTCGACCGCGAGGTGGTGACCTACACGAACATCAACGCGAACTCGCCGCTGGTGTACGACGAGCGCATGCTCGACGCGCTGATCATCTACGCGCGCGCCGGGCAGCCGGTGCTCGTCGTCCCCTTCCTGCTGATGGGTGCGATGGCGCCGGCGAGCACGCCTGCGGCGCTCGTCCAGCAGTTCGCGGAGGGACTCACCGGCATCGCGCTGATCCAGGCCATCAATCCCGGCAGCCCGTGCGTGCTCGGCTCGTTCCTGTCGACGACCGATATGAAGAACGGCTCACCGGCCTTCGGCGGTCCCGAGTCGCACTTCGGGCTGCTCGCATCCGGGCAGCTCGCGCGCCGCTACGGACTGCCGTGGCGCGCCGGCGGCGGCTCGCTCACCTCGAGCCCGCTCCCCGATGCGCAGGCGGCGTGGGAGGGGATGAACACGATGCAGGCGGCGTTCCTCGCCGGCGCGAACATCCACATGCACTGCGGTGGCTGGCTCGAGGGAGGTCTCGTCGCATCGTTCGAGAAGCTCGTGCTCGACCTCGACATGCTGCGCACGCTGATCAAGGAGTTCACGCCCGTCGACATCGACGAGGAGAGCCTCGCCTTCGGCGCGCACGACGAGGTGCGCCACGGCGGCCACTTCCTCGGTGCCGCGCACACGATGGAGCGCTTCCGCGACTGCTTCCACCGGCCCGAGCTCGCGACGACGGAGAACTTCCAGCGCTGGTCCTCGAATGGCTCGCTCGACGCGGCACAGCGTGCGACGGCGATCTGGCAGCGCATGCTCGAGGAGTACGAGGAGCCGCCGCTCGATGACGCCGTGCGGGCCGAGCTCGATGAGTTCGTGGTGCGCCGGCGCGCCGAGCTCGGCGACTGAGCGCGATCTACGTGGCGGCGACGTCGGCGCGAGCGCGCCGGGCGGCGCCGGCGCCGGTCCACGCGCTGGTCTCGGCGTACCACGTCCCGAGGTAGTCGCCGGCGAGGTGGATGCGCTCCTGCGGGCGCATCAGCGTGGGCTGAAGGCGCGCGCGGCCGACGAACGGGAACGGGATGCCGGGGTCGGCGCGGTGCAGCAGACGTTCGACGATGTGCCCGCGCGTGCCGGGCAGCACCTCCTCGAGGTCGGCCTGGAAGCGGTCGAGGATCTCCTCGTCGGACAGCCGCAGCGCCTCACGGGCCAGGTCGGCGGCGGCGGACACCATGAAGCTCGAGCCGCGCGGCCGCTGAGGCTGAACGGCCGCGGCGACGTTGGTGAGGTTGAAGAGGTTGGAGATCGATCGCTTCGGCAGGGAGATCCCGTAGAGGTCGTCCCACGGCTGCGGCCCCTCCTCGTCGGTGAGGAACGCGGCTGCGACGAGCGGCCCGTACGTGATGGCCCGGAGCGCGGCCTCGAGGTCGGGCGCGAGGCCCTCGACGAGGTCGGCCGTGCGGTGCGAGGTCGTGGCCATCACGACCGACTTCGCGCGCAGCGCGTACGGGCCGTCAGGACCCTCGACCTCGACGATCGCGCGATCGTCGTCGCGGCGCACGGCGGTGGCGCGCGTCGAGCAGCGGACGTCGGGAACGCCGGCGGCCAGGGCGTCGAGCAGGCGCTGCGGTCCGCCGAGGATCGAACGGCCGAGTCCCTGGTCCTTGTTCCAGACGAGGTGGAAGTAGCCGACGCCGTAGCCGGCGGCGATCTCGTCGGGCTCGCCGGTGCTGCGCGTCACGGTGCAGCGGAAGAACGCCTCGACCTCGGGCGGCATGTCGCCGATCGCGGATGCGAACGACACGTCGTCCATGAAGTCGAGCATGCGCTGCTGACGCACCTCGGGCGGCTCGCCCTCGATGGGGCGCGCGACGCGGCCGTAGCGCCCGACGAGGCGGCGCAGCTTCAGCCCGACGCGGACGAAGGCGAGGCGATCGCGCAGCGAGAACGGCAGGCGAAACGGGTAGAGCTCGACCGGGCCATCCGACAGGAGTCGACCTGCGTACGACATCGCGGT
This sequence comes from uncultured bacterium, assembly GCA_963923625.1. Classification (GTDB taxonomy): domain Bacteria; phylum Actinomycetota; class Thermoleophilia; order Gaiellales; family F1-60-MAGs149; genus F1-60-MAGs149. The sequence goes on along the minus strand of CAWUMZ010000004.1, from coordinate 27,348 downwards.
GACGGTGCCGGGCACGTCGATCGCCTCGACGCCCGTCTCGCGGAGCAGGCGTCCGACCTCGGTCGCCGCCCCGCCGTAGACGTGCGCGCCGAGGTTGAGCCAGAGCGGACCGCGCTCCTCTGAGCGGATGCGGCCGCCGACGCGCTCCGTCGCCTCGACGACCGTGACGTCGAGGTCGCGGAGGTCCCACGCCGCCGCGAGCCCGGCGATGCCGGCTCCGACGACGACGACGTCGCGCTCCACGGGGTCCATCGCCGCACGATACCCGCTGGTAGGCTCCCGCCCGAGCGGTCGGTCCGGTGCCGCCACGACCCCGGGAGGGAACGGCATGACCTCGATCGACGACCTCAAGGGCTTCTGCTACCCGCTTACACCCGGCGGGCGCTCGAGCGTCGTCGGCGACATGCCGTGGCACTACGCCACGGAGTACCTCAACATCGCGTATCGCGCCGACCCGGCTGCGATCGCCGCGTATCTGCCTGCACCGCTCGAGCCCGGCCCCGAGCCCGACATGGCGTACGTCGCGTTCAGCCGCTGGTGGTCCGTCTGGGACGACCAGCGCGATATGGCATTCGAGAATCCGGAGCGCACGACGTACCAGGAGGCGGCGATCTGGGTCAACTGCTCGTACCAGGGCGAGCCAGGGCAGATCTGCCTGCAGATCTGGGTCAGCAACGACTTCACCATGGCGCGCGGCTGGTTCATGGGCTTCGCCAAGAAGCTCGGGCAGGTGCACATCACCGATACGCATCCGCTCAATCCGGTGCAGGAGCCGCTCGGCCCCGGCAGCCGCCTCAAGGGCTACGTCGTGGCGCATGGCGAGCGGCTGATCGAGGGCACGATGACCGCGGAGCGGCGCATCACCCGCGAGGAGCTGCCGGCGCCGATGGGCCGTCCGCTGTTCCACATCCGCCACTTCCCGAGCATCGTCCGCGGCGCGAAGCCGTCGGTGCTCGAGCTGGTGCGGCTCGGCGCGGAGAACGTGACGTTCGGCGACGAGATCTGGGCCGGCACGGGCGACCTGACGTTCCTCGCCTCGGACCTCGAGGAGCACATGCCGCTCGCGCCGCGCGAGATCGTCGGCGCATACCGCTTCTCGTCGGGGTACACCTTCCCCGGCGGCGAGGTGCTGCACTCGTGGGTCTGAGCGTCGCCGCGCGTGCAGGGGCGGGTACCCTGTTGCGCGTGAGCTCGGAGCAGCAGCAGTGACCGGCCATGGTGGGGGACACGTCGGTGGCCATGAGGCCACCGAACTGCATGGGCCGCGCTGGCTCGGGATCACGACCGCGATCGTCCTCGGCATCGCCGCCGTCTTCGCCGGCGTCGCCACGTGGCGCGCGCAGGTCATGCAGGGCCATTCCGTCGAGCACTTCACGCTCTCGACGCAGGCGGGCAGTACGGCCAACACGCTGATGCAGAACGCCGAGCGCTCGATGTCGAGCGAGCGCCAGCTCTTCATCGACTACCGCACGGCGCTCGAGAACGGCGACAAGCAGCTCGCCACCACCGTGCTGTCGATGATGACGACGAACTCGCGCGCCGCAATCGCGTGGTGGAAGGCCCAGCCGGCGATCGACCGGCCGTATACGCCGTTCGTCTCCGCTAACCCCAACTGGGACGCGCCGGGCGTGGTCATCGACGCGAAGGCGGCGCTCGAATCGTCGACGGAGAATCTCGAGCTCGCCGAGACGGAGCTCGGACGCTCGCACAACCTCGAGTTCGTGGCGGCGTTCCTCACCATCTCCTTTCTCGCCGGCGGTCTCGCCGGCACGTTCGAGTCGCTGCGCATGCGCATCGGGCTCCTCGCGGTCAGCGTGATCGTGCTGGTCGGCTGCATCGGCGGGGCGGTGGCGTTCTGGTGAGGGGCATCGCGCTGATCGCCGCGCTCGCCGTCGTCGGTACCGCGGTGGCCGGGTGCGGATCGGGTGCGCAGCACGCCACGTCGACGTCCGCAGCCGCGGACGTCGATGCCCGCTCCTGTACGGGCGCCGTGGGCGTGATGGCGCCGTACGGCGGCCGCTCGCAGGACGACACGACGCAGATGAACTGGGCGCGCGTGTCGCTCGACAAGTTCAACCAGGAGCACGGGACGAACTTCACGCTGATTCCCGCGAATGTGGATGGCAATCCGACTGCCGGCAAGCGCGACGCGCGCGCGCTGGCGGCGAATGCGAACGTGATCGGCGTGGTCGGACCCAAGACCTCTACGGTGACGCGCGCGGTCGGGCCGATCTTCGACGCCGCGGACCTCGTGTACGTGTCGCCGTCGGCGACCAACACCACGCTGACGGACGGCAGCCTTAAGGACTTCTACCGCGTCGTCGCGAGCGACGCCAAGCAGGCGCCGGCGATGGGGACGTACATCGCCGAGCACCTGAAGCCCAAGACCGTGCTGATCGTCAAGGACGACGAGGTCTACTCGCAGGACCTCGCCAAGGGCCTCAAGGCCAGCCTCGATGAGCACGGCGTCGCCTCGAAGACGATCGAGATCTCGACGATCCAGTCGGACTTCGCCGACGTCGTCGCCCAGGTGGATGCGAACGTCAACGTCGTGGCGCTGCCGATCCTCGACGCTACGCAGGCGACGGCGATCGTCACGGCGCTCGAGAAGGCGGGCAAGTACCCGACCTTCATCGGCGGCGACGCGCTGTTCCTCGACTCGTTCCGCGCACCGGGCGCGTACGTGACCACGCCCGCGGCGGACATCAGCAAGGACCCGTCGGCGCAGGAGGACATCCGCCTGTACCAGAGCATCTTCGGCGAGTTCGACTATTTCGGCGCGCCGTCGTACGTGGCCATGGAGGTCGTGCTCGACGCCGCCTTCGAGGTGTGCAAGGAGCACGGCGAGGTGACGCGCGAGGAGATGGTGAAGCAGGTGCCCAAGACGCACCTCCCGACGAGCGTCCTCGGGACGCCCATCGCGTTCACCCCCGAGCACGAGTTCAAGGGCGCGTCCGTCCACGTCTACCAGGCCGGACCGGGCGGGTTCGAGCTCGTGCAGTAGCCGCGCGTGGCTCGACCGCGGCCACCGGCGAACCGGGGCCGCAGTCGAGCGCTTGCGCGATCAGCCCTCGGCGCCGAAGTCGGGCGCCTCTTCGCCGGCCGGATCCGGCGCGACGGCGAGCACCTCGGCGGGCACCATGCCCTCGTACTGCTCGAAGTTCTTGACGAACTGGGCGGCCAGCTGGTGGGCCTTCTTCTCGAACGCGGCCGGATCGTCCCACGTCTCGACGGGGTTGAGCAGCTTCGCGTCGACGCCCGGCACGGCGACCGGGATGTGCAGGCCGAAGATCGGATCCTGCCGCGTCTCGACGTCGTCGAGCTCGCCCGACACGGCGGCGCGCACGAGGGCGCGGGTCGCCGCGATCGGCATGCGCTTGCCGACGCCGTACGGGCCGCCGGTCCAGCCGGTGTTGACGAGCCAGGCCGAGGCGCCGGTCTTCGCGAGGCGCTCGCCGAGCATCTTCGCGTAGACGCCCGGGTCCTGGGCGAGGAACGGCGCGCCGAAGCACGTCGAGAACGTCGTCTGCGGCTCGGTGACGCCGACCTCGGTGCCGGCCAGCTTGGCCGTGTAGCCCGACAGGAAGTGGTACATCGCCTGCTCGGGCGTGAGCTTCGCGACGGGCGGCAGAACGCCGTAGGCGTCCGCCGTCAGCAGCACGACCGCGGTCGGCGTGCCGGCGCGGCCCTCCTCGACGACGCCCGGGATGGACGTCAGCGGGTAGGCGACGCGGGTGTTCTCCGTGATCGACGAGTCGGCGAAGTCGATCTCGCGCGTGGCGGGATCCATCACGACGTTCTCGATGATCGAGCCGAACATCTCGGTCGTGGCGTAGATCTCCGGCTCGGACTCGGCCGACAGGTTGATCGCCTTGGCGTAGCAGCCGCCCTCAATGTTGAAGACGCCGTCATCCGCCCAGCCGTGCTCGTCGTCGCCGATCAGCGGGCGCTCGGAGTCGGTCGACAGCGTCGTCTTGCCGGTGCCCGACAGGCCGAAGAAGACGGCGACGTTCCCGTCCTGGCCGACGTTCGCCGAGCAGTGCATCGACAGGACGCCCTTCTGCGGCAGGCGGTCGTTCATGATCGTGAAGACCGACTTCTTGATCTCGCCCGCGTAGCGCGTGCCGCCGATCAGGATCTCGCCGCCGGTGAAGTCGACCGTGACGAAGCCGCTGACGCGCGTGCCGTGCTTCTCCGGATCGGCCTTGAACTCGGGCGCGTGCAGGATCAGCACCTCGGGCTGGTGCGACGGGATCTCCTCGGCGGTGGCCGGGATCAGCATCGTCTGCGCGAACAGCACGTGCCACGCCGAGTTGCTGACGACGCGGATCGCCGTGCGGTGCTCGGGGTGCGCGCCGGCCCAGGCGTCGAGGACGTAGACGTCGCCCTGGTTGAGGAAGTCGATCAGGTCCTCGCGGATCAGCGCGTTGTGCTCCTGCGAGATCGGGCGGTTGACCGGGCCCCACCAGACGCGGTCCTTCGCGCCCGGCTCGTCGACGATGAACTTGTCCTTGGGGGAGCGGCCCGTGTTCGGAGCGGTGTTGACGACGAGCGAGCCGCCGGCGGCCAGCTGGCCGGCCTCTGCGCGCAGCGTGTGCTCGTAGAGCTCGGCGGCCGTCAGGTTCCAGTGGGCGTCGCCACTGGGAGCGAGGCCGTGCGCGTCGAGTCCGACTGAGCCGCGGCGGGTCATCGTTGCCATCGTGAGGTCATCTCCTGGGTCTGTAATGCGAACGCACATGGGGGAACAGGTGCGCTGGGATCGAAGCCTACTCATCCCATAGGTCAGAGCCGCAGGTTCATCACCCGCGTCCGATTACTCATCGCAGCGCGAGTGCGGGAAGATGACCGCCGCGCCGCGCGCTCAGTCGTGGATCGCCTCGACGTCGTCGCAGTGGTGCTTGGCGGCGCGCACGCTCTCGGCGTCCCACAGATCGCCGACGAGGCGATGATGCGGCGTGCCGACGACGACCGCCGCGGGCGCGTACTTCTCGCACACGGCCGTCACGCTCGCGCCCTCGGGGCCCATCGTCGCCTGACCCGTCGCCTCGAGTCCCTGCGCCCGCGCGACCGCGCACATCGCCGCCGCGCGATCCTCGGAGGCGTGGGCGCTCTCGCCCTCGACGAACTCCTGGCCGAGGCCGTGGCCGATCGTCGTGTCCATGCCGCCGTGCGTGACCATCACGACCTGCGAGACGCCCGCCTCCTTGGCCTTGGCGATCACGCGCGCCGCCACCAGCTCGTCCGTGCCCAACTCCGTGGAGAACCCCAGAATGCTGCTCATGCCCGAGTTGTACACCGCCGCGGCCGGGATTGCACGAGGCGGTTCCGCGCCGGCAGCGTGGAAATCCCGCACCGGCCGAGGCGGCAGAGGCCGGACGGGCATCGGCTAGCATCGATCACATGACGCTCCAGCTCAACGACACCTCGCTCCTCCGCCAGCAGGCCTACATCGACGGCCAGTGGGTCGACGCCGACAGCGGCGAGACCTTCCCCGTCTGCGACCCCGCGACCGGCGACGTGATCGCGAACGTCCCGCGCCTCGGCGCCGTCGAGACGCGCCGCGCGATCGAGGCCGCGGAGCGCGCGCAGGCCGGCTGGGCGAAGCTGCTCGCCAAGGATCGCGCGCGGATGCTGCGCGAGCTCGCCGACGCGATGATCGCCAACGCCGACGACCTCGCGACGATCATGACCGCCGAGCAGGGCAAGCCGTGGCCCGAGGCCAAGGCCGAGGTCGCCTACGCCGCCTCCTTCTTCGAGTGGTTCGGCGAGGAGGCGAAGCGCGTCTACGGCGAGACGATCCCCGCCCCGATGGGCGAGCGGCGCCTCGTGGTGCTGCGTCAGCCGATCGGCGTCACCGTCGGCATCACGCCGTGGAACTTCCCGTCGGCGATGCCCACGCGCAAGGCGGCCCCGGCGCTCGCCGTCGGCTGCACGATGGTGCTCAAGCCGGCCGAGCAGACGCCGCTGAGCGCGCTCGCCATCGCCGAGCTCGCCGAGCGCGTCGGCATCCCCGCCGGCGTCTTCAGCGTCGTCACCGGTGATGCGGCCGACGCGCCGCTGATCGGCGGCGAGATGACGTCGAACCCGATCGTCCGCAAGCTTTCGTTCACGGGATCGACACAGGTCGGCAAGATCCTCATGGAGCAGTGCGCGCGCACGGTCAAGAAGGTCTCGCTCGAGCTCGGTGGCAATGCGCCGTTCCTCGTCTTCGACGACGCCGACCTCGACGACGCGATCGCCGCGATCAACGTCGCCAAGTACCGCAACGCGGGCCAGACGTGTATCAGCGCCAACCGCGTGCTCGTGCAGAGCGGCATCCACGACGCGTTCGTCGAGCGCGTGGTTGAGCTGTCGAAGACCGTCAACGTCGCGCCGGGCTTCGACCCCTCCGCGACGATCGGCCCGCTGATCGACGACCCCGCGCTCGAGAAGGTCGCTCGCCACGTGGCCGACGCCCGCACCCGCGGCGGCGAGGTGCTGCTCGGCGGCGGCGTGCACGAGGAGCACGGCCGCACGTTCTTCCTGCCGACCGTCATCACCGGCGCCGACATGTCGTGGGAGATGTCGAACGAGGAGACGTTCGGCCCCGTTACCGCCGTGCACCGCTTCGAGAGCGAGGCCGACGCGGTCCGCATCGCCAACGACACGCCGTTCGGCCTCGCCGCGTACCTCTTCACCCGCGACCATGCCCGCATCTGGCGCGTCGGCGAGGGTCTCGACTACGGGATGATCGCCATCAACACGGGCTTCATCAGCGCCGCCGAGGCGCCGTTCGGCGGCGTCAAGGAGTCGGGCATCGGCCGCGAGGGCTCGCAGCACGGCATCGAGGACTTCCTCGAGATGAAGTACATGGCCTGGGCGGGGATCCGCGACGCGTAGCGACCATCGGGGAGCATGCACATGGCATGTGCATGCTAGGGTGCGGCCATGAGCACGCGCCTTCATGTGGTTCTGAGCGACGAGGAGAGCGAGCGCTATCGCGCCTGCGCCGAGGCGGCGGGGGTCAACCTCTCGACCTGGGTGCGGATGGCGCTCGCGATGGCCGAACAGGCACGTCCGCGGAAGACGCCTGCGCAGCGCATGGCCGCCATCCGCCGCGCAATGGACATTCCGGATGACGAGCGGGCACCGACTCCGACCATCGAGGAGCTCCGCCAGGGCTTCGACGACAAGTACCGGGAATCGATGCCAGCGTGATCTATCTGGACGTGAACATCCCGATGTACCTGGTCGGTACGGACCCGGCCTGGCGCACCGAGGCGTATGCGGTGACGTTGCGCATGGCCGAGAGGGACGAGCCCGTCGTGACGAGCTCGGAGACCTTCCAGGAGATCCTCCATCGCTACCGCGCCATCGATCGCGAGGAGCTGCTCCAGCGGGCATGGGACCAGGCGATTGCGATCATCGACGACGTGCTACCCGTGACCTACGACGACGTGCTGCACGCGCGAGGCGTGCAGCTCGCGCGCACCGGCATCACGGCACGCGATGCCCTGCACGTCGCGGTCATGGAGCGGCATGGCATCACGACGATCGCCTCATTCGATTCGGTATTCGATCGGGTGCCGGAGCTCGAGCGCCTCGGATGACCCGCCTCGGCGGCCACGTCATCGCGGACCAGCTGGTCGCGCAGGGGGTGGAAACGGTGTTCGGCGTCGCGGGCGAGTCGTTCCTCGGCGTCCTCGACGGCCTCTGGGAGCGGCGCGACCGGATCCGCTACGTCGCCGCACGCCACGAGGCGACGGCGTCGCACATGGCCGAGGCGTGGGGGAAGCTCACGGGGCGACCCGGTGTCTGCCTCGCCACGCGCGGGCCGGGCGCCGCGCACGCCGCGATCGGCGTCCACACCGCCTTCCAGGATTCGACGCCGATGCTGCTTCTGCTCGGGCAGGTCCGGCGCGAGCACCAGGGGCGCGAGGCGTTCCAGGAGGTCGACCTGCCGGCGATGTTCGGGCCGCTGGCCAAGTGGGCCGCGCAGATCGAGACCGCAGGTGACATTCCGGCGATGCTCGGCCGCGCGTTCGAGGTCGCGCTCGCCGACCGTCCCGGGCCCGTCGTGCTGGCGCTGCCCGAGGACATGCAGCGCGAGACGACCGACGCGCCTGACGCGCCGTTCGCCGAGCCGGCGCTGCGCGATCCCGCCGAGGCCGACCTCGACCGGCTCCACACGTGGCTCGGCGACGCGGCACAGCCGCTCGTCATCGTGGGTGGACCGCGTTGGAGCCAGTCGACGGCGGACGCGCTGGCGGCTTGGGCCGAGGGATCAGCGGTTCCGGTCGCGGCGCAGTTCCGCCGCCAGGACCGCATCGATAACGCGTCGCCGGCATATGTCGGCGATCTCGGGCTGGGCTGCAACCCCAAGCTCGAGGCGCGTGTGGCGGAGGCCGACCTGGTGGTCCTGCTCGGCGGGCGCTTCGGCGAGATCCCCAGCGGCGGCTACACGCGGCTGCCGCAGGAGCGCCGGCTCGGTCATCTGGTCGCCCACGTGCACGCCGACCCGTCGGAGCTCGAGCGCGTGTGGCACGCCGACCTGCCGATCGCCGCGGCCGCGCCGCTCGTCGTCGACGGGCTCGCGGCGCGCGGTCCGCTCGGTCGGGCGCCGCGGGCGATGTGGGCGCAGGCGCTGCGCGGCGACTACGAGACGTGGAGCGACCCGGCCCCACGGGATCTCGGCGGCGTCGACCTCGGCCAGATCGTGCGCCACCTGCGCGACACGCTGCCGGACGACGCCGTGGTCGCGAACGGCGCTGGCAACTACACCGTCTGGATCCACCGCTACTACCGTCACCGGCGCTTCGGCACGCAGCTCGCCCCGACGAGCGGTGCCATGGGCTACGGCGTGCCGGCGGCGATCGCGGCCGCGCTGCACGATCCGTCCCGACTCGCAGTCGCGCTCGCCGGCGACGGGTGCTTCCAGATGGCGGGCCACGAGCTGGCGACCGCGGTGCAGCTCGGCCTGCGCAACCTCGTCGTGATCGTCTGCGACAACGGCATGCTCGGCACGATCCGCATGCACCAGGAGCGCAGCTTCCCCGGCCACGTCGAGGGCACCGAGCTGGCCAACCCCGACTTCGCGGCGCTCGCGATCTCGTACGGCTGCCACGCCCAGCGCGTCGAGCGAGACGCCGACTTCCGCGCCGCGTTCGAGCGAGCGCTCGCGGCCGACCGCCCGGCGCTGATCCATCTGGTCTGCGATCCGGCCGCGATCACACCTGGCGCGCTGCTCACGTAGCCAATTTGGATCCGGATCCAGATTGTCCCGAATCGGGCCAAATCGGTGCCGGATCCAAATTGGCCGGGTGCGCATCGGGTAGGTTCCCCGCATGAAGATCCACGCCCTCCACTGCGGTGGCGATCTCCAGGACGTGGGGATCTTCGACTACGAGCATCCCCAGGCGGGCGAGGCGCTCTACAACCCGTACTACATGTACGTCATCTCGCACCCCGAGGGGAACGTGCTGCTCGACACGGGTGCGCACCCGACGCTGCGCACCGATCCGCGCTCGCGTCTCGGGGACATGGCCGACGTCTTCGAGGCGCTGCTCGAGCCCGATGACACGGTGCCCGGGTGCCTGGCGCGGATCGGCCTCACGCCGGAGGACATCAGCGTCGTGGTGCAGTCGCATCTGCACTTCGACCACGCGGGTGGTCTCGAGCACCTGCGTCACGCGCCCGTCTACATCCAGCAGGCCGAGCTCGACTTCGCCTTCGATCGCACGCACGACCAGGCCGACATCTACCTCGTCGACGACTTCTCCGAGGGCGTCGACTGGCGGCCCGTCACGGGCGAGCACGACATCTTCGGCGACGGCGCGCTGATCCTGCACGCCACGCCGGGCCACACCGCCGGCCACCAGTCGCTCTGGGTGCGCACGTCGAGCCAGCCGACGTTCCTGCTCTGCGATGCCGCGTACCTGATCGCGCCGATGCGCGGTCGGCGCCTGCCCGGCGTGCTCTGGAACGGCGACGCGATGCTCGACTCGTGGGATCGCATCGAGGCGATCGAGCGCGAGACCGGCGCGCGGCTGATCGCCACGCACGAGCTCGACTACGAGACCGCGGTCCCGAAGCCGCCGGACGGCTGGGAGTGAGCGCCGACAAGGACGCGGTGCTCGCGGCGACGACCGCGCACGTCGCACCGCACCGCGTGCACGTCTGGGACGCGTTCGGCACCCAGCTCGTGATGGGACGCCGCGAGGGCTATCGCATGTGGGACCTGTCCGGGCACGAGCTGATGGACTTCCACCTCAACGGCGGCACCTTCAACCTCGGGCACCGCAATCCCGAGGTGATCGCGGCGCTCGTGCAGGCGCTCGACGAGGTCGACATCGGCAATCACCACTTCGCGAGCGTGGAGCGCGCCGCGCTCGCCGAGCGCCTCACCGCCTGTGCGCCCGGCGACATGCCGTACAGCGTGTTCGGCAGCGGCGGCTCCGAGGCGATCGACGTGGCGATCAAGACCGCGCGCCACGCGACCGGTCGCCGTCGCATCCTCGGCCTCGACGCGGGCTACCACGGCAAGACCGGCCTGTCGGGCGCGGCCGGGGCCGACGCCGGCGCGCGCTTCTTCCACTCGGATCTGCCCGATGACTTCCATACCGTCCCGTTCGCCGATGCCGATGCGATCGAGCGCGCCCTCGTGGCCGACGAGTTCGCGGCGGTGATCATCGAGACGATTCCCGCGACCTACGGCTTCCCGCTCGTGCCCGACGGCTACCTGCCCGCGGTCAAGGCCGCCGCCGAGCGGCACGGCGCGCTGTACATCGCCGATGAGGTGCAGGCCGGGCTCGGCCGCACCGGCGATCTCTGGGGCGTGCAGACGTACGGCGTGGAGCCCGACATCATGGTCACCGGCAAGGGCCTGTCCGGTGGCATCTATCCGATCGCCGCGGCGGTGATCCGCGAGGCGTCGGCCGAGTGGCTGCACCAGTACGGGTGGGGGCACGTGTCGACGTTCGGCGGTTCGGAGCTGGGCTGCCGCGTCGCGTCGAAGGTGCTCGAGATCACCCAGCGCGCCGAAACGACGGCGAACGTCCGGCACCTGATCGAGCGCTATCGCGAGGGCCTCGCGGCGATCGCGGCCGACGACCCGTACCTCGTCGAGGTGCGCCAGTCGGGTCTCGTCATCGGCCTGCGGGTCGACCATCCCGACGGCGCGATCTACCTGCAGCAGGAGCTCTACGGCCTCGGCCTGTGGGCGATCGCGTCGGGCTACGACCAGTCCGTGCTGCAGTTCAAGCCCGGTCTCCTGCTGACGGATGCGGAAGTCGATCGCTCGCTCGAGCTGCTGCGCGCCGGCCTCGCGCTGGCGCGGGACGCGGACCGGCCCGTGCCCAGCCGCCATCCCAAGCCGAAGGCGTAGCGTGGACGACGACGCGGTCGCGCGCGAGGGGCTCCGGCATTACGACCTCGACCGGCCCGTCACCGTCGAGCTCGAGCGTCGCGGCGAGAACTCGACGTACCGACTCGACGCCCCGCGCGGCACGTTCGCGCTGCGCGTCCACCGGCCCGGCTATCGCACGCCGGAGATGATCCGCAGCGAGTTCGCGTGGATGGAGGCCCTCGCCGGCACCGGCGTGTCGACGCCGACGGCGGTGCGCGCGATCGACGGCTCGGTCGTCGCCACCGTGCCGACGCCCGCCGGCGATCGGCAGGTGAGCGTGCTCACCTGGGAGCGAGGCGACCCGCTCGGCGATTCCGACGACCTCGGGCAGTGGCGCGAGCTCGGACGGCTGATGGCCGAGGTGAGGGTGCATGGCGCCACGTGGCAGCGGCCCGAGTGGTTCGTCCGCCCGCGCTGGGATGCCGAGGGGATGGTGGGCACGGCGCCGCACTGGGGCGATCCGGTGGAGCTCGGTCTCTGGACGGACGAGCTGCGCGGGCTGCTCGTCGCGGCACGGGCACGGGTGCGCGAGCGCCTCGACGCCTTCGGCACCGATCCCGAGCGCTTCGGGCTCGTCCACGCCGATCTCGCCTTCTCGAACGTGCTCGTGCGGCCGGACGAGCCGCCCGTGCTGATCGACTTCGACGATTGCGGCTGGTCGTGGTACCTGTGGGAGCTGGCGGTGGCGCTCGCGCCGTTCGACGGGACGGCGGACTTCGACGTCCGCCGCGACGCGCTCGTCGATGGCTACCGGTCGCGCTGGTCGCTGACGGACGAGGACCTCGCGGAGCTGCCGACGTTCGTGATGGCGCGGCGGCTCGTGACCCTCGGCTGGGTGTTCACGCACGCGGACACCGAGCACGCCGCGCGCCAGCGCGAGCGCCGCATCGCGACGTTCCCCGAGGCGGCGCGACGGTTCCTCGAGCTGGACTAGCTCGCTCGCCGCTCGCCGGCGACGAGCTGCTCGACGTTCTCGACGAACCACTCGCCACCGTGGTCGGGGGCAAGGCCCAGGGCGTCGTCGCCGTGCCGCTCGACGAGGTCGCAGGCGCGCCGCAGCTCGTCGACGCGCGTCGCGTAGGCCGAGGCATCAGCCACGTCGGGGTCGTGGCCCTCGAGCGCGAACGCGGGATCGAACGGCACGAGGCGATCGAGCAGGGCGCGCGTGCCCGCGACGGTCAGGTACACGGGGTCGCCCCAGAGGCACTGGTAGAGGGCATCGCCGAGGAACAGCACGCGATCCTCCGGCTCCCACACGACGACGGAGTCATCGGCGTGGTCGCCGCCGACCCAGCGCAGCTCGACCGTCGTGTCACCGAGGTCCACGGCGTGCGATTCGGCGAACGTGACCTGCGGCACGACGATGCGCAGGGCCGTGCGCTCGTCCTCGGCGTACTCCTCGAGCAGGTGGGGGAGGGAGAACGCGAGCTCGAGCCCGTCGTCGACCCGCTGACGCAGTGCGGCCTCGTCCCACGCGTAGCCGGCCTGGACGGCGACGCCGGCCGCCGTCCGCTCCGACGCGAGTACGGGTACGTCGAGCGCGGACGAGCCGAACGAGTGGTCCCAATGCCAGTGCGTCAGCGCGATGCCCGCGATCGGCGGTCGATCGCGCGTCGCGAGTTCGGCCGCGAACGCGGCGAGGTGCGCGGGCGAGGCGCCGCCATCGACGATCAGCGTCCCGGCAGTACCGCGAATCGCGCCGAGCACAGGGCGATCCGTGCGCTCATCTGGCGTGAAGCGATCGACGCGGGGCGAGACTTCCTCGAAGCGGCAGGCGGTCATAGACTGCCCGCATGCTACGCGTCGCGCGCCCGCCGGTGGAGATCCTCAGCGCGGCCGATATCGCGCGACTCGATGCGGCGTGGCGCACGATCGTCAGCGAGATCGGCGTGCAGTTCGAGCATGCCGGCGCGCTCGCGCTGCTGCAGGAGGCCGGGCAGCGCGTCGAGGGGGAGACCGTGTTCTTCGACGCCGATTGGGTCGCGGGACTCGTCGCGCAGGCGCCGTCGAGCTTCACCTGGCATGCGCGCAACCCGGACCGGTCGCTCTCGCTCGGCGCCGGCGTCACGGCCTTCGCGCCCGCGTACGGCGCGCCGTTCGTCACCAAGGGCGGCGAGCGCGGCAACGGCTCGCTCGCCGATCTGCGCGACCTCGTCGCGCTGATCCAGGACGCCGACGAGCTCGATATCGCCGGCGGTGTCGTCACCGAGGCGCAGGACGTCCCCGTCGAGTACCGGCATCTGCAGCTCGTGCGGACCCTCGCCGTCGAGTCGGACAAGCCGTTCATGGCCGCGGTCTCGTCGCGTGATGCGACGCTCGACAGCGTCCGCATCGCCGACATCGCGCTCGGTGGCCTCGACGGGCGCTGCGCGATGACCGCGATCCTCAATTCCGTCTCGCCGCTGCGTTGGGATGAACGGATGACCGACGCGATGATGCTGCTCGCCGAGCACGGGCAGGCCGGCATCGTCATGCCCGGCGCCATGCTCGGCGCGATGGCGCCCGTGACCATCGCCGGCGGCACGGCCGAGATGCTGGCCGAGGCCTTCGCCGCGATCGCGCTGATCCAGACCGTGCGGCCCGGCGCGCCGGTGCTGCTCGGTTCGGGTCTGCCGATCACGGACATGCAGTCCGGAGCCGCCGGCTTCTCCGGCCCCGAACTCGCGCAGGGCGTCGTGCTGGGCTGCCAGCTCGCGCGCCACTACGGCCTGCCGACGCGCGCGCTCGGCGGCAGCCTCACGACGAGCCAGCTCACCGACGCGCAGGCGGGGTGGGAGGGGATGCAGATCCTCAAGGCCTCGCTCGACGGCCACGCCGACGTCGTCATGCACGCCGCCGGCTGGCTCGACGCGGGCCTCGTGACGGGCTACGAGAAGCTGATCGCCGATATCGACATGATCGGCTCGCTGATGGTCGAGTACGGCCCCGTCGAGGTCGACGACGCGACGCTCGCGCTGGAGGCGATCCGCGAGGTCGGCCATGGCGGGCACTTCTTCGGCGTCGACCACACCATGGAGCGCTACCGCACGTGCTTCCATCGCCCTGTCGTCGCGTCGAAGCAGAACATCGAGCGCTGGCGGGCGGCGGGCTCGCTCACCGCCGAGCAGCGTGCCGAGGCGATCTGGCGCGAGCGGCTCGAGGCGCACGTGCCGCCGCCGATCGACGCGGAGGTCGAGCGCGAGATCGACGCCTACGTCGCGTCACGTACCCGAGAGCTCGGGTAGGCGGCACAGGCGGGCGGCCGGCGGGTCGTCGACGCCGGCCGCCCTGTGTGTCCAGAACGCTGCGGGGTCGTCGGCCGCTTCGTGCGTCTGTAACGGGGAAGACGCATGGCCCCGGATGATCTGACGCGGGAAACCCACATTGCCCACATGTGTGCAAGGCGGTGTGAGCGGGCGCACCAAACGGCGCGCAGGCGACTCAGTCCAGCGCGCGGCGTGCCAGCTGCGAGCCCTGCACCGAGTTGGCCGCGTCGAGCACGATCGCATCGCCGCGCCACTGGTCGTCGGAGAACTCGATCGGCGAGCCATCGGCTGCGAAGACCGTTCGCTCCTGCCGCAGCAGCGGCGCCCCCTGTCTGAGGTCGAGCAGCGCAGCCGTTTCGGCATCGGCGGCGATCGCGCTGATGCGATGGTGGCCGGAGGCGACGGCGATGCCGCGCTCGGCGAGCGTCGCGTAGACCGAGCCCGCCTCGAGGTCGGCCTCGACGAGCAGCGCGCCGATCGCCTCGGGGTAGGCGGCGCGCTCGACCATCACCGGGGCGCCGTCGAGCAGGCGCACGCGCAGCAGCATCCAGCACGGCGTGCCGCGGTCGATGCGGAGCGCATCTGCGAGCTCATCGGCGACGGCGCGGCGGCCGAGCTCCACGACGCGGGCCGACGGCGTGAGTCCGAGCTCGCGCGCCCAGGACGAGAAGGAGAGGAGCTCGGAGAACGGCTGGAGACGCGGGCGGGCGAGGACCGTGGTGCGCGCGCCCTGTCGGGTCTGGACGAGGCCCTCCGCGCGCAGCGCGGCCACGGCCTGTCGGACGGTGCCGCGGGCCAGACCGGTGGCCGCCATCAGCGCCGCATCGCCGGGCAGCGCGTCGCCCGGCTGCAGGTCACCGCTCTCGATCGTCGCGCGCAATGCGGTCGCGAGCCGGACATGTGCGGGAACCTCGCCGCCGACCTTGTCGAAGCGCTTTGCGACCACGGTGGTGGTGACCGCATCATCCCTCTTGACATGACTAGACATGTCTGCGACCTTGCTCAAAACGTGTCCAGACAGGTTTCCCCATGACTGCAACTGTACCGAGCCGCGCCCGCATCGTCATCGTCGGCGGCGGCGTGATCGGCTCCTCGATCGCGTACCACCTCGCGAAGGGCGGCGAGACCGACGTCGTCATGCTCGAGCAGACCGAGGTCGGCGGCGGTTCGACGTGGCATGCCGCCGGCATGGTCGGGCGCCTGCGCACCAGCAGCACGCTCGCGCGCATGTGCGACGCATCCGCCCGCCTGTACGCCGGCCTTGAGGCCGAGACCGGGGAGAAGGTCGACTGGCGTCAGTGCGGCACGCTCTACGTGGCGCGCAACGACGAGCGGATGTACCAGTACCGCCGCACCGGTGCGATGGCGCAGCATCTCGGGATCGACGTCGACATCGTCACGGCCGCCCGCGCGCTCGAGCTGTTCCCGTTGCAGAACCCCGATGGTCTCGTCGGCGGCCTGCACATCCCGGACGACGGCAAGGTCGAGCCGGCCGGCCTCGCCCGTGCGCTCGCCAAGGGCGCCGCGATGCGCGGTGCGACGATCTGCGAGCACGCCCGCGTCACCGGCCTGAAGTTCGCCGACGGGCGTGCCGCCGGCGTCGTCCTCGATGACGGCACCGAGATCGAGGCCGAGCAGGTCATCCTCGCGGGCGGCATGTGGACGCGCGACCTCGCCCGGGAGTACGGCATCCACGTGCCGCTCGCCCCGGTCGAGCACCACTACGTCGATTCGAACCCGATCCCCGGCGACATCGACATGTACCCGGCCACGCGCGATGCCGATGGCTGCACGTACTACCTCACCGTCCACGACAAGATCCGCCTCGGTGCCTTCCAGGCCGTCACGAAGGCGTGGCTCGTCGACCCGGTGCCGTTTCCCTTCACCTTCCAGCTGCTCGAGGATGATTGGGAGCACTTCCAGCCGCCGCTCGCGGAGGGCCTGCACCGCCTGCCCATCCTCGAGGAGGTCGGCTTCGAGCGCTTCGTCAACGGCCCCGAGTCGTTCACGCCCGACTCGAACTTCATGCTCGGACCCGCGCCTGAAGTGCCCGGCATCTGGATCGCGGCCGGCATGAACTCGGCGGGGCTCGCGTACGGCGGCGGCGTCGGCGAGGCGCTCGCCTCATGGCTGATCGAGGGCCACCAGCCGTACGACCTGAGCATGCTCGACCCGGCGCGCTTCGCGCCCGAGCAGGACGACCTCGAGTACCTGCGCACGCGCGTCACCGAGGCGCTCGGCACGCACTACCTGATGGCCTACCCCAACCGCGAGCTCCTCACCGGGCGCCCGCTGCGGAAGTCGCCGGTGCATGATGTCGTCGCCGCGCACGGCGGCTGGTTCGGTGAGAAGGCGGGCATGGAGCGCCCGAACTTCTTCGGCGACGCGGGCTCGACGCCCGCGGTCGAGTACTCGTTCGGCCGCCAGTCGTGGTGGGAGGAGCATCGCGCCGAGCACCTCGCCGCGCGCGAGTCGGTCGCGATCTTCGATCAGTCCGGCTTCGGCAAGCTCGCCGTTGAGGGCGCCGACGCGTGCGCCGTGCTCAATCGCGTCTGCGCGAACGACATCGACGTGCCCGCCGGCCAGCTCGTCTACACCGCCATGCTCGACGAGCGCGGCCGGTTCTTCAGCGACCTCACCGTGCTGCGGCTGGCCGAGGACCGCTTCCGCCTGATCACCGGCACGGCCCAGCGCATCCGCGACCTGTGGCACGTGCGTCGCGCCGCCGAGGATCGCGCGTGCGCCGTCGAGGACGTCACCTCCGATACGGCGGTGCTGAGCGTGATGGGCCCGAGCAGCCGCGCGCTGCTCCAGCCGCTCGTCGACGGCGACCTGTCCAACGACGCCTTCGCCTTCGGCAGCGTCAAGGAGCTCGGCATCGCCGGCGCGAACGTCCATGCGGCGCGCGTCACCTACGTCGGCGAGCTCGGCTGGGAGCTGCACGTCCCGGCCGTCGACGCACCGGCAGTGCTCGAGACGCTGATCGCCGCCGCGCCCGGGCACGGCGGCAGGCTCGCCGGCCACTACGCGATCAACTCGCTTCGCCTCGAGAAGGCCTACCGCGCCTGGGGGCACGAGCTCTCGCCCGACGAGACGCCGATCGAGGCCGGGCTCTCGTTCGCCGTGGCGTGGGACAAGCCGGGCGGATTCGTCGGCCGCGAGGCGCTGCTGCCCCAGCGCGAGGCCGGCGCGAACGCGCTGCCCAAGCGCCTCGTCGCGTTCGCCGCGACGGATCCGGGCGTGATCCTCTGGGGCGGCGAGCGCCTCTGGCGCGACGGCGAGCCGCTCGGCTACACGACGAGCGCCGCGTACGGTCACGCCGTCGGCGGCGCCGTGGCGCTCGGCTATGCCAAGAACGCCGAGGGCGTCAGCGCCGACTGGCTGCAGGCTGGTGCGTACGCCGTCGAGGTCAACGGCCATCGCCACGCGGTCGAGGCTCAGTTCAAGCCGTTCTACGACCCCGACCGCAGCCGCGTGCTGTCCTAGGAGCATCCTGATGATCGAAGAGGCAGACGTCGTCATCATCGGCGGCGGGGTGACCGGCTGCAGCATCGCCTACCACCTGGCCAAGCAGGGCGCGGGCACCGGGCGAATCGTCCTGATCGACAAGGGCGAGCTCACGAGCGGGTCGACGCACCACGCGGCCGGCCTCGTCACGCAGTTCAACCCGTCCGAGACGATGATGAAGTTCCGTCGCTACTCGATCAAGCTGTACAACGAGCTCGAGGTGTTCGAGACGACCGGTTCGCTCCGCATCGCCTCCTCGCCCGAGCAGCTCGCCGAGATGCGCCGCGGCGTATCGCGCGCCCGCGGCATCGGCATGGACGTCGAGCTGCTCGGCCCCGAGGAGTGCCTCGAGAAGATGCCGGCCGCCTCGCCCGAGTCGCTGTACGGCGGCGTCTGGGTGCCGCAGGACGGCTGGCTCGACCCGCACCGCACGACGTACGCGCTCGCCAATGCCGCGCGCGAGCTCGGCGTCGAGATCATCCAGCACTGCCGCGTGACGGGCATCGACCGCGGGCTGCACGGAGAGATCACCGGTGTCCGCACCGAGCAGGGCGACATCAGGACCGAGATCGTCGTCAACGCCGCGGGCATGTGGGCGCCGCGCGTCTGCCAGATGGTCGGCACCTGGGTCCCGTCCACGCCGGTGGATCACCAGCACATCGCGCTCACGGCCGTCGAGGGGCACGAGCTCCCGCGCGACATGCCGTGCTTCCGCGACCCCGACAACCTCGTCTACGGCAAGGCCGAGGCGGGCGGCATCCTGTTCGGCGGCTACGAGCCCGACGCGCCCGCGCGCTGGATCGACGGCGTGCCGTGGGAGCACAGCGCCCGCACGGTGCCGGCCGACGAGGAGCGCTTCGTCCAGCTGATGGAGGGCGCGATCCGGCGCTTCCCGTTCCTCGAGCAGGCCGGCGTGGTGGCGCTGATCTGCCATCCCGACGCGATGACGCCCGACGCGAACCCGCTGCTCGGGCCGATGCCCGGCGTGCCCGGCTTCTGGATCGCCGCCGGCCTGTCGCTGAACGGCTTCGGCGGTGCGGGCGGCATGGGCAAGACGCTCGCGGAGTGGATCACGACGGGCGAGACGGAGTGGGATGTCTCGAGCTACCGCCCGTGGCGCTTCCCCGACGTGTACCGCGACCCGAAGCACGCCGCGACCGCCGGGCGAGAGACCTACCGGTACTACTACCGGCTGCGCTATCCCTATGACCAGGACGAGTGGGGCCGCCCGTCGCGCCTCTCGGCGCTGCACAGCCGACTCCAGGAGGCGGGCACGGTCTTCGGCGTCAAGTCGGGCTTCGAGCGCGCCGAGTACGTCGATCCGGGACAGCCGTGGCGCCGCATGGGCGCCGATCAGCGCGAGTGGGGCTGGGGGCGCATGCCGTTCTTCGATTGCATCGGCGACGAGCATCGCGCGATGCGCGAGACGGCGGGTCTGATCGACCTCTCCAGCTTCGGCAAGCTCGCCGTCACCGGACCCGATGCGTGTGCGCTGCTCCAGTTCGCGTGCGACGCCGAGATGGACCGGCCCGTCGGCAGCGTCATCTACACGCAGATGCTCGACCATCGCGGCGGCGTGATCGCCGATATCACCGTCACGCGCCTCGCCGAGGATCGCTTCCGCATGGTGACGGGCGCCGGTGCCGTGGCGTCGGATCGCGGTTGGCTCGAGGGCATCGCGCATCGCGCGCAGTACGACGTGACGATCCGCGACGAGAGCGACGAGCTGGCGGTGATCGGCATCTGGGGCCCCAATGCCAAGGCGATCATGGGCGCCGCCACGACGGCCGACCTGTCGAACGAGGCGTTCCCGTTCGGCACCGGGCAGGACATCCTCGTCGGCAGTGCGCCGGCGTTCGCGCAGCGCATCACCTACGTGGGCGAGTTCGGCTACGAGCTCTACGTCTCCCGTGCCTGGGCGACGGCGGTGTGGGACAGCCTGCTCGCCGCTGGCGCGGCGCATGGCCTGCGCGTCTGCGGGTACCGCGCGCTCGACGGGCTGCGCATGGAGAAGGGCTACCGCTACATCGGCACCGATCTCGCACCGGGCGACACGCCCGACCAGGCAGGTCTCGCCTTCTGCGCGCGGAAAGATGCCGACTACATCGGCAAGGACGCGCTCGAGCGCCGCCGCGCCGAGGGCTTCGCCACGCGCATCCGCACGCTGAAGCTCGGCGACGGCGAGTGGCTGCCGGCGTACGGGGGCGAGGTCGTGCTCAAGGACGGTGCGCCGATCAGTCGGCTGCGGTCCGTCGCCTACGGCTACACCGCCGGAGCGATGCTCGCCTACGCGTATCTGCCGAAGGACCTCGCGGAGGGTGACACGGTGGAGGTCGAGACCCTCGATGGCACCGTGACGGCGACGATCGCGGCCGACCGCCTGGTCGATCCCGACGGCCTCAAGATGCGCTGATCAGGCCGCTCGGGCTGCGTCGCGGCGCGCCTTCAGGCGGTGGATCGCGATCGGGACGACGCTGATGAGGACGATCAGGATGATCGCGTACTCGAGGTTGTTCTTGATCACCGGCACGTTGCCGATCAGATAGCCGAGCACGGTCAGGCTGACGGTCCAGAGGAACGCGCCGATCGCGCTGTACAGGGCATAGCGGCGGAAGTCCATCTTGCCCGCGCCCGCGAGGACCGTGATGAACGTGCGGACGATCGCGACGAAGCGGCCGAGGATGATCGCGGCCCCGCCGTAGCGGTTGAAGAACTCCTCGGTGTGGTCGATGTACTTCTTCTTGAAGATCCGCGAGTCCTCGCGCTTGAACAGCGCCGGGCCGGCGCGCAGGCCGATCCAGTAGCCGAGCAGGTTGCCGGCGAAGGCGGCGACGAAGAGGATCAGGCACGTCGCCCAGAGCGGCGTGCCGATCGCGCCGTTGCCGATGAAGAGCCCGACGACGAAGAGCAACGAGTCGCCCGGCAGGAAGAAGCCGATCAGCAGGCCGCACTCGGCGAAGATGATCGCCGCCGCCACCCACACGGCGAGGTGGCCGGCGTTGTGCAGGATCTCGTCGGGCTTGAGCGCCGACAGCACGCTGGCGACGGGCAGGGCGATGAGCGACGCGAGCGGCACGTGCGGAGTCTACGCGACGCGGTCGGCGCCTAGACCTCCGCGAGCCCCTGCATGTCGACGTCCTCGAGCCAGCGGCGGTACGCGATCGACGAGAGGTCCGGCACCTTGATGTGCAGCTCCTCCTTCAGCGACGTCGGAATCTCCTCCGGGCGGATGCTCTCGACGACGACGCGATCCTGCTCGAGGATGTGCAGGTAGTCGCTGACGAAGTTCGGGTTCGTCTCGACGAAGTTGCGGAAGACGATGCGGAACACGCGCGTCTTCCTCGCCTCCGTCGGTGAGGCGATCACCATCACGCTGATGATGTCGTCGCTGCCCTCGGTGACGACGTGCAGGTGCATCGTGAACGGATAGACGTGCGTGTACGTGTACGTGATGATCGCGTTCTGCGTCTGGTCGACGCTGCGCCAGAACGCGTTCGGCACGACGAACCACTGGCCCCAGTCCTCGGCGTGCAGTTCGTACGGCTCCTGCTCGGGATGATCGGGATCGCCGAGCAGGTTCGGGTGCACGAACGGGAAGTGCGACACGTCCATCGAGTTCTCGGTCGAGCGGCCGGCACTGGTGTTCCACTCGAGGATGCTGAACAGCTCGCTCGTGTAGTCCGGGTCCGTGTCGAGCCCGAGCGGGATGTGCGGAATGTCCTGGATCGGCTCCTCGAGTGCGACCCAGACGACGCCGTACCGCTCCTCGACGCGATACGGGATCGCGTGGGCCGCCGCGGGAATCGGCTTGTCGGGCTGCGCCGGGATCTTCACGCACGCGCCCGTCGAGTCGTACTCCCAGCCGTGGTACGGGCAGACGATGCAGCCGTTGCGCACCTCGCCGAGCGAGAGGGCGGCGCCGCGGTGGATGCAGAGGTCCTTGAACACGCTGATGCCGGCGTCGGTGCGGAAGGCGACGAGGTGCTGGTCGAGCAGCGTGAAGCGCCGCGGCTGCTCCGTCACCTCCTCGACGCTCGCGATCGGGTGCCAGAACTGCGAGAGGCGCTTTGGTTTCGAAACGGGGGGCATGTGGCGAGGTTAGCGAGGCATGCGTGCGGAAGCGAGTGCGCCGCGCGCGCAACCGCGGGACGCACGCGAGTCAGCGGGACTGTCGTGTCGCGGCGGCCTGCCCTACGCTGGTCTGGCAAGAAATCAGATAATCAGATAACGTAGGAGGCATGCGGATCGTGAGCGCAACCCAGATGTCCCGATCCTTCGCCGACCACCTCGACCTGGTCGAGCGCGACGGCGAGGAGTGCCTCATCACCCGACACGGGCGCGTCGTCGCCCGACTCGTGCCGCCGCAGCGCGTGACGGGTCGCGAGCTGAGGGAGTTCCTCGCCGCCAACGCACCCGACGCGGGGTGGTACGACGACGTGCTGGCGGCGCGGCCGGAGCTGTGGCCCGAGCTGTGACGCTGACGCTCCTCGACACCAGCGCGCTGATCGCAATCGAGCGCAGCAGCGGATCGCTCGCCGAGCTGCTGCTGGATGACGACGAACCCGCGCTATCCGCGATCACCGTCGCGGAGCTGCGCGTCGGCATCGAGCTGGGGCGCGGCCGTCGCCGCGCCGCCCGCGAGGCATTCATCGGCTGGATCGAGCAGAACGTGCCGACGGTTCCGTACGACGGCGAGGTGGCGCGTGTGCACGCGAAGCTGATCGCCCATTGCCGTCGCGCGGGCACCCCGCGCTCCGCGCACGATCTGATGATCGCCGCGACCGGCAGCGCGACCGGCCGCACCATCGTCACGCTCGATCGGCGCGGCTTCGCCGACCTGCCGAACGTGCGCCTGCGCTAGGAGCGGCCGTACTCCAGCACGTGGTCGAGCCAGGCGTCGATCAGCGTGCGGGCGTGGGGGAGCATGCGATCCGCATGCTCGGCGACGCCGGCGAGCAGCTGGTCGAGGCCGCCGGGCCCGAGCACGTTCTCGGCGGCCGTCTTGTACGCCGGGATGCGCGACCACTCGTCGGCGAGCGCCTGGTCCACCTCGAGGTGGAACTGCACGCCATAGGCGACCTCGCCGAAGCGGAAGCCCTGGTTGGCGTACATCGGGCTGGAGAAGAGCGAGACCGCGCCCTCGGGCAGGTCGAACGTATCGCCGTGCCACTGCAGCGTCTTGAAGCGCTCCGGCAGGATCGAGGCGACGGGGTCGGAGCCGCCGTCCTCCGTCCGGTCGACGTCGAGCACCCCGACCTCGGGTGCGGGGCCGGCGTAGACCCGTGCGCCGAGTGCGGCGGCGAGCAGCTGCACCCCGAGGCACGCGCCGAAGTACGGCAGCCCGGCGCGCACCGCGTCGCCGATCAGCTGCTTCTCCGCCACGAGCCAGGGGTACGCGTCGTCCTCGTAGACGCCCATCGGGCCGCCCATGGCGATGATCGCGCCGTAGTCGCGCCAGTCGGGCAGCGGCTCGCCCTCGTCGACCTCGACGGGGTGGAGGATGTGCCCGCGGGCGGTGAGCACGTCGCCGTAGGCGGCGGGCGGCTCGCAGGCGATGTGCTGGAGAACGAGGATGTCCATGGCGCGAGTCTAGACGCGCTGCGCGATGGGCGGCCATGCGTGGGACAATCCAGGTCATGGAGATCCTCGTCGTCGCCGCCACCGCGGGAGAGCTCGAGTGGGTCGGCGGTGCCGACGCGCTCGTGTGCGGCATCGGCCCCGTCGAGGCCGCCGTGCAGACGGCCGCGCGGCTGGAGCGCCACCGTCCCGACGCGATCCTCCACGTCGGCATTGCCGGCGCACGCCGGGCAAGTGGGCTCGGGATCGGCGCGCTCGTGATCGGCACCGAGGCCCGCTACAGCGATCTCAGTGCCGCCGTCCCGGTCATCCGCACCTGCGATCCGGCGCCCGAGCTGGTCGACCGCATCGGCGCGCTGCTACCCGACGCGCATCGCCTGCCGATCGCGACCAGCGCGCACGTGGGCGGCGGCGATTGCGAGGTCGAGGCGATGGAGGGATTCGGCGTCCTGCGTGCCGCGGCCGTCGCGGGCGTCCCGGCGATCGAGCTGCGTGCGATCTCGAACGTGGTCGAGGAGGAGGACCGCGCGCTGTGGGACTTCGCCGGTGGGCTGCGCGCGATCGCCGAGGCGGGGCGCGTGGCGCTCAGCGGCCTCTAGTCGGAGGACTTGGGCTTCGAGGACGAGTCGGACGACGTCTTCGCGGTGCTCGACGCGGCCGAGTCGGACTTCTTGGCGTCGGACGAATCGGACGACTTCGACTCGCCGCCCTCGGCCTTCTCCTTCGTCGCGCGCTTGCCGCCCTTGCCGTAATCCGTCGAGTAGTAGCCGGAGCCCTTGAAGTGGATCGGCGGCGCGAACAGCACGCGCTCGACCTTCTTGCCGCACTCCGGGCACTTCTTCAGCGGCGGGTCGGACATCTTCGCGAAGACCTCGGTCTCGTGACCGTCCGCGCAGCGATATTCGTACGTAGGCACGAGCCGCACTATAGCGCGGAGGCGGAATCCGCTTGGCACTCTCCGGGGGCAAGTGCCAAGGCGGGTGGCGGGGCTACGATGCGCAGATCGTGCGGATCGCCATCGTCACCGATTACTACTACCCGCACCTCGGCGGGATCACCGAGCACGTCCACGGGCAGGCCATGGAGCTGACGCGGCGCGGCCACGACGTGACGGTCGTGACGGGCAACGTCATGCGCCCGCCGCCGATCGTCGACGGCGACATCCGCCCGGAGGCGAACGTCCCGTTCGAGATCGTGCGCGTCGGCCGTGCGCTGCCGGGGTACGCCAACGCCTCGCAGACGTACCACGTCGTCGACCCGCTCCTGCGCCGCAAGCTCCGGCGGATCTTCGAGCAGCGCAAGGTCGACGTCGTCCACGTGCACTCGCCGTACAGCCCGATCCTGCCGATCATGGGCGTCCTCGCGGCGCCGAAGAACGCGGTCACCGTCGGCACGTTCCACTCGGTCTTCCCGCGCAACCTCGGCTTCGACGTGATCGCGCCGCTGATGCGCAAGGTGATCGGCCGACTCGACGGCAAGATCGTCGTCAGCGAGGCGTGCATCGGCTCGCTCGCGCCGTACTACCCGTACGAGTACACCGTCATCCCGAACGGCATCGACGACCGCCACTTCTCGCCGGAGGCCGACCCGATCGCCGAGCTGAAGGACGGCAGGCTCAACATCCTCTTCCTCGGGCGCTTCGATCCGCGCAACGGCCTCGACACGATGATCGGAGCCTTCACCGAGGTGCGGCGCCGCGTCGGGCCCGAGGTGCGGCTGATCGTCGTCGGCGACGGGCCGCTGAAGTCGCGCTACCAGAGCCAGGTGCCGGACGACATCGCGCCCGATATCCACTGGGCCGGCCGCGTCAACTGGAATCGCCCGCGCTACTACGCGACGGCCGATATCCACTGCACGCCGTGCCAGCGCGCCTCGTTCGGCATGGTGCTGCTCGAGGCGATGAGCTGCGGGCGGCCGGTCGTGGCGAGCCGCATCTCCGGCTTCCAGCTGCTGATGGAGCACGGCAAGCAGGGCCTGCTGATCTCGCCGGCCGAGAGCGTCGATCGCTTCGCCGAGGCGCTGATGTACATGATCGAGCACCCCGAGGAGCGCGACCGGATGGGGCGCGAGGGGCGCAAGACGGCCGTCACCGAGTACGCCTGGACCAAGGTCGCCGCGCAGCTCGAGGACTACTACGTGCAGCTGCTCGACAAGGGCCCGCGCCCGTGACGAAGCGCCAGACGATCCTCCGGGCGGTGCTGATCGGAGTGGCCGTCGCCGCCATCGCCGTGATCGCCGATGAGGTGCTCACGCACTCGCACCTGTCGTGGCTCGCGTGGGTCGTCGACGTGGCGGCGATCCTGCTGCTCACGCTCGGGGCGTGGGGGATGTTCGGCGCGAGCTCGCCGCTGTTCGGCGGCGTCGTCGACGGCAAGCGCATCCGCCGCGACGTCGTCGCGCTCACCTTCGACGACGGGCCGTCGCCCGACACGACGCCGCGCATCCTCGACATCCTGCGCGCCGAGGGCGTCCGTGCGACGTTCTTCGTGCTCGGCAAGCACGCCGAGGCGCATCCGGAGATCGTCGAGCGGATCGTGCGCGAAGGGCACGAGCTCGGCAATCACGGCTACGACCACGGCATTCTCGCCTTCGCGGGCGCGACGCAGGTGCATCACCAGCTGCAGCGGACCGAGCGCCTCCTGCGCAAGGCCGGCGGGCCGCCGGTGCGGGTCTTCCGCGCGCCGCATGGCTTCCGCAGCCCGTTCGTCGCGCGCACGGCGCGGCGGCTCGGGTACGTCACGTGCGCCTGGACGGCGGGCGTGTTCGATACCGCCAAGCCCGGCGCGGACGTGATCGTCAAGCGCTCGGCCAAGGCGATGAAGCCCGGCGCGATCCTGCTGCTGCACGACGCCGACGGCTGGGGCGACGACGATCGCTCGCAGACCGCCGAGGCGCTGCCCGGCATCATCGCCGCCGCGCGCGAGAAGGAGCTCGAGTTCCTGACGATGTCGGAGATGGCGGCGCTCGATCCGCCCAAGCCGATCTCGTGGAAGCGCCTCGCGGTCGTCGTCGCAGTGATCGTCGCCATCGCCGCGATCGCTCTGGCCCGCGTCGACCGCGGCCAGGTCAGCTCCATCGTCGACACGTTCCGCAGCCTCAGCATCCCGTTCGTGATCCTGTCGCTGATCGCGAACTTCATCAGCGTCGCCTTCAAGGGCGTCATCTGGAAGAGCGCGCTCGATTCGGTGCCCGGTGTGAAGGCGCCGTATCGCGCCGTGCTGCCGGCCATCTTCATCGGCTTCCTCCTCAACACCGTGCTGATCGCCCGGCTCGGCGAGGTGGGGCGCATGGTCGTGCTGCGCCGGCGCCTGCAGAAGGAGGGCGAGGACGTGCCGATCTCGACGATGACGGCGACGGTCGTGATGGAGCAGCTCGTGCTCGGCATCACGCTCGCGGCGCTGCTCGTGATCATGGTCTTCACCGTCGACGGCGTGCCCGACTGGGCGGGACGCGGCACGATGATCCTGCTCGGGGCGCTCGCCGCCGGGCTCATCGTCGTGGGCCTCGTCGAACTCGTCAGTCGCTGGCGCCTTCGTCGCGGCGAGGTGCGCGAGGACTACGCGCGCACGTGGTGGCGCTCCACGCTCCGCACGGTCGAGCTCCATGTCCACTCGCTCAGTCGCGGCGCACAGCTGC
>CAWUMZ010000003.1:0-36171 GCA_963923625.1 uncultured bacterium | reverse complement strand
GGGTAGCCGAGGTGCGGGAGCAGGTCTGCGAACAGGCGACCTGCGAACCTCCAGGTGTGGAGATCCCCGACGCACTCAGGATCGCGGTGTCGAACACCGTCGGCGCGAGCTGGCAGCTCGACCTCACCAGCGCCGCGATCGCGGCGGACCCGGACGCGTGGACGGACAACCCCGTGGACGATCCCGAGCCGGTGATCGGGCCGATGCTCGCGATCGGCTCGCTGCTCGGGCCCGTGCTGCGCTACCGCGAGTGGGACGAGGGCGGACTCGTCGACGTCGCGATCTACCAGCCCGATCCCGATGTGTGGCGGCGCTTCGACGAGGCGCTGCGGCGCCTCCGCGTGTGGGAATGGACGGCGCCGGAGACCGTCGGGCCGTTCGACGGCGGTGCGTGGGCCGTCGGACTGATCTGGCAGCGCCGCACGGTCGATATCCAGGGGATCGGCGCGTGGCCGCCGCATCACACCGCTGTGCCCGGACCCGAATGGACCGGCTTCATGCGCGCCGTCCATCGGCTCGCCGGCGGTCGCGGGTTCGATCCCCATATGCTTCACGGCGAATGAGCGAACGCCCCCTCGCAGTCATCACCGGAGCGTCCGGCGGCATCGGCCTCGAGCTCGCTCGCTGCGCGGCCGCCGACGGCTTCGATCTGGTGCTCGTTTCGCGTCGCCGCGAGGCGCTCGAGGCGGTGGCCGGCGAGATCCAGTCGCGCTATCGCGTCTCAGCCGCCGTGATCGCGGAGGACCTCGGCGAGCCCGGCGGACCGGCGCGGATGCTCGCGCAGATCGAGCGCCCGATCGAGGTGCTCGTCAACAACGCGGGCTTCGGCATCTGGGAGTCGTTCGCCGAGTCCGACGCCGCCGAGATCGACGCACTTGTCGCCCTCAATGTCGCCGCGCTCACGACGCTGATGCGCGCGGTGCTCCCGCAGATGATCGAGCGCCGCAGCGGCGGTATCCTCAACGTCGCCTCCGTCGCCGGCTTCATGCCGGGCCCGCACGCCGCCGCGTACTACGCGTCGAAGAACTACGTGCTCGCGCTGTCGGAAGGCGTCGCGCAGGAGGTCGACAACTACGGCGTCACCGTCAGCGCGCTCTGCCCGGGCCCCGTCGCGACGGGCTTCCAGGATCGCTCCGGCCAGGGCGAGAGCCTCACCAAGGGCCCCTTCGTGATGCCCGCCGACGAGGTCGCGAGGACGGGGTGGAAGCTGTTCCGCGGCGGACGTCGCGTGATCGTGCCCGGCATCCTCAACAAGGCGCTGGCGCAGACGCCGCGCATCGCACCGCGCGGCGTGCTCACGCGGATGCTCGCTCGCGTGCAGGACATCTGATCCAGCCGATCGCCGCGGTGCCGCTATCCTGACGGCGCACGGGAGGGGAGGCACCGCATGTCCGAATTGATGGCGGCTCGAGCGCAGATGGGCTCGTCGCTCGCATTCCACATCTGCTTCTCCGTGCTTGGCATCGGCATGCCGATCATGCTGCTGATCGCCGAGGGCATGTGGCTCCGCACGGGCAACGTCGTGTACCGCCAGCTCGCGAAGTCGTGGGGCAAGGCGTTCGCCGTCACGTTCATCGTCGGCGCCGTATCGGGCACGATGCTCAGCTTCGAGCTCGGTCTGCTGTGGCCGCGCTTCATGGAGTTCGCCGGCGGCATCATCGGCATGCCGTTCAGCCTCGAGGGCTTCGCATTCTTCACGGAGGCGATCTTCCTCGGCCTGTACCTCTACGGCTGGGATCGCCTCTCGCCGCGCGCGCACTTCCTCTGCGGCATCCCGCTCGCGCTGGGTGGCGTGCTGTCCGCCTTCTTCATCGTCTCGGCGAACTCGTGGATGAACACGCCGACGGGCTTCACTCTCGATGCGAACGGCGCCGTCACCGACGTCGATCCGATCGGCGCGATGCTGAACCCGGCGTTTCCGACGGAGTTCGTCCACATGCTGTTCGCCGCATTCGTCTGCACGGGCTTCGCCGTCGCCGGTGTCTACGCCGTCGGCATGCTGAAGGGCCGCCGCGATTCGTACCACCGCACGGGCCTCGCGATCGGGCTGATCGTGGCGGGCATCATCATGCCGCTGCAGTTCGCGGCCGGCGATCTGATCGCCGTGATGATCGTGCACGAGCAGCCGGAGAAGCTCGCCGCCGCCGAGGGCCTGTTCCAGACGACGAAGGGCGCGCCGTTCCAGCTGTTCGGCTATCCGAACGCGCAGACGGAGCAGGTCGAGGGCGGCATCGAGATCCCGTACCTCCTGTCGGTCCTGTCGTATAACAACCCGCACGCGACGGTGACGGGGCTCGAGGCGTTCCCGAAGGAGAACTGGCCCAACCTGCCGCTCGTCCACTACGCGTACGACGTGATGATCACGGTCGGGTCGGCGCTGATCCTGCCCGGGCTGATCGCGCTCTACGCGTGGCGTCGTCGTCGGCACTGGCTCGAGTCGAAGCTGTTCCTGTGGGTGCTCGTGGCGTGCGGCCCGGCCGCGTACCTGTGCCTCGAGGCGGGGTGGATCACGACGGAGTCGGGCCGCCAGCCGTGGGCGATCTACAACGTGCTGAAGGTCTCGGACAGCGTCACGACGGCGAGTGGGATCCTCCAGTGGTTCGTGCTCTTCAGCGCCGTCTACGTGGTGCTCGTCTTCTTCATGGTCGGCATCCTGCTGCGGCAGGCTGCGCGTCGGCGCGCGGGCCTCGCGGCGGCGCAGGCCTCGGCGGTGCCCGGTGACTGATCCCACGCTCGTCGCGATCGCGGCGTTCACCCTCGGTGCCGGGCTGAGCATGTACGCCGTCTTCGCCGGCGCGGACTTCGGCGGCGGCGTCTGGGATCTCTTCGCCACGGGCGAGCGCAAGGGCGAGCAGCGCGGCGCGATCGCGCGGGCAATGGGCCCGGTCTGGGAGGCCAACCACATCTGGGTGATCTTCCTGATCGTCGTGCTCTTCACGGCCTTCCCGAAGGGCTTCAATGCGCTGTGCATCGGGTTGTTCGGGCCGCTCTGCCTGGTGCTGCTCGGCATCGTCCTGCGCGGTGCGGCCTTCGTCTTCCGCGCGCACGCCGACGACCAGCCCGAGTTGCAGCGCGTGTTCGGCGTGGTCTTCAGCATCTCGAGCCTGATCACCCCCTTCGCGCTCGGCGCCGCGGCGGGCGTGATCGCCGCCGGCGACCTCGCGCCGGCGGGCGACACGTGGGCGCCCGTCCCGTGGAGCGCGTTCTTCCGGCCGTTCCCGATCGTCGTCGGCCTGCTCGCGATCTCCGTGTGCTCGTACACCGCGGCGACGTTCCTGACCGCGCAGACCGAGGGTGCGCTGCGCGAGGACTTCCGCCGTCGCGCGATGATCGCAGGTGGCGGCTTCGCGCTGTTCTCCGTCCTCGGGCTGGTGCTCGCGTCGAGCGAGGCGCCCGAGCTGTCGCACGAGCTGCTGCACGGTCGCGGGCTGCCGTTCGTCGTCGCGGCGGGGATCCTCGCGGTGCTCGGCTTTGTCGTCACGCACACGGGCGCGTACCGCCTCAACCGCTACGTGGCCGTCGCGTTCGTCCTCGCCGTCGTGTGGGGCTGGGCCGCATCGCAGTGGCCGTACATCGTCACGCCGTACCTCACGTTCCAGGACGCTGCGTCGAGCGACGCGATGCTCGAGGTCTACCTCGTCTGCCTCGCGGCCGGCGCGGTGATATTGGTCCCGTCGCTCGTCTTCCTCTGGCGGACGTTCGGCGGGCAGCTGCCCGAGTCCGACTCGTTCGATCCCGAGCGATGAAGCTCGACGCGATCGTCGCCGGCGGCTGTGCCGCCACCTACGCCGCGACCTCTGCGTGGGCCGCCTTCGGCACGGCGTTCGTCGCGCCGTTCGGCGCCGTGGTGTGCGTCAAGGACGGACTGATCGCGGGGATCTGCCTGGCGTGGATGATGGCCGAGCGCGCTGCGAGCCCTGCGCGTGCCAGCGGCATTGCGCTGGTCTCGTCGCTGATCATCCTGGGCGACGCGGTGCTCGCGCTCGTCGGCGGCGCCGGCCCGTGGCGCGCCGACATCTCGACGGCGCCGTCTCAGGTCGGCGGGCTGATCACGGGCGCGTTCCTGATCCTGATCGGCCTCGCACTCGTCCGGTTCGTCCGCCGGCCCGAAGCACCTCACGCATGACGATCCCGCCCACCATGCGCGCGGTGCTGCTCACCCGGCACGGCGACCTCGATGCGCTCGAGCTCGTCGACGACCATCCGACGCCGCAGCCCGGTCCGGGCGAGGTGCTGGTGCGCGTCGACGCCTGTGCGATCAACAACACCGACATCAACACGCGCGTCGGCTGGTATGCGCAGACGGAGGATGACGACGGCGCCTGGGGCGGCGCGCTCGCCTTCCCCGTCGTCCAGGGCGCGGACGTCTGCGGCGTGATCGCGGCCGTGGGCGACGGCGTGGCGCACGAGCGCGTCGGCGAGCAGGTGCTGGTCGATCCGTGGGTGCGCGATCCCGCCGCCCCCGACGATCTCGAGCGGGCGGGCTATCTCGGCTCCGAGCAGGACGGGGGCTACGCCGAGTTCATGGTCGCACCGTCGGTCAACGCCCATCCCGTCTCGCGGCGGCTGACGGCCGTGCAGCTCGCGTCGTTTCCCACGTCGGCGGGCACGGCGCTCGACATGCTCCGCCGCGCCGGCGTGCAGGCGGGGGAGCACGTGCTCGTGACGGGCGCGTCGGGCGGCGTCGGCGGCTACGCGGTGCAGATCGCCCGTGCGCTCGGCGCGATCCCGATCGGCGTCTGCGCTGCTGCCAAGGCCGACGGCGTTCGCGCCCTCGGCGCGGTGCACGTGATCGACCGCGATGC
Source organism: uncultured bacterium (assembly GCA_963923625.1). Taxonomy (GTDB): domain Bacteria; phylum Actinomycetota; class Thermoleophilia; order Gaiellales; family F1-60-MAGs149; genus F1-60-MAGs149. The sequence continues at coordinate 31,366 of CAWUMZ010000003.1, read as the reverse complement.
GGATCTCGTGCAGGCGCTCGGCGACCTCGGCATAGGACGCGTTGACGTGGTCGCGGACGTCGTGGGCGGCGCGCAGTGGCCCTCGTATCTCGCTGCGCTGCGCCGTGGCGGTCGGTACGTCATCTCGGGCGCCATCGGCGGCCCGGTCGTCGAGCTCGACCTGCGGACGCTGTACCTCGAGGATCTGGTGCTGATCGGCGCGACCATCACCGACCCGGCGGTGTTCGCGGAGCTCATCGAGCTGATCGAGTCCGGCGCCATCACCCCTGCGGTCGCCGCGGTCTACCCGCTCGCCGAGGTGAAGGCCGCGCAGCAGGCGTTCATCGCGAAGGACTTCGTCGGCAAGATCGTGCTCGACGTCGCCGCCGGGTAGGGTTCTCCGCATGGATATCGCCCTTCGAGACGAGGCCGTCGAGCTGATGCGCGACCTCGTCCGCGTCGACTCGTCGAACCCGCCCGGCCGCGAGACGCCCGTCGCCATGGTCGTCAAGGCGTATCTGGAGGCCAACGGCGTGGCGTGCGAGCTCGTCGCGCGCGATCCGGAGCGCGCGAACCTGGTCGCGCGCGTGCCGGGCCGAGGCACCGGCCCGTCGCTGGCGCTGATGGGGCACACCGACGTCGTGCCCGCGCACGCGCCCGACTGGACGCACCCGCCGTTCGACGCGCACCTCGATGACGACGGCTACGTGTGGGGTCGCGGCACCTGCGACATGAAGAACGAGCTCGCCACGCGCTGCGTGACGATCGCGCATCTCGTGCGCAGCGGCTTCCAGCCGAGCGGCGACCTGCTGCTGATCTCGCAGGCCGACGAGGAGGACGGCATGGATGAGGTCGGCATGCCGTGGCTGCTGAAGGAGCGTCCGGACCTGAAGTGCGACTACGCGATCGACGAGGGCGGCGGCATGCGCCTCGAGCTCGTCGACGGCCGCGTCGTCTACACGCTTCAGGTGGGGGAGAAGGCGACGCTGCCGGCCACGATCACCGCGCTCGGCGAGGCCGGGCACGCGTCGATCCCGACGCTGGGTCGCAACGCCGTGCCGATGGTCGCCGAGCTGATCACGCGCATCGCCGCGCACCGCACGGAGAAGCGCCTCGTACCGGCCATCCGGGGCATGGTCGAGGCCCTCGGCGTGGACCCCGACCAGGACCTCGAAGCCGTCGCCGCGCAGGTCGGCGCGCTCCACCCGATGTTCGCGATGGAGATCGAGGCGCTGCTCGGCATCACGATCGCGCCGACGCTGCTGACCGGCTCAAGCGCGCGCAACGTGCTCCCCGGCCGTGCGTCGGTGGGGCTCGACTGCCGCATCCTGCCCGGTGACACCGAGACCGATCTCGATCACGAGTTGGCCGAGGCGCTGGGCGGCGACATCCCGTTCGAGCGCACCTTCGATCAGCACATCAACGGCGGCACCGAGTCGCCGCTCGGCACGCCGCTGCACGAGGCGATCGCCGCCGCCCTCGACGCAACCGATCCCGGCGCCGTGCTCGTGCCGCAGCTGTCGACGGGCTTCACCGACGCGGCCTACGTGCGCCAGGCGTTCGGCACCGTCGCGTACGGCTTCTGGCCGCTGCGCCACACGCCGCTCGACGTCTACGAGGGCGGGATGCACAACAAGGACGAGCGCATCCACCGCGACGATCTCGGCCTCGCGACGGCGATGCAGATCGACATCGTCCAGCGACTGCTCGGCTAGGCGTTGTCGGCCCGTTCGCCCTTGAACAGGCGCGGATACGTCCACAGCACGGCAAACGACAGCACCGCGAGCACGAACGGCCAGAGCACGGGGGAGAGCGTGCTGCCCGTCACGCGGAGCAGGTAGGTCGCGATGAGGGCCGCTGTTCCGCCGAACACGGCCGCACCGAAGTTGTGGGCCATGGAGTGCCCCGCGTAGCGGATGCGCGTTGGGAAGCTGCGATTGACGATGGTGATCTCGGGCACGTAGTACAGCCCGAGGAAGGCGGCGAGTGCGACCTGGCCGACGATGATCGAGGCGGTGTCGTGGCGGGTCGCGAGCCACCACGCCGGCAGACCCAGGAGCATCATCAGCCCGGATGCGATCAGGGCGATGCGCCGTGCCCCGTGGTGATCGGCGAGCGCGGCGCCGATGAAGTTGAACGCGATGATGACGGCGATGTTGAGCAGCGTGAGCGACAGCGCCTGCGCGATCGTGAGCATCTGCTCCATCGCCAGGAACGCGGGCATGAAGGCGGTGATGAAGTAGATGGCGGAGCCCGCGAAGGAGGAGATCAGGAAGCCCTGGAGCATCTCGCGACGCACCTCGCGGAAGGCCTCGCGCACGGGATTCACCGCCACGGCACCCGCGGCCTGAAGGCGCTCGAACTCCGGTGTCTCGGTCAGGCCCCGGCGCAGCAGCAGCGCGATGGCCAGGAGCACGAGGTTGAGCGCGAACGCCACGCGCCAGCCCCACTCGTAGACCCACTCCATCGGGAAGAAGCCGGTGATGATCGCGCCGACGGCGGCGCCGAGCGCGCCGCCGACGAACGTGACCCAGCTCGCCCAGTTGATCGTGCGGGCGTAGTGCCCGTGCCCGGACTGCTCCGAGAGGAACGTATAGGCGCCGGCGACCTCGCCGCCGGCGGACAGTCCCTGCACGAAGCGCAGGACGATCAGCAGGATCGTGGCGGTGATGCCGATCGTGGCGGGCGTCGGCAGCACGGCCATGAGCGTCGTCGGCACGGCCATCAGCAGGACCGTGAGGATCAGCGTGCGGCGCCGTCCGAGGCGGTCGCCGTACGCGCCGAAGACGATCGCGCCCACGGGGCGGGCGAGGAAGCCCACGCCGAAGACCGCGAACGTCGCGAGTACCGCGGTCACCTGGTCGCTGCCCGAGAAGAAGACGTGCGCGAGGATCACCGCGAACGCCCCGAAGACGGAGAAGTCGTACCACTCGAGGATGCTGCCGATCGCGCCCGCGAGCAGGATGCGTCGCGGCACCGCCTTGTGTTCAGTCATTGACTGAAGTGTGAACTACCGGGTCTCGGCGGCGCGCAGGCCGGTCAGTGACCACACGCCGAGCACGACTCCGCCGATGATGATCACGAGCCACGCGGCGATGATCGGCCCGGGCGTGCCGGCCAGCAGCGCGCGCCCGCCTTCGAGCAGGAAGGTCGCCGGGTTGATGTCGGCGACGTGGCGGATCCAGCCGCTCAGGAGCTGCAGCGGCACGTAGACCGGCGCGAGGAAGAGCAGGATGAAGAGCGGGATCTGCATGAACGGCGTGACGCTCAGCGACTGGAAGCGGAACGCGATGCCGAGCGCCCACAGCGACCCGAGGATGTTCGACGAGAGCGCCAGCGCGTAGAGCAGCGCGATCTGCCACGGCGATCCGAGCAGGTCGGCGCCGCACACCAGCGCGACGATGCTGACGAACACGATCGTGAATGCCGCGCGGATGATCGCCGCGCCCGCGTAGCCGCAGAGGATCGCGGACCGGTGCGGCGCGCCGAGCATGAGCCGCCGCGCGAAGCCGTTCTCGAAGTCGCGTGCCACGGCGAAGCCGACGAAGATCCCGCCGAACATCGACGACTGGAACAGCACGAAGACGTACTGGAACGACGTGTAGCCCGGCGCGTAGTCGAAGCCGGGGATGCGGTTCAGGTCGGACAGACCGCCGGCGAACGCGGCGAAGAACAGCATCGGGAACAGCAGGCCGGGGATGATCAGCGCCGGGTTCGTGAAGAACGCGCGGGTCTGGCGCGCGGCGATGCCGCTGACGCCGCCCCACCAGGCGGGGAAGCCGGTCATGTGCGCTGCAGCCTTCCGCGCAGGGCCACGGCGGACAGCGCGATCCCGAGGATGACGATCGCGAGCGCCACGCAGAAGCCGGCTGCCAGCACGGGCCAGTCCCAGCCGGTGATGATCAGGCTGCGCACCGCGTTGACGAGGTACGTGATCGGGTTGACGGTCGCGGCCCAGCGGAACCACGTGATCGGGATCAGGTCGAGCGGCAGGTTGATGGTGCTCAGGAAGAGCAGGACGAACAGGACGGGGAAGAGGCCCTGGACCGCCTCCCCGTTGCCGGTGCGCAGCGCGGCGGCGACGCCGAGCGCGCCGAAGCCGACCGCCATCAGGATCACGAGCAGGTAGAGGACGATCACGCCGCCGATGCCCGACGCGATCGAGGCACCGCCGATGAACCCGGCGGCGAGGTAGCACGTCGCCTGGAACACGCCGAGCACGATCGCGCCGCCGAGCTGTCCGAGCACGAGCGCCGCGCCGCTCATCGGCGTGAGGGAGAGGCGGTTGAGGAAGCCCGAGTCGATGTCGGTCGCGAGATCGGTACCGGCGCCGCCCGTCGCGAAGATCGCGCCCTGCATGAACGTCACGGCGAGTGCGAAGTCGAAGTACGAGACGGCGGGGAAGCCGGGCAGGTTCTCCGCCGCGTGCAGGCCGCCGGACGAGACGAACAGCAGCATGATCGGGAAGACGATCGCCGGGATGATGGCGGCGGGCTGGCGCAGCGTCCGGCGCACGGAGCGCTCGGAGATGACGCGCACCTGGAGGGCGAGCGCGCTCACTCCGCGTTGTCGTCCTCGTCGCCTGATCCCTCCAGCGAGCGGCCGGTCTGCTCGAGGAAGACGTCGTCGAGCGTGGGCTCGCGCAGGCGCAGCTGGTGGATGGCGATGCCCTCGGCGTCGAGCGCGCGCACGATCGCCGCGACGTCGCCGACGCCCTCGTTCAGCCGGATCGACGCGCTCGGGCCGCGCATCGCGAGCGGCGTGCCGAACGCGGCGAGCGTGCGCTCGAGGTCGCCGAGGCGCGCCGCGTCGTGCGGTTCGATCTCGACGCTGGAGCGTCCGACCGAGGCCTTCAGCTCGTCGGGGGTGCCCTCGATGACGATGTGCCCGTGGTCGATGATGCCGACGCGGTTGGCGAGGGCATCGGCCTCCTCGAGGTACTGCGTGGTCAGGAAGACCGTGACGCCGTCCTCGCGTGCGAGCCGCGCGACCTCGTCCCACAGCGCGGTGCGGCTCTGCGGATCGAGCCCCGTGGTGGGCTCGTCGAGGAACAGCACGCGCGGCCCGTGGAGCAGAGCGAGCGCGAGGTCGAGGCGGCGCTTCATGCCGCCCGAGTACCCGCCGACCTTGCGATCGGCCGCGTCGGTCAGGCCGACGCGCTCGAGCAGCTCGTCGCCGCGGCGCTTCAGCTCGGCGCCCTTCATGCCGTGCAGCGAGCCCTGCAGCTTCACGTGCTCGCGGCCGGTCAGGAACTTGTCGAGAGCCGCCTCCTGCAGCGCGGCGCCGATCGCCCCGCGCACCTCGGCACCCTGCCTGACGATGTCGAAGCCCGCGACGGTGGCGGTGCCGGCGGTGGGCGGCAGCAGCGTCGTCAGCATCAGCACCGTCGTCGACTTGCCGGCACCGTTGGGGCCGAGGAAGCCGTAGATCTCGCCCTCATCGACCGTGATGTCGATGCCGTCGACCGCGCGCGGTCCCTTCTTGAACTCGCGGACGAGCCCGCGGACCTCGATTGCAGCCATGTGCGCAGTCTACGACCACGCTCGACGCCGCGAGGTGCCGTTCGCCTTCGCTCGTGTCCGGTACGGTGCGGGTGGTGGCGCTCTCCCAGCTCGCATTGCTCCAGCTCGTCAACGGCGCCGTCTGGGCGCTGCTCGGGTTCGTCAACGTGATCGTGCTGCTCGTGATCGGCGATGTCCCGCTGTTCGGCTGGTGGCAGGCCATCGCGATCGCGATCGTGGTGGCGCTCGCGCTCGGTCTGGTCACCATCCGCGCGATCCAAGGCGCTCTCGAGCGCGCTGAGCCGGCGGCCGGCGTGCTGTTCGCCGCGCCGAGCCAGACCGTCGGCCGCTGCATCGGGCCGGCGGCCATCGCCGTCGCGATCCTCGTCGTGCTGTCGCTCGTGCCCGGCGGCGAGCCGTATCGCGGCCTGGCTGCGCTGATGTTCCTCGTGATCGGCGGCTCGTACCTGCCGATCGCCGCATGGGTACGGCGGTTCGAGGAGATGAACGGCGTGATCGTCGGCCAGCCGGTCAACAGCTTCGGGATGCGGACGGGCGCGATCCGCGTGCTCCGGCTCCCGCGCTGATCTGACATCTCTGTCAAGTAAAGTGCCGCCGTTCCCGCCGGAGGTCGACATGACGGATGCCCTGCCCCCCGAAGCCCAGGTGATCGGCACGCTCTGCGGCCTCAACGTCTCGCAGGCAATGTACGTCGCGGCCGAGCTGGGCGTTGCCGACGAGCTGCGCGACAGGCCGCGGCCGATCGACGAGGTGGCCGCCGCCGTCGGCGCCGATGCCGGGGCGCTGCGGCGCGTGCTGCGGACGCTCGCGATGACCGGGTGCTTCAGCGAGGTCGAGCGCGGCGTCTTCGCCAACACGCCGCAGTCGGAGACCCTGCGTCGCGACGTGCCGAACAGCGTCCGCGATCTCGTCCTGTGGGTCGGGGCCGAGCCGCACTGGCGCGTGTGGGGGAGCCTGCTCGACGCCGTCAAGACGGGGCAGCCGGTGTGGGAGCAGGTCCACGGCACGCCGCTCTTCCCGTATCTGTTCGGCGAGAACCCCGAGCTCGGTGCCACGTTCGCCCGCGCGATGACCGGCTTCTCGAACGCCACCATCCCGGCGATCCTCGATGCGTACGACTTCTCGCGGGCGGCGGTGATCGCCGACGTCGCCGGCGGCTACGGGCACACGCTCGCCGCGATCCTGACGGTCCATTCGCAGGCGCGCGGCATCCTCTTCGACGCGCCGGACGTGCTCAAGGATGCGCCGGCGCAGCTCGCGGCGGATGGCGTCCTCGATCGCGTCGAGCTGGTCCCCGGCGACTTCCACGCCGAGGTGCCCGCGGGTGCCGACGTCTACCTGCTCAAGCACGTCGTCCACGACTGGGACGACGAGCGCGCCCGCGGCATCCTCGCCAACGTGCGTGACGCGATGGGCGCGGATGGTCGAATCCTGATTGCCGACATCGTCCTGCCCGAGGGCGATGCGCCGCACTTCGGCAAGATCGAGGACCTCGAGATGCTGCTCATCCCCGGCGGCATCGAGCGTACCGAGGTCGAGTTCCGCGAGCTCGTCGAGCCGGTCGGCCTGCGAATCGAGCGCGTCATCCCGACGTCGTCGCTGATCACGCTGGTCGAGCTCGTCCGGAGCTGACGGATCGGCCTAGGCCGCGACGAGCATCCACAGCACGAGCACGCCGCGGGCGGTCCAGGCGAGGGTGCGGATCCAGTTCGTGCGGACGAGGCGGTGGTGCGCCCAGTCCGCGAATCCCTCGCCGAGTCGCTCGTGCATGGGCACCGAGAACGCCATCGTCGCGACCCAGATGATGACGACGAGTGCCGCGCCGACGACCGCGGCCCACAGCGGGATGCCGCTTGGCCGCCACACGAGTAGGATCGCGGCACACCCGGCCTCGACCAGCATCGGCAGGCCCACGACGTAGGTGGTGAGGCGCACGTTGCGCGCCTGATAGCGGGGGAGCTCGGCACCGATATCGCTGAAGAGCGGGTAGTGCGCGACCTGGCACATCCAGATGACGCCGCACATGTAGAGCGTCGCGAAGGCCTGCGCGGCGAGCAGCCAGGTCATGTCGGGGAGCCCGCGCTGCGCAGCAGGTCGCGCCGTCGCTCGAGCAGGCTGCGCACGTCCTCGCCGCGCAGCGACGCGTCGAGCAGCTCGAGCGGGTGGAAGGTCGGGATCGGGTCGCCCTCGGCACCGAGGTTGGCGGAGATCTGGAGCAGGCAGCCGGGGTTGGCGGCGGCCAGCGCGTCGGGCGCGATCGAGCGCACGTTGGCGGCCTTGCGGCGGCCCAGCTCGGCCGCCGGCTCGGGGTTGATCAGGTTGTAGACGCCGGCCGAGCCGCAGCAGATCGCGGCCTCGGGGATCTCGCGCACGACGAGGCCGGGGACGCTGCCGAGCACGGCGCGCGGCTCGGCCGTGACGCCCTGCGCGTGGGCCAGATGGCACGCGTCGTGGTACGCGACATCGAGCTCGAGCGGGCGCAGCGTGGCGGGCGCCTCGAGCCCGGCCAGCACCTCGTGCACGTCGCGCACCTTCGCGGCGAACGCGGCGGCGCGATCGGCCCAGCGGGGATCGCCCTCGAGCAGCGCGCCGTACTCCTTCAGCGTCGAGCCGCAGCCCGCGCTGTTGACGACCACGAAATCGATCGTCGGGTCATCGAGCACGTCGATCAGCGCCTGCGCCCGCGAGGTCGCCGAGGTGGCGCGACCGGCATGCAGCTCGAGCGCGCCGCAGCACGCCTGGTCCCGCGGCGCGACGACCTCGCAGCCGTAGGCCGTCAGGACGCGCACGGTGGCGGCGTTGACGTCGCCGAAGATCGCGCGCTGCACGCAGCCCGTCAGCAGCGCGACCTTGAGCTTCGGCGCGGCGGCGGGCGCGGCGTGCTCGGGCGCCTCCTCGCGCAGCGACGCCCACGTGACGACGGGCGCGAGCGACTCGAGCGTGCGCACGCGCTCGGGCAGTGCGCGATACAGGCGCGAGCGGCGCAGGAGGCGCTGCGCGCCGGAGGCGCGATAGGCGACGAGCGGCGCGGCCACCGCGGTCATGCGGCGATGGTGGGGGAGGACGGCGAAGACCGCGTCGCGGAAGCGGCGCTCGGGGGCCGGGCGCTCGAAGCGCTCCTCGACCTGCGCGCGCGTCTCCTCGATCAGGCGTCCGTACTGGACGCCCGACGGGCAGGCGGTGACGCACGCCATGCAGCCGAGGCACGAGTCCCAGTGGCGCACGGTTGGCGCGTCGAGGCCGACCTCGCCCTGCTCGGCGAGGTCCATCAGCAGGATGCGGCCGCGCGGCGAGTCCATCTCCTCGCCCCACAGCACGTACGTCGGGCAGGTCGGCAGGCAGAAGCCGCAGTGCACGCAGTCGTCGAGGAGCACGCGCTCGGGACCCTCACCCGCCGCGAAGGCACGGTCGGCGGCGTCGCCGCGCGGGCGTCCGGTCGACGGACGCGGCGGCACGTGGGTGACGGGGATGCTCATGCGAGCACTCCCGCGGGGTCGAGCCGGTCGCGCAGCGCACGCTCGATCGTGACGATGGCTGGAGCGGGGGACGCTGTGGCCAGCTCGTGCGCGGCGGGCGTGCGCCGGGCCTGCACCGTGCCGCCTAGGGCATGGACGGCCGCCACGAGGCGCGCGATCCGCTCTGGATCCGCGTCGGGCAGCACGACGTCGCCGGCCACAAGCGCGGCGCGGCCCACGAACGCGCCGCCGGCCTCCGCGACGGCGGTGAGCAGCGCCGCGAGGTCGCTCGGCCGCACGCCGACGCCGAGCACGGCGCCGGTGCCGCCGAACGGGAAGCGCAGGTGCTCATCGACGAGGGTCTCACCCGCAGCGGCATCGAGCTCGTCGAGCGGTGCGAGCTCGCGCAGCAGGGCGACCTGCGCCTCGGCGCCAGCTGCGGTGCTCGCCACGCGCACGGCGACGACGCCCTCGGGCCAGCGCACGTCGACGATCGTGGGCGTCACGGGAGCGCTGCGCAGCGCGTCGACGAAGCGGGCAACCGTCGCCGCGTCGGTGCTGCGCAGGATGATCGTGCGCTCGACCTCAGGGACGGGATGGAGCTTCACCGCCACCTCGGTGATGACCGCCAGCGAGCCGTGCGCGCCGATCAGCAGCTTCGCCACGTCGTAGCCGGCGACGTTCTTCACCACGGTGCCGCCGGTGCGCGCGACGAGGCCGTCGCCGGTGACGTAGCGCGCGCCGATGACGATGTCGCGCGGCGTGCCGTAGCGGTGGCGATGCGGGCCGGCGGCGCGCGTCGACAGGATGCCGCCGAGCGTCGCGGCCGGGCCGCCGACGCCGTCGAGCATGAGGCGCTGGTTGTGGCGGGCGTCACCGGTGACGGCGGCCTGCACGTCGGCGAGCGGCGTGCCGGCACGCGCCACGAGCGTCATATCGCCGGGCTGGTGATCGACGATGCCGGTCAGCGCCGCTGTGGACAGCAGCGCGTCGCAGCGCGTGGGCGTGGGCTGCCAGTCGCGCTTCGTGCCGCCGCCGCGCACCGTCAGCGCGAGGCCGTCGCGGGTCGCGGTCTCGAGCAGCGTCGCCACCTCCGCCTCGTCGCGCGGCGTCACGACCGGAATGCCGTCGAGCTCGGACACGCGATCCGCGCCGAGGATCCCCGCGAGCTCTGCCACTACATCCGCTCCCCGAGGCCGGCGGCCTCGACGGCGTGCGTGTGGTGGAAGCCCGGCACCTCGCCGCAGAGCCGCGGCGTGGGCAGGAGCTTGTCGGGATTGCAGAGCCCGGCGGGATCGAACGCCGCGCGCACGCGGTCGAAGGCCGTGAGGTCGTCGCCGGTGAACATCTTCGGCATCGAGCACACCTTCTCGACGCCGACGCCGTGTTCGCCCGTGATCGAGCCGCCGAAGTCGACGCACAGCTCGATGATCGCGATCGCGACCTTCTCCGCGCGCTCCTGCTCGCCCTCGACCTTGTTGTCGTACAGCACGAGCGGGTGCAGGTTGCCGTCGCCGGCGTGGAAGACGTTGGCGACACGCACCCCGTTGCGGTCGGCCAGATCGCGGATGCCGTTGAGCACCTCGGGCAGCCGCGTGCGGGGGATCACGCCGTCCTGCACCAGGTACGCGGGGGCGAGTGCGCCGACCGCGGCGAAGGCGCTCTTGCGGGCGCGCCAGATCTCCAGGCGCTCTGCCGGGCTCGCGGCGACGTGCACCGCGTCGGCGCCGCAGCGCTCGCAGATCGCGGTGACGGCCGCGAACTGCGACTCGACTTCGATCACGGGCCCGTCGAGCTCGACGATCAGCGCGGCCTCGGTGTCCCAGGTGATCGGCGTCTGCGTCTTGGCCGCGTCGATCGCGAGGCGGTCCATCATCTCGACGGCGGCCGGCACAATGCCCTCGGCGATGATCGTCGAGACGGCCTCGCCGGCGGCCTCCGACGACGGGAACATCGCCACGAGCGTCTCGACGTGCTGCGGCTTCGGCAGCAGGTTGAGCAGCGCCTCGGTGACGATCGCCACGGTGCCCTCGCTGCCGATCAGCACGCCGAGCAGGTCGAGGCCCGGCGCGTCGGGCGCCTCGCCGCCGAGCTCGACGACCGTGCCGTCGGACAGCACGACCGTCGCTGCGAGCACGTGGTTCGTCGTGAAGCCGTACTTGAGGCAGTGCGCGCCGCCGGCGTTCTCCGCCATGTTCCCGCCGATCGTGCAGACCTGCTGGCTGGAAGGATCGGGCGCGTAGTAGAGGCCGTGCGGCGCGGCCACCTCGCTGACGTGCAGGTTCGTGACGCCCGGTTGCACGCGCACGCGCTGGTTCGGCACGTCGAGGTCGAGCACGGATCGCAGGCGCGAGAGACCGATCACGATGCCGGCCGAGCTCGGCATCGCGCCGCCCGACAGACCCGACCCCGCGCCGCGCGCGACGAACGACACGCCGCGCTCGTGGCACAGGCGCACCACGGCGGCGACCTGCTCAGTCGTGCCCGGCAGCACGACCGCGCCCGGGACCTCGCGCTGGTTCTTGAGCCCGTCGCACTCGTACACGCGCAGCTGCGCGCCGTCGGTGATGACCCAGTCGGGACCGACGATGTCGCGCGCCAGCGCGGCGACGTCGAGCGCAGGCGATGGAGCGACCGCTGCCATGGTCGGCAGGGTACCGGCTCAGCGGTTGGCGAGCCCGAGCGCGTCGCGGACGAGGCGCTCCTGCTCGATCTTGTGATCCGGCGGGTAGCCCTCGGATGGGCTGGCGCGCCACGGGCGGCCGGCGTAGCGCAGGCGGATGCTCGGCGCGGCCATCTCGAGGCGGTGGCGGATCGAGCGCCACGCGCCCATGTTGGCCGGCTCCTCCTGCACCCACACGAGCTCCTCGACGTTCGGATAGCCGGCCAGCGTGCGCGCGAGGGTCTCGGTCGGGAACGGGTAGAGCTGCTCGAGGCGGACGATCGCGGTGCCGTCCTCCGGCGTGTACTCGGGGTGGCGCTTGAGGTCGTAGTAGACCTTGCCGCTGCAGACGATCACGCGCGAGATGTCGTCGCGGAAATCCTCCACGGCGTCGTCGTCGATGATCTTCCGGAACGAGCCGTGCGTGAGATCGTCGATGTTCGACGAGGCGTCCTTGAGGCGCAGCAGCGACTTCGGCGTCATCACGATCAGCGGCCGGCGCTCCGGCGCGAGCGCCTGGCGGCGCAGCATGTGGAAGCACTGCGCGGCAGTCGTGGGATAGGCGATCGTGCAGTTGTCCTCGGCGGCCAGCTTGAGGAAGCGCTCGAGGCGCGCGGACGAGTGCTCGGGACCGCTGCCCTCGTAGGCGTGGGGGAGCAGCAGCGTGAGGCGCGACTCGTCGCCCCACTTGGTGCGGCCGCTCATGATGAACTGGTCGACGATCACCTGGGCGACGTTGACGAAGTCGCCGAACTGCGCCTCCCACAGCACGAGCGCGTCGGGGCGCGTGGTGGAGTAGCCGTACTCGAAGCCGAGGCACCCGGTCTCCGTCAGCGGCGCATTGCGCACCTCGAAGCCGGCGCGCGCGCCCTGCAGGTGCTCGAGCGGCGTGTACTCCTGCCCGGTGTCGGCGTCGTGGAGTACGGCGTGGCGATGCGCGAACGTGCCGCGCTCGGCGTCCTGGCCGGTCAGGCGGATCGCGGTGCCCTCCTCGAGCAGCGTCGCGTACGCGAGCGCCTCGGCGTGGCCCCATTCGATGCCGCCGTCGGGGCCGAGCGCATCGCGGCGACGTTCGAGGACGGCCTGCAGCTTGTCGTTGACGTGGAAGCCCTCGGGCACGGCCAGCAACTCGTCGGTGAGGCGCACGAGCTGCGCGGCGGCGACGCCGGTCTCGATGTTGGTGCGCGATGGCGACGAGAACGTCGGCATCGGCTCGTCGACGGTGATGTGGCGGACCTCGTCGTGCGCCTGCTTCAGCTTCGCGGAGACGCGCTCGCGCATCTCGTCGACCTCGTCCTCGGTCATGACGCCCTCGGCGACGAGCTTGGCGGCGTAGATCGCGGCCACGCGCGGGTGCTCGTCGATGGCCTTGTACATCAGCGGCTGCGTGTAGCTCGGCTCGTCGCCCTCGTTGTGGCCCCAGCGGCGATAGCCGATCAGGTCGATCAGGATGTCCTTGCCGAAACGGGTGCGGTACGCCATCGCCAGGCGCACCGCGGCGCGGCAGGCGTCGACGTCGTCGGCGTTGACGTGGATGATCGGCACGTCGTAGCCCTTGGCGATGTCGGAGCAGTGGCGCGTGGAGCGCCCATCGCCCGGATCGGTCGTGAAGCCCACCTGGTTGTCGGCGATGATGTGCAGCGAGCCGCCGACCGTGTAGCCGGGAAGGCCCTGCAGGTTGAGCGTCTCGGCGACGACGCCCTGTCCGGGGAAGGCCGCGTCGCCGTGGATCTGGATCGCGAGCGCCCGCTTGGGATCGCGCATCGTGCTCGACGGCTGCTGCCAATCGGTCTGCAGCGCGCGCGTGCGGCCGACGACGACGGGATTGATGAACTCGAGGTGCGACGGGTTCGGCAGGAGCGCGAGTCGCACCTCGCGCGTGACGCCCGGCTCGATCTCGAGCTGGCGGAGGCCGTTGGCGCCGTAGTGGTACTTGACGTCGCCCGTGCCGCCCGCCGGCATCAGCGTCTCGACGTGGGAGTCGGTCTCGCCTTCGAACTCGGCCAGGATCTGCGTGTAGGGAAGGCGGAGCACGTGGGCCTGCACGTTGAGGCGGCCTCGATGCGCCATGCCCATCGAGATGTCGTCGATGCCCTCGCGGGCGGCCAGCAGCACGGCCTCGTCGAGCATCAGGATCATCGTGTCGAGGCCCTCGATCGAGAACTGCTTGGCGCCGAGGAACGTGCGCTTCAGGAACGTCTCGAGTCCCTCGACGCGCAGCAGGCGGATCAGCTGGCGGCGCTTCTCCTCGGGCGTGCCCTCGATCCAGAACGTGCGCGACTCGATCGCCTCGCGCAGCCAGATGCGCTCGCGATGGGAGCGGAGGTGCTCGATCTCGTACGCGATCGAACCGCAGTAGATCTCGGCGAGGCGATCGAGGACCTGCTTGAGCGTGTCGCCCTCCACGAACGCGCGCAGCGGGGCAGCAGGCACGGACTCCAGGGCGTGCTCGTCGAGCTCGAGGAACGACGGGTCGAGCGCGGGGTCGCCGGGCGGCTCCGAGCCGAGCGGGTCGAGCTTCGCGGCGAGATGGCCGTGCGTGCGGTACGACTTGACCATCGACATGCCCGCGCTCATGTAGGTGAGCAGCTCCTCGGGCGTGACGTCCTTCGGGAGCGGGCCGATCGCCTCGGGGCCGTCGACGTGCGGACGCCAGGTACCGGTTGTCTCCGCAGGGGATTCGGCGGGCGTGTGTGTGGTCTTCTCGGGCGTTGCCGACATGTCTCTGACGCGCCGTCAGCACCGTGATTCCGGCGTGGACGACCCGTACTCGCAGGGTAGCGCGAGGATCCCCCTCGCGTGCGCGCGAGGTGCAAGGTGGGCGGAAAGCCGTGCTACCGTCCGCGGCGCTGATGGGCAAGCGACTGATCATCTGCGAGAAGGCGAGCGTCCAGCGGGACGTCGTCGGCGCGCTGCCGGGCACGTTCAAGAAGAACGGCGACCTGTTCGAAAGCGACGACTTCGTCGTGGGCGCGGCGTCCGGGCACCTCGTCGAGCAGCTCGAGCCCGACGAGTACGACGCGCGCTACAAGCGCTGGAAGTTCGAGGACCTGCCGATCATCCCGGAGACGCCGCAGTACGAGGCGCGCGGCGATCGGGCCGTCAAGCAGCTGGCCGTGCTCCACCGCGCGATGAAGCGCAAGGACGTGGACGTCATCGTCAACGCCTGCGACGCCGGGCGCGAGGGCGAGCTGATCTTCAAGCTGATCTACCAGACCGCCGGGGTCGAGAAGCCCGTCGAGCGCGCCTGGTTCTCGTCGATGACGAAGGGCGCGCTGCGCGACGCCTTCGACCACCTGCTCGACGACGACCAGATGAAGCCGCTCGAGGCCGCCGCCCGCGCTCGCGAGACCGCGGACTGGCTGGTCGGCTACAACGCGACGCGCGCCGCCACCGTCAAGGTCGGCTCGCCGCGCAACCCGATTCCGATCGGGCGCGTCAAGACGCCGACGCTGGCGCTGATCGCGCGCCGCGACGAGGAGATCAAGGCGTTCATCCCCGTGCCGTACTGGGAGATCGTCGCCGACTTCACGAGCGAGTCGGGCAAGCCGTATGGCGGCAAGTGGTTCGACGGCCCGCGCAAGAGCACCCCGACGGGCGACGAGGCCGAGGCGATCGCCGCCGCCGTTCGCGCCGCCGCCGACGCGAAGGTCGTGCGCGTCGACAAGAGCCCCCGCGTCGAGCAGCCGAAGCTGCTGTTCGACCTCACGAGCCTGCAGCGCGAGGCCAACTCGAAGTTCGGGTTCACCGCCAAGCGCACGCTCCAGGCCGCGCAGAGCCTGTACGACACGCACAAGCTGCTGACGTACCCGCGCACCAACTCGAAGTACCTCACGACCGACATGGTCGACTCGCTCAAGGGCATCGCCGCGAACGTCGGCAGCGCGGACCCGCAGTACGCGAAGGCCGGGCAGTACGTCGCCGGGCTCGCGAGCCTGCCGCTCGGGCGCGTCGTCGCCGACGACAAGGTCGGCGATCACCACGCGATCATCCCGACCGACGGCCCGCAGGAGCTGGCGGGCATCGGCCCCGACGAGCGCAAGATCTACGACCTCGTCGCGCGCCGCTTCCTCGCCGCGTTCCATCCGCCCGCGAAGAAGGAGGTCACCTCGGTCGACACCGAGGCGGCCGGCCATCTGTTCCGCTCGTCCGGCACCGTCATCGTCGAGCCGGGCTTCCTCGCGGTCTACGACACCGCCGCCCCCGTCGAGCCCGAGGTCGCGGCCGACGCGGAGCCGGAGGAGACGAGCGAGGAGGCCGAGAGCGAGAAGACGCTGCTGCCTGCGCTCGCCGAGGGCGAGACGAGCGCGATCGGCGATGTGCAGGTGCTCGCGAAGGAGACGTCGCCGCCGCGGCACTTCACCGAGAACTCGCTGCTCCAGGCGATGGAGACCGCCGGCAAGCTCGTCGACGAGGAGGAGCTCGCCGAGGCGATGCGCGACTCCGGCCTCGGCACGCCGGCCACGCGCGCCCAGACGATCGAGGACCTCATCACGAACCGCTACGTCGAGCGCGAGGGGCGCCAGCTGCGCGCCACGCCGAAGGGCCTCGCCGTGATCAAGATGCTGAGCGATCTCGACATCACCAGCCCGTCGCTGACGGGCGAGTGGGAGCACCGCCTCCAGAAGATCCAGGACGGCGAGGAGTCGAGCGAGGCGTTCATGCGCGACATCCGCGCGTACACCACGAAGATCGTCGACTGGTTCGCCGACAAGGATCGCGACGCGATGAAGATCGAGCGCCGCGAGATCGGGCCGTGCCCGTGGTGCGACGGCACGATCGTCGAGATGCCCGTGTCGTACTCGTGCACGTCGTACAAGTCGAAGAAGGAGCCGGGCTGCGGCTACACGATCTGGCGCCAGCAGGGCACGAAGGAGATCACGCCGGAGGAGGCCGAGGAGCTCGTCCGCCAGAAGATCGATCCGAAGACGCTCGAGGCCGCCGGCGTCCGCGAGCTCGGCGTGCACCCCGAGACCGGGCTCGCCGTGACGGCACGCATCGGCCGCTACGGCCCGTACGTCACCGAGGCGCTGCCCGAGGATGCCCCCGCGAAGGCGAAGGGGCGCACCGCCTCGCTGATGAAGGACATGGCGTTCGAGACGATCACGCTCGACGATGCCGTTCAGCTGCTTCGCCTGCCGCGCACGATCATGGCCGCCGACGGCGAGGAGATCATGGTCGCCAACGGGCGCTTCGGCCCGTACATCAAGAAGGGCACCGAGACCCGCTCGCTGGGCAGCGAGGAGGAGCTCTTCACGCTCACCCTCGAGCAGGCCGAGGAGCTCCTCGCGAAGCCGAAGGAGCGCCGCGGCCGTTCGCAGCCCGCGACGATGGCGGAGCTCGGACCCGATCCGGTGACGGGCGATCCGATCGTGATGAAGTCGGGTCGCTACGGCCCGTACGTCACCGACGGCGAGACGAACGCGAGCATCCCGAAGGACATCGATCCGGGCACCGTCTCGCCCGAGCTCGCCGCGCAGCTGCTCGCCGATCGGCGCGCGGCTGGCGGCGGCAGGAAGAAGCGCGCACCGAAGAAGAAGTAGGCGGTGCGGCAAGCCGTCGCACCACGCGGCGGCCGCGGCTCCCGTAGATTCAGGCGGTGCGCGTCGTCGTCCCGCTTCTGCTCGTCGCCCTGCTCGCGGCCGCGTGTGGCGGCGGTGGCTCGACCACGCGCGAGGCGCAGACCGCGGTCGTGATCACGCTCTGGCCGGACGGTCCCGACAAGGGGTCGCCGAAGACCGCCCGGGTGGTGTGCGATCCGCAGTCCGGCAACCTGCCCGACGTCGCCGCGGCCTGCGCGACGCTCGCATCGAAGCCCGGCCGCGCCGCGCTCGAGCCGGTGCCGATCGACCGTATGTGCACCGAGCTCTTCGGCGGCCCGGCCACCGCGCGCATCGTCGGCACCGTCGACGGCGAGGCCGTCGACGCGCGACTCTCTCGTGTCAACGGCTGCGAGATCGAGCGCTGGCACGCGCTCGCCGCGCTGCTGCCTGCGTACCAGCCCGCGTGACGCAAAGGGGCCAGACCCCTTTGCGTCACCACGCGGTACCGAGGTAGTCGCGGCGCCTCGGGTGACGCAAAGGGGTCTGGCCCCTTTGCGTCACGCAGGGCGGATCAGCGCTCTTCGATCGCCCAGGCTGCCTGGTAGCAGCGCAGGACGTCGTCGACCGTCCACGTGTGCGGGGCGACGGTGATGAAGTAGTCGTCCATCGCGGCCTCGGCGAGCGCGGGGAGGTCCTCCTCCTTGACGCCCGTCGAGCGCAGGGTCGGGAAGTCGATCTCCTTCAGCAGCGCCTTGGCGGCCTTGACGGCGCGCGAGCCGTCGTTCGTGCCGTCCTGCGGCGCGCCCATCGCGTCGGCGATGCGCTCGAACAGCTCCGGCTCGGCCGTGCGGTCGATGTCCATCGTCTCGGCCATCACCAGGCCGATCGTCAGCCCGTGCGGCAGGCCGTACTTGCCGCCGATCGCCTGCGCGATCGAGTGCTCGGAGCCGCAGTCGGCGATGTTCATGCAGAGGCCGCCGAGCAGCGAGCACGCGGCCATGCGCGAACGCGCGCCGGCGTCGGCGCCGTTGGCGATCGCCACGGGCAGCGCCTCGACGCCGTAGCGGATCGACTCGAAGGCGATGCCGTTGCCGATCGGCGAGCGCGCCGTCACGGCGACGGCGGCGATCGCCTGGGCGATCGCGTCGATGCCGGCGAACATCGTCGGCGCGGCGGGAAGACCATGCGTCAGCTCAGGGTCGACGATCGCGTACTTGGCGCGCACGGTCGGGTGCGCGATGCCCTTCTTCAGGTGCGTCTCCGAGTCGGTCACGACGATGCCGCCGGAGACCTCCGAGCCCGTACCCGACGTCGTCGGGATGGTGATGAACAGCACGGGCGACTCGGTGTACGTGGCCTTGCCGGCGACCCAATCGGCGTACGGGATGCCGCTGCCGTAGACGAGGCGCGCGGCCTTGGCGGTGTCCATCGCGGAGCCGCCGCCGATCGCGATCAGCGCGTCGGCCTTGACGTCGGCGAGGACGGCGGCGCTGGCGGCGACGTCGTCGGTCGTCGGCTCGCCCGGCTCCTTGATCCACGTCGTGATCGTCCCGGGCGACTCGTTCAGCGCCTTGACGATCGCCGGATGCTCGGAGACCGCGCGGTCGATGATCACGACGGTGCTCTGCGCGCCCTCCTCCGCGAGGATCGCGGGCAGGCGGCTGATCTCGCCATCGCCGAAGCGGATGCGGATCGGAAGGTGGTTGCCGAAGGGGGCGAGCGGCTCGAGCATCGTGCAATCTCCTCGTGGTCGGACGTCTGGAGGGTAGTCGAAGGAGTGAGGTGCGGGCCGTCGAGGTGCTGCGCAGGACTGTGATCCGGCTCGCGTCCTGACAATCGCGTCAGTTTGTGCGGCATACTCCGCCCATGCATCGCCTTCGCCGACTCCTGCTCCCGCTCGTCGCCGCGGCGCTCGCGCTCGCCGCGTTCACCGGCACGGCGCTCGCCGTGCCCACGACTCGCGTGACGCTGTGCCATCGCGTCGGCGGGCCCAACTACGTCGTCATCACCGTCTCGCCGGAGGCCGTCTTCGGCAACGGCAACGGGCACGCTGGCAACCACCCGCTCGACATCATCCCGGCCTTCACCTACACCAAGGGTGGCCGCGAGATCTCGTTCCCGGGCCAGAACCTGACGGTCGACGGCATCGCGATCCTCGGCAACCAGTGCGTGCTTCCGCTGCCGCCCGGCGATGACCGCAGCGGCGATCCGTCCGGCCACGAGGATCCTCACGGCCCCGCCGATCCGACCGATCCGATGATCCCCGAGCACCACATGATGGTCTGTCATTGGATGGGCGACGGCGAGTATCGGGACGAGATCGTCACCGACGAGGCTGCTGCGCACGAGCACGGGGAGCATCCGCACGACGTGATCCCCGCCTTCGACTACGCGCTGCCGAGCGGCATGGAGCACTTCGACGGCCAGAACGTCACCGATGACGGCGCCGAGCTGCTCGATCACGGCTGCACCCGGCCGAATCCCGACGATCAGCCGACGCCCGGCCAGCCGCACCTCAGGCTCGTCAAGAGCGCGGTGGATCTGAACGGCGGCACGGTCGCCCCGGGCGACGCGCTGCGGTTCTCGATCCACGTCACCAATGACGGTTCCGCGCCGGCCGAGCATGCCGTCGTGACCGACGCGATTCCCGCGGGCACCTCGCTGGTTCCGGGCACGCTCGGTGTCACCCCGGGCGATGCGGAGATCCTCGCCGGCCACGTCTTCGCGCGCATCGGCGCCGGTGCGTCGTCGACGCACGGCGGCACGCTCGCACCCGGCGAGAGCGCGACGATCACGTTCGACGCCACGGTTGACGAGGGCCTCGTCCTCGGTACCGTCATCGTCAATGTCGCCCAGGGCACGACCGTCGCGGACGATGGCACCACGCCACTGACCGAGGATTCGAACACGATCGAGCTGCCGGTCGATCTCCTGCCGCCGGTGCCGATCAACATGACCGTCGATCCGCCGGCCGATCCGACGCCGGGCTCCGACATGCCGACGGTGATCGACGTGACGCCGAAGGCCGATCTCGTCGATGCGACGGCGTGCGTCACGATCGAGGTGGCGGCCGTGAATTCGATGGGCACGGCGACCACGACCTGCGCCGAGCCGATGACGGTGAAGCGCGGTGAACTGCACGCCTCCCGCCTGCTCGTGCACGTTCCGCGCCGCGCCGCCGGCCGCTGCGTGATGCTCGTCACCTCCGTCGCGGCCGCCGGACACGCCGCGCGCGAGCACTCGACGCGCGTCTGCGTCGCCCGTTCGCATCCCGAAGCCGTCACCGGCTAGGACGATCGTCGAACTGCCCGCTGCCGCCGGGTCGGAGCGTCCGCTCCGACCCGGCGATCGCGTGTCCTAGACCGCCAGCTCCTCCCAGTGCACGCTCGGCTCGAGCGAGACGGCGAGCGCCTCCTCGAGCGTGGCGACCGGGTGGACGGTCAGCTCGGCGAGGACCTCCGCCGGCACGTCCTCGAGGTCGCCCTCGTTGCGCTTGGGGATGATCACGTCGGTGATGCCCGCGCGGTGCGCGGCCAGGACCTTCTGCTTGATGCCGCCGACCGGCAGCACGCGTCCGCGCAGGGTCACCTCGCCGGTCATGGCGACGTTCGGCCGGATGTGGCGGCCGGTCAGCAGCGACACGATCGCGGTGCTCATCGTGACGCCCGCGGACGGACCATCCTTCGGAACCGCGCCGGCGGGGACGTGCAGGTGGAACTGCCGGTCCTCGAACTGGCGGCTGTCGATGCCGTAGTGCGCGGCGTTCGACCGCACGTGGCTGAGCGCGATCGTGGCCGACTCGCGCATGACGTCGCCGAGCTGGCCGGTCAGGGTCGGTCCGCCGGAGCCGGGATGGCTTGACGCCTCGACGAACAGGACGTCGCCACCGACGCTCGTCACGGCCAGGCCGGTCGCGACGCCGGCGACGCCGGTGCGCTCCGCGATCTCGTCGTGGAACTTCGCGCGGCCGAGATCCTCGTCGACCTGCTCGACGTCGATCGCGATCGGCGCGGTGGCCTCGCCGGCGGCGAGGCGCGTGGCGGCCTTGCGCAGCAGCGTGCCGAGCGTTCGCTCGAGCGTGCGGACGCCCGCCTCGCGCGTGTGCTCGCGGATCACCTTGCGGATCGCGCTCTCCGAGACCGTCGCCTCGTCCTCGAGCAGGCCATTGCGGGTGCGCTGGCGCGGCACGAGGTAGCCGGTCGCGATCGCGACCTTCTCGTCGTCGGTGTAGCCGTCGAGCTCGAGCACCTCGAGGCGGTCGTAGAGCGCGTACGGGATCTGGTCGGCCATGTTGGCCGTGGCGATGAACAGCACCTGCGACAGGTCGATCTCGACGTCGAGGTAGTGGTCGCGGAACGTCGAGTTCTGCGCCGGATCGAGTACCTCGAGCAGCGCCGCCGCCGGATCGCCGCGGAAGTCGGCGCCGAGCTTGTCGACCTCGTCGAGCAGGATCACGGGGTTCATCGTGCCGGCATCGCGCAGCGCGCGGACGAAGCGGCCGGGCATGGCGCCGACGTAGGTGCGGCGATGGCCGCGGATCTCCGCCTCGTCGCGCACGCCGCCGAGCGACACGCGGACGAACTCGCGGCCGAGCGCACGCGCGATCGACTCGCCGAGCGACGTTTTGCCGACGCCGGGCGGTCCGACCAGCGCCAGGATGACGCCGCTCTTGCCGTCCTCGATCTCCCGCTCCTTGCGGAACTTGCGCACGGCGAGGTACTCGACGATGCGCTCCTTGACGTCATCGAGACCGGCGTGGTCGGCGTCGAGGATCGCGCGGGCGCCCTGGACGTCGCCGGACTCCTCGGAGTACTCGCCCCACGGCAGCTCGAGCAGCGTGTCGAGGTAGGTGCGGATGGTCGACGACTCGGGCCCCTGTGCTCCGGCCTCGAGCCGATCGAGCTCGCGCGTGGCCTCCTTGCGGGCCTCGTCGCTCAGCTGCGACTCGTCGATCCTGGTGCGGTAGCGGGCGATCTCGTCGCCCTCCTCGCCCTCGAGCTCGCCGAGCTCCTTGCGGATCGCGTCGAGCTGGCGGCGCAGGAGGAACTCGCGCTGCGACTTCTCCATGCCCTCGTTGACGTCCTCGCGGATGCGCTCGCGCACCGCGATCTCGGCCAGCACGTCGCGCAACCACGCGGTCACCTTGGTGAGGCGCTCGGCGACGTCGATCGTCTCGAGCAGCTCGAGCTTGCGCTCGTAGGAGAGGTCGGGGGAGAACCCGGCCGTGTCGGCCAGCGCACCGGGCTCGTCGACCTGGCGGAGCATCGCGATGACGGGGCGGTTGCCGCGCGCCTCGAGGATCTCCTCGACGACGGCGCGGTACTCGCGGCCGAGCTCCTGCACATGTTCGTCGGCCTCGGGGTCGGGGCGCTCGGTCACCTCGATGCGCAGCGCGCCGCCGGCGGCCTCGGCGCGGCCGAGCTCGGCGCGGTGGAGGGCGCGCAGGGTGACGCCGCGGCTGCCGCCGGGCAGCATCGCGGGCTCGCCCTCGAGCACGGCGATCACGCCGATGCGGGCGAAGCGGCCGTCGACGCGGGGCACGAGCACGACCTTGCGATCGTCTCCGACCTCGTCGACGGCGGCGTTGGCCTCGGGCGAGGCGAGATCGACGCTGAGCGCCATGCCGGGCAGGACGAGGGCGTCCTCGAGCGGGATCAGGGGGAGGGTCAGCGGTGCGAATTCGGGGGTTTCGGGGGTGTCGGACATGGCGGCTCCTCGTGGGGACGGATGGGTGCGTTCGGGAAATATCTGCTTCTGACAGACTCAACGTTTCTCAGCCTATCGCTATTCCCCTGGAAACGGACGATCGGCGGCACGTCGGTGGGTTCACCGCAGCTCCGCCAGTGAGCGGACGCTGTGCGGTGACCGCGGATTCTCGGATTTCGCGACGAGATCATCCGTCACCCTTGCGTTTGCGAACCGCTTCCCACAGAATCACCATCCCGGCGCAGCGCGTCCCCCTGCCGGGCATCGAGGAGAAGAGCCATGGGCATCGTGATCGAGAACGACTTCGACGTCGCCGCGACACCGGACGACACGTACGCGCTGATGACGGACGTCGAGCGCGTTGCGCCGTGCATCCCCGGTGCCACCATCACGGGCAAGCGCGAGGACGGCGGCTTCGACGCCCTCGTCACGATGAAGATGGGCCCGATGAGCCTCACCTACAAGGGCGTCATCGAGATCGTCGAGCAGGATCCGGCGGCCAAGACCGCGGTGATGCGCGCGAAGGCGACCGAGGCCAAGGGACAGGGCACCGCGCAGGCGACGCTGTCGATGGCGATCTCGGACGCCGGCGCGGGCAAGACCAACGTGAAGGTCGGCTCCGACATCCTGGTGACCGGCCGCGTCGCCCAGATGGGGCGCGGGATCATGACGGACGTCGCCGGCAAGATGATCGGCGAGATGGCCAAGGCGATGGAGGCGACGCTCGTCGCCGGTGCCGAGGCCAAGGCGCGCGGTGAGGCGCCGCCGGAGTCGGTGGCCGCCGAGGCCCCGAGCGCGGTGGGCATCGCCGCCGACATCACCAAGGGCAAGATCAAGAGCCTCTTCGGCGGCTCCAAGGACTGAGCACGGAGGAAGGACCCGGAGCCCCGCCGGGGCACCGGTCGTGAAAGGGGAGAAGGGTGCTGCCAAGCACGTTCGAATATGTCGCACCGACCTCGCTCGACGAGGCCGTGCAGGCGCTCGCGGCGGGAGCCGGTGACGCCAAGGTCATGGCCGGGGGCCAGAGCCTCCTGCCGATGATGAAGCTCCGGCTCGCGAGCCCGGGCACGATCATCGACCTCAACGGGATCGCGGGTCTCGACACGCTCGAGGAGGCGGACGGGATGCTGCGCATCGGCGCCCTCGTCCGGCACGCCGATCTCGAGCACTCGGATCTGGTCCGCGATCGCTACCCGATCATCCACGACGCGGCCCAGCACGTCGCCGACCCGCTGATCCGCAATCGCGGCACGTTCTGCGGCTCGCTGGCGCACGGCGATCCGGCCGGTGACTGGGCGACCGTCGCGGCCACGCTCGGCGCCGAGCTGCATGCCGTCGGCCCGAACGGCGCGGTCACGCACAGCGCCCACGACTTCCAGACGTCGATGTTCGAGACGCAGCTGGGCACCGACCAGATCCTCGTCGAGGCGCGCATCCCCGCTCCGAAGGCCGGGCAGGGCTCCGCGTACCTGAAGGTCGAGCGCAAGGTCGGCGACTACGCCGCCGCCGCGGTCGGCGTGATGGTCGTGCTCGACGGCACGACGGTGACCGAGGCCTCGATCGGCCTCACCAACGTCGGCCCGCTGACGATCCACGCCGCCGATGCCGCTGCATCGCTCGTCGGCAAGTCGATCGACGACGCGGCCGCCCTCGAGGAGGCCGGCCGCCTGGCGGCCGAGGTCTCCGAGCCGAGCAGCGACCTGCGCGGTCCGGAGGAGTACAAGCGGGATCTCGTGCGCGTGCTGACGAAGCGCGCGCTCCGCACGGCGGGCGCTCGCGCCCAGGGCAAGGAGGCGTGATGAGCGACAAGGTGATCGTCAAGACCACGGTCAACGGCGAGGAGTGCGAGGCGATGGTCGAGCCGCGCACGCTGCTCGTCCACATGATCCGCGAGAGCCTGCACCTGACGGGCACGCACATCGGCTGCGACACCACCTCGTGCGGCGCCTGCACGGTGCTGCTCGACGGCCGTCCGGTCAAGTCGTGCACGGTGCTCGCCGTCCAGGCGAACGGCCGCGAGCTCATGACCGTCGAGGGCCTCGAGGGCGCCGACGGCCTGTCGCCCGTCCAGGAGGGCTTCAAGGAGGAGCACGGTCTCCACTGCGGCTACTGCACGCCGGGCATGATGATGACCGTCACGGCGCTGCTCGCGGAGAACCCGGATCCGACCGAGGACGAGATCCGCAAGGCCATCAGCGGCAATCTCTGCCGCTGCACCGGCTACGTCAACATCATCAAGGCCGTGCACTACGCGGCCAAGAAGAAGGAAGGGGCGGCAGCATGAGCGCGCCGACTGCCAGCACCGTCGAGGGTGCGATCGGGAAGTCCCCGAAGCGCGTCGAGGACGACCGCTTCATCCGCGGCAAGGGCAACTACGTCGATGACGTCCAGCTGCCCGGCATGCTGCACATGGCGATCTACCGCTCGCCGTTCGCGCACGCCAAGATCAACTCGATCGACTGCTCGCGCGCCGAGGCCATGCCCGGCGTCGTCGCGTGCGTCACCGGCGAGCTGCTCGCCGCGCACGGCCTGGCCTGGATGCCGACTCTCGCGGGCGACACGCAGGCCGTCTTGGCGACGGACAAGGTCCGCTTCCAGGGCCAGGAGGTCGTCTGCGTCATCGCCAAGACGCAGTACCAGGCCGAGGACGCGCTCGAGGGCATCGACGTCGACTACGAGCCGCTGCCCGTGATCACCGATCCGAAGAAGGCGCTCGATGCCGACGCGCCGATCATCCGCTCGGACCTCGAGGGCAAGACCGACAACCACATCTTCACGTGGGAGTCCGGTGACGCCGCGGCGACCGATCGCGTGTTCGAGAGCGCGGACATCGTCGTCAAGCTCGACACGCTCTACCCGCGCATCCACCCGGCGCCGATGGAGACCTGCGGCGCGGTCGCCGATTACAACAAGGCGACCGGGAAGATGACGATCTACCTGACGAGCCAGGCCCCGCACGCGCATCGCACGCTGTTCGCGCTCGTGGCGGGTCTGCCCGAGCAGAAGATCCGCATCATCTCCCCGGACGTCGGCGGCGGCTTCGGCAACAAGGTGCCGATCTACCCCGGCTACGTCGTGGCGACCGCCGCGTCGCTGCTGATCGGCAAGCCGGTCAAGTGGATCGAGAGCCGCACGGAGAACCTCATGTCGACGGGCTTCGCCCGCGATTACCACATGGAGGGCGAGCTCGCGGCCACGAAGGACGGCAAGATGCTCGCCGTCCGCGCCAACGTCCTCGCCGACCATGGCGCCTTCAACGCGCAGGCGCAGCCGTCGAAGTGGCCGGCCGGCTTCTTCAACATCGCCACGGGGTCGTACGACTTCGAGGCGGCGCACTGCAAGGTCGATGGCGTCTACACGAACAAGGCGCCGGGCGGCATCGCGTACCGCTGCTCGTTCCGCGTCACCGAGGCCGCGTACCTGATCGAGCGCCTGGTCGAGAACCTCGCGCTGGAGACGGGCATCGATGCGGCCGAGCTGCGCCGGCGGAACTTCATCCAGCCGGACCAGTTCCCGTACAAGAGCCCGATGGGCTGGGAGTACGACTCGGGCGACTACGAGAAGGCGCTGGACATCGCGCTCGACCTGGTCGGCTACGACGAGCTCCGCAAGGAGCAGGCCGAGAAGCGCGCCAAGGGCGAGATCATGGGCATCGGCTTCTCGTCGTTCACCGAGATCGTCGGCGCCGGCATGTCGAAGATCTGCGACATCGCGGGTCTCGCCATGATCGACTCGGCGGAGCTCCGCATCCACCCGACCGGCAAGGGCGTGCTCAAGCTCGGCGTCCAGTCGCAGGGCCAGGGGCACGAGACGACGTTCGCGCAGATCGTGGCGAACGAGCTCGGCATTCCGTACACGGACATCGCCGTCGAGCACGGCGACACGGACCACACGCCGTACGGCCTCGGCACGTACGCGTCGCGCTCGACCCCGACGGGTGGCGCGGCGACGGCGATCGTGGCCCGAAAGCTCCGCGAGAAGGCGCGCCAGATCGCGGCGCACCTGCTCGAGTGCGCACCGGATGATCTCGAGTTCGACAGCGGCACCTTCACCGTGAAGGGCTCGCCGGAGAAGACGAAGACGATCCAGGAGTGCATCTTCGGGGCGTACCAGTCCGATCTGCCGGACGACATGGAGAAGGGCTTCGAGGACGTCACGTACTACGACGCCCCGGAGATGACGTACCCCTTCGGCACGTACATCTGCGTCGTCGACATCGACAAGGGCACGGGGCAGGTGAAGGTCCGCAAGTTCGTCGCCGTCGACGACTGCGGCACGCGCATCAACCCGATGATCGTGGACGGTCAGATCCACGGCGGCCTGACGCAGGGCTTCGGCACCGCGATGATGGAACTGATCTCGTTCGACGAGGACGGCAACTGCTTCGGCGGCAACTTCATGGACTACCTGATCCCGACCGCGGTGGAGAGCCCGGACTGGACGCTGGGTGAGTGCACGACGCCGTCGCCGCATCATCCGATCGGCGCGAAGGGCGTCGGCGAGTCGCCGACGGTCGGCTCGCCGCAGGCGTTCGTCAACGCCGTGGTCGACGCCCTGCATCCGTACGGCGTCACGAACATCGACATGCCGCTGTCGTCGCACAAGGTCTGGAAGGTCCTGCGCGACAACGGCGTCTCGGACGACTGATCGGACGGATACTGGGAACGTGAAGCGCACGCTCGACATCGCACGCTCGGCGGCAGACCTGGCCCTCCAGGGGCAGCCGTACGTGCTCGCGACCGTGGTCCGGGCCGAGGCACCAGCCTCGGTCCGGCCCGGCGCGAAGGCCATCGTGTTTCCGGATGGCCGTGTCGAGGGCTGGATCGGCGGCTCGTGCTCCGAGCCGAACGTGGTGCGTCACGCGCGCCGCGCACTGCAGACGGGCGAGACGGAGCTGCTCCGGATCGGCCCGGAGGACCTGCTCCCGCCGAGCGGCGTGACGGGCCTCACCACCACCTGCCCCTCGGGAGGGACCGTGGACATCTTCCTCGAGCCGGTCGTGCCGACTCCGCAGCTCGTCGTCATCGGCCATACGCCGGTGGCGAACGCGGTCGCCTCGATCGGCGAGGCGATCGGGCATCGCGTGCTGCTGATCGACGGCCGCAAGGGGATCGACGACGCGGGCATCGAGCCGAAGGCCAACATCGTCGTGGCCTCGATGGGGCACTACGACGAGGACGCGCTCGAGCTCGCGCTCGGGCACGACCCGGCCACGGTCTCCCTGATCGCCTCGCGTAAGCGGGCGCACGCGGCGCTCGAGCTGCTCCGCGAGCGCAAGGTCGCCGAGGAGCGGATCGCCACGATCGACACCCGCCCGGGCGTCGAGCTCGGGGAGGTCACGCAGGAGGAGATCGCGCTCGCGGTTGTCGCCGGCATCGTGCAGCGCACCCGCGCCGCCCAGGCCGCCGGCCCGCGCACCGCGATCGACCCGACGTCGGGCTCCGAGATCCTCGTGGACGAGACCACGCCGTCGGCGGAGTACGAGGGCACGACGTACTTCTTCAGCTGCAACGGCTGCAAGGGCCGCTTCCTCGAGGATCCGGCGAAGTTCGTCGGCGCCTCGGCCGCGTCGTAGCCGTCAGTGCCGATATGCCGCGCTGAGCGGCACGGCATACGCGGCGGCATTGTCGCCGACGTCGATGGTGACGGTCAGCGGCGCACCGCCTGCGGGGGGCCGTATGCCGATGATCGCCGCGAAGCGCCCGTCGGCACCTGTGCGCGTCAGTCGCGATGCGCCGTTGCGGATCCGAATGCGGACCTCCTCGTTGCCGAGGCTGCCGTAGCGACCGCGCACGGTCACCGCGCGTCGCGCGCCGCCCGACCGCTTCGTGCATGGGCCGACGGGCCGTCCGGTGCAGCGACGCGCAGTTCGTCCCGTCGAGATGCGCACGTCGCTGATGGGGATGCCATCGTCGGCGGTCGCGGTCGTGAACGCCCACACGTGCGAGACGCCGTTCGAGAACCGCACGGTCGCTGTGTAGGCCGTGTTGGACTGCAGCGGTGCGTCGGGGATGACGATCCCCGACCCGCTCGGCAGATAGCGACCGACGACGGGATCGGCCGCATCGACCCAGCGGGCCGCCACGGGACCGCTCGGTCCCGTCAGCGTCGCGGCGGCGATGCCGATCAGGTGGCCGGCGGCGTCGATGCCATCCGCCGACGAGGGGCCCCACTGGTAGACGTAGAGGTGCGGTCCGGTGGGGCCGTTGAGTCCGAGCGCCGCCGCGGGTGTGGTCGGCCATTCGGCGGAGGTCTCGCTCGGGTAGATGCCGGTGCCGTTGCCCGGGTAGGTGACGACGGAGTCGACGGCCGGTGCCGCACGGGTGTAGCCGGGCAGTGTCGTGACGCATACGGATTGGCCGTCGTCGGCGATGCCGGTGGCGGCGAGCTGGGGAGCGAGCAGCTGCGCGAGGTGCAGTGGCGCGGTCTCCCAGATGAAGTCGCTCTCGGTCCAGGTGAGGCCGGCGGCGAGGACGGCGTTGGTGCCCGCCCAGTTTCCGGTTTCGGTGTAGCTGGGGTTTGCGGGATCCTCTGCGTGGCTGACGGTACCGGTGGCCTGCATGTACGCGAGGTGCTGGGCGCATTGGGCGGACCAGTCGGCGTTGAGGGTGATGTCGCCGGGGATGCCGCTCGAGGCGCGCTTGGCGTTGAGCCACGCGAGATCCTGCTGCGCGTCGGCGCCGAGGGATGCGACCGGGAGGATCGCGATCACCGCCAGGGTGACCAGCGACGCGAGTATCCGTAGTGCGACCCGATGCGCCATGTCGGAAACCACGGTACCGCGCGCCGGTGGAGCCCGCGGGAACTCTGCGGCTCACCCGAAGCAGTTGCGCGGCCAAGCCGAAGGCGGCCGGGTCTCGGAACACCGCCGGTGATCAGCGGGTCATGGCTGGCGCGCGGGCGGCGGGATGCGCACGCCCGGCGCACCGGCCAGCCTGCCGGCTGGGAGCCGCTGGACGCCGAAGACCTGGGCCGTCGGGTGCTTTCCGTCGGATGAGATCCGAATGCGCAGACGGAAGGCCGCGACGTCGTCGCCGGCGGTGAGGATCACGCTCAGCGTGAATCGGCGCGAACGGGAGATGAGCGTGTAGATCGCGTGGAAGCGCCCATCTGCGCCGATCGGCGCCTGCGGGCGCTGGACGGCGTTGAACGTGGCTCCGACGGAGCTGGCGCCATCTTCCGCGTCCGCGTCCGCGTCATCGTTGACGTACCGCCCGTGCATCTCGATCGCCGCGACGTACCGCGTGCGCCACCTGACGCACCGCTGACCATGCCGGTGGGTGCACGTGCGCGAGCGCGATGTGCGGCGGATGCCGAACCGCACATTCCGGAGCGCGAGGCTCTCCGGGTTCACCCGCGTGGTGAATCCCCAGCTGTATGAGATGCCGTTGCTGAAGGCCACGGACGCGTAGTAGACGGCGTTCGCGGTCAAGGGGGCGACCGGGATGATGATCCCCGAGGCATCTGTGAGGTAGCGCCCGACGACCGGGTTCATCGTGTCGGCCCACTTCACCGCGACGGGCCCGTCGGGGCCGGTCAGCGTCGCCGCCGAGATGTGGATCGGGCGTCCGTCCGGCGTGACGCCCGTCAGGAGTGCAGGCCCCCACTGGTAGACGTAGAGGTGCGGCCCGGTCGGTCCGCTCAGGCCGAGTGCCTGGCTCGGCGTGATCGGCGATTCGGCGGAGATCTCGCTCGCGTAGATGCTGGTGCCGTTGCCGGGGTAGGTGACGACGGTATCGGTCGCGGGGAGGGCGCGTGTGTAGCCGGGCCAGGTGGTGACGCATACGGATTGGCCGTCGTCGGCGATGCCGGTGGCGGCGAGCTGGGGAGCGAGGAGCTGCGCGAGGTGCAGCGGTGCAGATTCCCAGATGAAGTCGCTTTCGGTCCAGGTGAGGCCGGCGGCGAGGACGGCGTGGGTGCCGGCCCAGTTGCCGGTGGTGGTGTAGCTGGGGTTGGCGGGGTCTTCGGCATGGCTGACGGTGCCGGTGGCCTTCATGTAGGCGAGGTGCTGGGCGCATTGCGCGGACCAGTCGGCGTTGAGGGTGATGTCGCCGGGGATGCCGCTCGAGGCGCGTTTGGCGTTGAGCCACGCGAGATCCTGCTCGGGTGTCCCCGCGCCGGCGCCGGGTGCGGCGGCAAGCGCAGCGAGGACGAGCGCGAGGATGGCGGCGAAGCGCCTCATGCCAGCACCGTATGGGCGGGGTACGTAGGCCCCCGGAACCTCTGCGGGTTTGCCGCAGACGGTGTGCGGGAACCCCTCCGAATCACGGATTTCCGTTGCATTGCGGGTGACTACGGGTAGGCTGTCGCATACCGGACGGAACGATCCATCCGGTACACGAGGATCGCCCGACGAAGCCTCAGCCTCCTGGCCGAGGGGGACCGGGCGAGCAAGTTCGTAACGGAGGTAGATGTGATGGCTGCCGTTGAGCACCGCACAATCACCGTCGTCGTCGCGGGGAGCGCGGACATGTACCTCGATGCCATGGGCTGCTTGCT
>CAWUMZ010000002.1:0-38475 GCA_963923625.1 uncultured bacterium | reverse complement strand
TGTGGCTCCACACCACCCGGTACGCGCCACCGTCCCGCGAGACCGCCGCGCGCCACCCGTTCGGCGTCTGCGGCACGGGCTTGCCGAATGCCGCGGGCAACGCGATCGCAACGCGATCGACCGCGTTGACGGACGCCCCTTCCGCGGTGCAGCCATGCTCGATGGTGACGGTCAGACGGGCCTTGGCACCGTGCGCCGAGCTCGAGTCGGCGATGTCCGCGTGCGCCGCGGCCGTGGCGGCGAGGACGAGTATTCCGAGCAGTGCGGTGCAGATGAGCGCTGTGCGATGGAGCATGGGGTGTCCCTTCATGGCTGTGACTGACGGTAGTCGTCGGTGCGGTTGCGCGTCGGTCATGGTGCGATCTCGATTGTGCCGGTAGCGATGCGTTCGCGGAAGGCGCCGACGCGGGCGCGCACCTCGACGTCGTACGTGCCCGGGAACGGCAGCAGCCCGCGCGCCACGCCCCGTCGGAACGTCCAGATGAACGGCGCGGGCAGGAGCGCGCTGGTCCAGCGCACCGTGCCCTCCTGGAGTCCACCCCAGAGTCGAAGCGTGCGCTCTCCCACGCGCGCGCCGGAGAGCGGCAGACGATGCCCCGACAGCTCCAGCACGGTGCTCGCGGCCCGCGGTGTGCCCACGGCGACCGCGAATGCGCTCGCCACGGCGACGTGGTGCCCGTCCGCGCTGGTGATTCGTGCCGCATAGGCGCACCGGCCGGCATGCGGCGCCGCGATGACGGACGCGTGCACGACCGCGCCTTGGATGACCGTCGGACCGAGCAGCGGTCCGCCGTCGTCGCATATCCCGATCAGCGCATCCGCGGACCCGGTAACCGGCTCGGACCATGTCGTGCGAACTTCGGCAGGCAGGCGCGTCAGAACGGCGTTTGCCGGCGGACTCCGCTTGAGCAGCAGGGCATGCGCCGATGCGCCCTCTGGCGCGAGGGCGAGGATCAGCGCGATGGTGAAGAGGAGAAGCGTGCGCATGGCCGTGTGCGGGGGGCGGCTGAGGCCGCCCCCCGCGTTCCCTTCCGGCCCTACGAGACCTTGATCGTCGGGACCGGGAAGTCGGGCTCCACCCCGCCGACGGCCTGCTCAACCCATGCGGTCGAGAGCATCCCGCAGTGCTGGACGGTCGGCACGTTGAACGTTCCCGCCGTCGCCGGGTAGTGCGCGCTGATGCCGAAGTCCTGGAAGGCGTCAGTCGACAGCGGATCGCCAAGCGCCGTCCACGTGATGCGGTAGCCGGCACCGCCCTTCAGCGTGGTGGTCGAGGCATGCCAGCCCGCGAGCTGCTGCGGCTTCGCCGACTGGAACGCGCCCGGCAGGATGACGACGACGCGATTCGTGTCGGTCATGTCGCCGTTCTTGGCCTCGCAGCCATGCCCGATGCGGATCCAGAACGCGCCGTACCCATCAGCCGTCGGCGTGCTCCCGTACTTCTGGACGGTGGCGTGCCCGAATGCGGGCACCGCCGTGCCGAGGATGAGCGCGCCGGTCAGGCACGCGAGGATGAGCGCGCGAGCGCGCGTCGAGATGGTGGTCATTCGACCCTCCTTGATCGTTGTTCGTCGTGCCGATCGGCACGACGGGAATCAGCCGATCGGGAGGCGCGGCGGCCCGCGCGGCGCGCAGGCGAAGGCGAGTCCGACGCGCGGCATGCGCGGGACGACGAGGGGCTGGCGCCCCGAGGCGATGCCGCGTCGCGGCTGCGGTCGCCGTGCGCGGAGCGCGGTGACGAGCGCGGTGACTCCGCGCAGCAGCCAGCGCGCGGCGAGGAACGCGAGTGCGCAGAACGGCAATTGCAGGGCCACGCCGACGAGGAAGGTCGGGTCGAGCGCGGCCGTCCACGGCACGTGCCCGCTCTCGGCGAGGCGCTCGAGGTGCTCCTGCAGCGCGAACCCGAGGATGGGCACCACGGCGATGACCCAGGCCGGCACCGCGCGTCCCGTGCGATCGCGGAGGCGATCGAGGGCCGCGAGGCCGAGGCCCAGGACCACACAGATGGCCGCAAGCAATGCGCCTGCGGGCAGCTGGGCGAGATACCCGTGCCCCGTCTCCGCCAGCAGGGCACCGGCCTGATCGCCGGCGACGATCAGATACGACAGCTGATGCGCGAGCAGCGATCCCGCGGCGAGCAGCGGCAGGGCGACGAGCCAGGCGGATCGTCGTCGCACGCTCCCGTCGATCGTCTGCCCTCCGCGCGTCATCGCGGGCAGCCTATCGCGGCCGCAGCCGATTCCCCCACTTCGTGGCATTTGTCACGAAGTGGTCGTGATGCTACGCAGCGCGCTTGTGGAGCGCCACGCCGTCCATCTGCTCGAGCCGAGCGACGAGATCCTCGAGCTGCTCCTGCGAGCGGATGCGGATCTCGAGGCGCGCGCCATCGGGCGTCGGCGACACCTTCCCCACCATGCCGAGCGCGCGGAAGCACGCGTCGGTCGCGGCGGCCGCGAGGTCGTGATCGAACCAGGCCGCGCCGTTCTTGGCGACACGCGGGGCGCGCTTCTGCTTCGGGCCGGAGCGAGCCAGAGCCTCGACCTCGCGCACCGACAGACCGTCGGCGATCGCGCGCTTGGCCAGCGCCCGGCGGGCATCGTGGTCGTCGAGCTGCAGGATCGCGCGGCCATGGCCCTCGCTCAGCTCGCCGGCGATGATCGCGTCGAGCACCTCGTCGGGCAGGTCGAGCAGGCGCAGGGCGTTCGCGATCGTCGGGCGGCTCTTCCCCACCTTCTCGGCGACCTCGGTCGGCGTCAGGTCGAGCTCGTCGATCAGCGCCGCGTAGCCGCGCGCCGCCTCGATCGCGTTGAGATCCTCGCGCACGACGTTCTCGACCAGCGCCAACGTGAGCGTCTGCCGCTCGTCGGCCCGGCGCACGATCGCGGGCACCGTCTTGAGGCCGGCCTGGTTGGCCGCGCGCCAGCGGCGCTCGCCGGCGATGATCTCGTAGCGGCCGTCAGGCGCCGAGCGCACGATGATCGGCTGCATGATGCCGTCCTGCTTGATCGACCGAGCGAGATCGTCGAGCGCGTCCTGATCGAAGGCCCGGCGCGGCTGGCGCGGGTTGGGCTGCACCTGCTCGATCGGCAGGGTGACGAGGGTCGGTTCGCCGCCGGCGGGGTCGAGCAGGGCGTTGAGCCCGCGTCCGAGTCCAGTGGGTCTAGCCACGCTCAACCACCTCCAGGGCGAGTCGGTAGTACGCGTCCGCTCCGGGCGAGCGCGGATCGAACTGGGAAATGGGCCGGCCGTGCGACGGCGCCTCGGCGAGGCGCACCGAGCGCGGGATGACCGAATCGAAGACCTTGCTGCCGAAGTGCTCGCGCACCTCGCTCGCGACGTCCTGCGCGAGCCGCGTGCGGCCGTCGTGCATCGTCAGGAGCAGGCCCGACAGCTGCAGGTGCGGGTTGATGCGCGCCCGGACGAGTTCAACGGTCTCGAGCAGCTGCGCGAGGCCCTCCAACGCGTAGTACTCGCACTGGACCGGGACGATCAGGCGGTTCGCGGCGGCCAGCGCGTTGACCGTGAGCATGCCGAGCGCCGGCGGGCAGTCGACGATCACGAACGGATACCGGTCGTCGACCTCGGCGAGCGCGTTGCCGAGCACCTGCTCGCGATCCTCGCGGTCCGGCAGTTCGACCGCAGCAGCGGCGAGGTCCGGGTGGGAGGGTGCGAGATCGAGGTTCGGCACGCCCGACGGGATCACGATGTCGGCAATCGGCACCCCGTGCAGCACCTCGTAGGTGGAGCGGCCGCGCACGGGTCGATGCCCGAGCCCGGTCGTGGCGTTCGCCTGCGGATCGAGATCGACGAGGAGCACGCGTGCGCCGGCCTCGGCGAGGCAGGCCGCGACGTTCACCGCCGTCGTCGTCTTGCCGACGCCGCCCTTCTGATTGGCCAGTGCGTAGATACGGGACATGCCCGTAACGCTAGTCCTGGCTTCGGACGAGCGGCTCCTTCGCGGCCAACCCGATACGGCGCGGGAAGCGCGCTGGAGTGGGGGCCGTCTTGCGCACGACGACGCGGTTGCGGGCGTCGAAGCCCGGCACCGGGTCGATCAGCTCGAGCACGCCGCCGAGCTCCGCCGCGGCGCGCTCGACGTCGCGCGGCGCAACCGCGCCCGCGTGGAGGATGCAGACGCCGCCGACGCGCAGCAGCGGCAGGCACAGCTCGACCGCGACCGGCGGCGGCGCCAGGGCACGCGCCACCGCGATCCCGTAGTGCTCGCGCCCGTCTGCCGCGGCGTGCTCCTCGGCGCGCAGGTTCAGCACCCGAACGCGATCTGCGAGCCCGGTCTCCTCGACGACCCGCTGGAGGTGCTGGCAGCGCTTGGCCCGGCTGTCGAGCAGCGTTCCCTCGAGGTCTCCGCGATCCAGGAGCAGCGGCACGCCGGGAAAGCCGGCGCCGGTGCCGACGTCCACCAGTGGCCCGGTTTCCGCTGCGATCAGCGGGAGCGTGCCGCGTGCATCCTCGACGTGCGCGGCCAGATCGGCGGGGTCCGTCGAGGCGACGAGGCGCTGCTGCGCCGTGGCGATCAGCTCGAGGAAGGTGTCGACGGGATCCTGTTTCACGTGAAACTCCGGCGGGGTGGCAAACGGCGTTTCACGTGAAACGCCGTGGTCACGTCATGCGCGGAGCGCACGCCGACTACGCGTCGTCGCGGCGGCGGACCACGACGCAGCGATTCGGCTCGCGGCCACCCGATTCGGTCACCACCTGCGGATGGTCCTGCAGCACCAGGTGCACGATCTTGCGCTCGGCGCTGGACATCGGCTCGAGCGACACGGGGCGTCCCGTGGCGATCGCGTCCTGGGCGGCGCGCTCGGCGGTGTCGCGCAACACGGCCTCGCGGCGGCGGCGGTAGTCCTGCGCGTCGACGACGATCGGCGTGGCGTTCTCCTCACCCCGCAGCACGATCGCATTGACGAGGTACTGGACGGCGTCGATCGTATGCCCGTGCTTGCCGATCAGCAGGCCGAGGTCGTCGCCCTCGACCGTGGCGACGAGGCCGTCGGCGCCCTGACCGACGTGCACCGTTGTGGTCAGGCCGATGCCGCCGCAGATCGACTGCAGCAGCTCCTCGACGCGCTCGGCGGTCGGGCCCTCCGCTCGCGGAAGCGTGGGGGCGGCGCTGCGCTGCTTGGGCGCCTGCCGCGAGGGGCGGCGATCCTCGCGTGGCGTGGCAGGACGGGCCGCGCGCGCGGCCTCGCTCGTCTCGGCCGATGGCACCTCGAGCAGACGCGCCAGCACGCGCGCAGGCTCACGGCCGACGCCCATCAGCCCGCGCTCGCCCTCCGACAGCGTCTGGAAGTCGATCGCCTCCTTGTCGAGGCCGGGGAAGCGGCGCTCGAGCTCGCGCGTGGCGGCCCAGCGTGCCTCGCCGATGGTCTCGCCCGTGCCCTCGACGGATGTATCGTCGGTCGCCATCAGGCGTCCTTCGGCTTCTCCCGCGGCGGCTTCGCGGGCCGCTTTTGGCGCTGGGCCTTGTTCTTCGGCGCCTGCTGCGGAGCGTCACCGGTGGGTGCGGCGTTCCCGTCAGCGGTGTCGACGGCCGACTCGGCGTCCTCATCCGCCATGGTCGTCTCGACCTTTGCCGGCTTGGCGGCCTTCGGCTTCTTCGCCTTCGGCATCTGGTTGCCGGACTGACCGCGGCTGAGCAGGCCGGAGAGCCCGCCGCCGGACTTGGCGGGCTGCGCCTTTGCGGATGGGGGCAGCGGCGGCGGGAACCACGTGCGGATCACGAACGCCTGGCCGACGGTCCACAGGTTCGTGGTGATCCAGTAGACGAGCAGGCCGACCGGGAAGCTCGAGGCGCCGATCGGCGGATGCACGATGAAGAACGCGAAGACGATCGGCAGGAACAGGAAGATGTACTTCTGCTTGGGGTCGACCGACGTCGGCATCAGCAGCGTCGAGCCCATCTGCGACAGCACGTAGATGATCATCAGCGGGTAGAGCGTGGTGGCCGGCAGCGAGTTGAGCGACGCCGTGATGTCGGGGATCCAGCCGCCGAGCATCGAGAGATCCTCGCCGGCGGTGACCTCCTTGCCGATGTCACGGAGCGTGGCGTACAGCGCGAAGAAGATCGGCAGCTGGATCAGGAGCGGCAGGCACGACCCGAACGGGTTGACCTTGTTCTCCTTGTAGAACGCCATCATCTCCTCGTTGAGCTTCTGGCGATCGTTCTTGTACTTGGCCTGGAGCTTCTTGATCTCCGGCTGCAGCGCCTGCATCGCGCGGAACGACTGCTGCTGCTTGACCGTCAGCGGGATCATCGCGACGCGCACGATCACCGTGAGGACGACGATCGACCAGCCCCACGGGATGCCGAGGCTGAAGTGCAGCGTCTCGAGCAGCCACGTGAGCGGCCGGACGAGCGGGCTGAGGAGGGAGTAGACGGCGTTCACGTGAGATCGCGACTCCGGCGCACCGGGTCGTACCCGCCATCATTCCATGGGTTGCACCGGAGGACGCGCCATACCGCGAGCACCGGACCGACGAGGGGGCCGCGATAGCGGACCGCGTCGATCGCGTAGCGCGAGCACGTCGGCTCGAACCGGCAGTTGCGCGTGGCGGGCGCACCGCCGGGCCAGAGCGGGCGCAGCACGTGCGCGTACAGGCCGTGGGCGAGGTCGCCGATCATGCCGCCGCCGCCTTGGCGACCAGCTCGCCGATCTCGCCCTGCAGCCAGGCGAAGCCCTGCGACTCGACCGCCTCATCGAGACCGGGGCGCGCGACGAGGACGACGTCGAGAC
The DNA here is from genome assembly GCA_963923625.1 of uncultured bacterium. Lineage (GTDB taxonomy): Bacteria > Actinomycetota > Thermoleophilia > Gaiellales > F1-60-MAGs149 > F1-60-MAGs149. The sequence goes on along the minus strand of CAWUMZ010000002.1, from coordinate 31,723 downwards.
GCTCGGGCTGGGGGGTGAGGGCGTCGAACGCCTCGCGCAGCTGGCGCTTGAGGCGGTTGCGGACCACGGCGTTGCCGACCTTGCGCGACACGGCGACGCCGAGGCGCACCTCGTCGAGCTCGGACGGAAACGCATAGGCGACCAGGTGCCGGCTGGCGGCGGAGCGGCCGCGCCGGTAGACGGCATCGAACTCGGCCGACCGCGTCAGCCGGCCGCGTCCCTGCGAGCCGGTCGCCATGCGGGCCTAGGCCGAGAGGCGCTTGCGGCCGCGGGCGCGGCGGCGGCGGACAACCGCCTGGCCGGCGCGATTCGACATGCGCTTGCGGAAGCCGTGGGTCTTGGCTCGCTTGCGGACGTTGGGCTGGTAGGTGCGCTTCATGCTGGTTCCGGTCTCCGGGGAGCGCGAAGCATACCGGTCGCATGCGGACTGCGGCAAACGGGAACCGTCACGCCCGTGCGCCGGGTTGTCCCCTGCTGGGGATGACCTTGGGGATAACGCTGGGAGCGGTTTGTTTTTCCCGCAAACAGCGGAAATCGGCGGTCGGGGTGTGGTTCACCCGGCACCCGCCGCCCTGCTACCGTCGCGCCTTCGAGCATGACCGCGAACTCCGACACCTCCGCCACCGCGCTGTGGAGCGCCATCTCCGATGAGCTCCAGCAGACGCTGGCACCGCCGACCTACAGCGCGTGGTTCGGCCGGGCCAGCGGCCGGGCGCTGTCGTCGGACGAGCTCGAGGTCGAGGTGCCGAACGAGTTCGTGCGCGGCTGGATCACCGGGCACTTCATGGACCTCGTCACGGCTGCGGCAACGACCGCGCACGGCGCGCCGCTGGCCGTCTCGCTCGTCATCGATGCCGCGGCGGATGCACCGGTCGAGCCAGCGGCGGAACCGACGGCGGCCCCGATCGCTTCCGCGCCGCCCGAGCCGGCGCCGGTCACATCGCTACCCGCCGAGCGCGAGGCGCGATCCCTCAACCTCAACCGCAACGCGACCTTCGACACCTTCGTGATCGGCCCGTCGAATCGCTTCGCCCACGCCGCCGCGCTCGCCGTCGCGGAGTCGCCCAGCCAGGCCTACAACCCGCTCTTCATCCACGGCGCGACCGGTCTCGGCAAGACGCACCTCCTGCAGTCGATCGCCCACTACGTGCAGACGGCGACGGAGCTGACCGCGTGCTACGTCACGTGCGAGGCCTTCACGAACGAGTTCATCGAGGCGCTGCGCGAGAAGCGCATCGAGCAGTTCAAGGCGCGCTATCGCACCTATGACGTGCTGCTCGTGGACGACATCCAGTTCCTCTCCGGACGCGAGGGCATCCAGGAGGAGTTCTTCCACACCTTCAACACGCTGCACGAGGCCGGCGGGCAGATCGTGCTCGCCTCGGACCGGCCGCCGCGCGAGATCACGCGCCTCGAGGACCGCCTCCGCTCCCGCTTCGAGTGGGGCCTGATGACGGACGTCCAGCCGCCGGACCTCGAGACCCGCATCGCGATCCTCCGCAAGAAGGCCGCCCGCGATCGGATCGAGATCGAGGACCCCGAGGTCCTCGCCGCGATCGCCATGCGCGTGCAGACGAACATCCGCGAGCTCGAGGGCGCGCTCACCCGCGGCGTCGCGTTCGCCACGCTCAACGGCGAGCCGCTGACCGTCGAACTCGTGCGCGACGTGCTCAGCGCCCAGTACCCCGAGGACTCGCGCCCCGTCACCGTCGAGAGCGTGCAGCGCGTCGTCGCCGAGTACTTCTCGCTGACGATCGAGGACCTCTGCTCGGAGCGCCGCACGCAGACCGTCGTCTTCCCCCGGCAGGTCGCGATGTACCTGAGCCGCGAGCTCACCGACATGTCGCTGCCGCGGATCGGGCAGCTGTTCGGCGGTCGCGATCACAAGACCGTGCACTGGGGACATGACAAGATCGCCAAGCGCATGAAGGAAGATCGTTCGCTTTACAACATGATCCAGGAACTCACCGCGACGATTCGGCGGCTCGGATGAGCTGCGCCGCTGGGGATGGCGCAGGGGAGCAGCGGGGTATCCGCATGGGATCGGCGCGGACGTTGTCCCCGGTTGTCGACCCTCCGTTCCGGACGATTCCGATCGTTGGGGACGCAGCGCCGTATGCCACCCACGCCGTCCCCAGCCGCGACCTGCCGTTTCCTCAGGCTGCACCGGCCTTGACGCGACTTCTCCCCGTCATCCCCAGCCCCTATGGTGATAACTACCTGAGAACTTCTCTTACAACAACCTCCATCATCGGGATGGCCGCTGCATGAAGATCCGCTGCAATCGAGAGCACCTCGCAGATCGCCTCGCGCAGGCTGCGCGTGCCGCGTCGACGCGCGCCAACCTCCAGAGCGCCGCGCACGTGCGCCTCACCGCCGAGAGCTCGGAGACGCCCGTCGAGCTCGCGGCCACCGATCTCGAGATGACGCTGCGCGTCCCGCTCGACGCCGATGTCGAGCAGCCGGGCTCGGTGCTGCTGCCGGCGAAGATCGCGCCCGAGCTGATCCGCGCGCTGAGCGGTGAGACGATCGAGCTCGCGGCCGAGGCCGACGGCCGCGTCCTGGTCTCCGCAGGCTCGTCGTCCTACACGCTGTACGGCCTGCCGGTCGATGAGTTTCCCCAGCTGCCCGAGATCGATCACGAGCAGGTCTTCGAGACCGACAGCGCCGTCTTCGCCGACGTCGTCGGTCGCGTCAAGCGCGCGGCATCGCGCGACGAGAGCCGCCCGGTCCTGACCGGCGCCCTGGTGCGCTTCGAGTCCGACCGCATCACCATGGCGGCCACCGACTCGTACCGCCTGGCCGTCGCCGAGGCGCCGCTGACCAAGGCGCCGCCGGAGGCGCTCGAGGCGATCATCCCGATCAAGGCGCTCGAGGAGGCCGTCCGCATCGGCGGCGGTGCCGGGACGCTCAGCGTCGCGATCGGCGAGGGGCTGGTCACCTTCGGCATCGACGGCATCTGGCTGAGCGTCCGCCGCATCGAAGGGCAGTTCCCGAACTTCACCGCGCTCAAGCCCGACGGCGTCGAGCAGTCGGCGACGATCGCGAAGGACGAGCTGCTCGAGATCGTCCGTCGCGTGGGCATCGTCGTCCGGCAGAACACGCCGGTTCGCGTCGAGCTCGGACCGGGGCAGCTGAGCCTCCAGGCCCGCACGGCCGACGTCGCCGAGGGCGCCGAGTCGATCCCGGTCGCCGCCACCGGGACGGAGACGATCGAGATCGGCTTCAACCACGAATTCCTCCGCGACGGCATCGAGAGCGTCCCGGGCGACGAGGTGAAGCTGAGCCTGATCTCGTCGCTGCGGCCCGCGCTGCTCGAGAGCGTCGACGGCGCGTTCTGGTACGTGATCATGCCGATCCGCATCTGAGTCGATGCGCGTCGACCTGCTCCGGGTCGCCGACCTGCGCTGCCATGCGGCGGCTGAGCTGCGACCGGTCGAGGGCGTCACCGCGATCGTCGGGCCGAATGGCTCGGGCAAGACGTCGCTGCTCGAGGCGGTGCACCTCGGCACGGGTGGGACGGGCCTGCGGCCGACGGCCGACAGCCGGATGATCCGCGACGGCGTCGACGAGCTCGGCGTGCGGGTCGAAGGCGAGGCCGGCAGTGCGGCCTCGACGACGCGGGTCCGTCTCACCAAGGGTTCGCGCACGTTGGAGCTCGATGGTGTGCAGGTGGACGGCCGCACGCTGCGGGAGCGCTGGGCGTCGGTGGTCTTCATCCCCGACGTGCTCGACCTGGTCAAGCGAGGGCCGAGTGTCCGGCGCGTTGCGATGGATCGCGCGATCGAGGGTGCCTGGCCGCGCTTCGAGGAGCACGAGCGGGCCTACCGGCAGACGATGGAGCAGCGCAACGCCGTGCTGCGCCGAGTGCGCCGCCGCGAGGGGACCGAGGATGAGCTCGATCCCTGGGACGCGCAGCTCGCCGATCACGGAGCGCTGATCACCGAGGCGCGCGAGCGCCTGATCGAGCGCCTGGCGCCGTTCTTCGCGGAGCGCGTCGAACTGCTCGGCTCACCGCATCCGGGCGGGCTTCGCTACGAGGCCTCCGAGCCGGGCGACGGTCAGGCGCTCCTCGCCGCACTGCGGCAGCGCCGCCGTGAGGACATCGAGCGGCAGACCACCGGCGTCGGCCCGCACCTCGACGATCTCGTCGTCGAGCTGGGCGGGCGTGACGCACGTCGCAGCGCGTCGCAGGGCGAGCAGCGAACGCTGGTGCTCGCGTTCCTGCTCGCGCAGGCCGCGCTGATCGCGGAGACGCGGGGTGAGCCGCCGCTCCTGCTGCTCGACGACGTCCTCTCGGAGCTCGACCGCGACCGTCGCACGCGGCTGATCGAGCTGGGCCGTCGGCACGGCCAGGTGCTGCTGACGGCGACCGGCGCCGACGGCGTCGATGATCTCGCGGACACGGTCCACGCGCTCGAGGTGCACGTATGAGCGGTGGCCGTCGCCGCGACCCGCAGTCCGCGCTGCGCCTGCCGTCCTCGCTCGGAGCGGAGATCGCCGGTTCGATGCCCGGCGATCTCGGACCGGTGCGCCGCATCGCCGACGTCTGGACGGAGGTCGTGGGGGAGGGGCTGGCGCGGGTCGCGCAGCCGGCCCGGGTCACCCGTGATGGGACGCTGATCGTCCACGCGGCCGATGCCTCGTGGGTGCACGCGCTGACGCTCGAGGAGCGCACGATCCTGCGCAAGCTCGATGCACGCATGGCGGGCGACGGACCGACCGGGCTGAAGGTCGAGATCGGCCCGATCAGCGTCGCACCGCAGCCCGTCGAGCACCCGCCGATCGAGATCCTCCCGGCCGCCCAGGCGCGTGCCGACGAGCTCACGGAGACCGTCGCCGATCCGGCGCTGCGGGCGTCGCTCAACCGCGCCATCGCGCTGACCCTCTCACGCCCGAAAACCCCGTAGGAATCAGCGATTCCCGGGGATTGCTCTGGTAGTGTTGGAGGCGTGTTCACCACCCGGTGACGCCGACCGAAAGAGCCCTTTGAGCGAGTCCTACGGCGCCGACAACATCACCGTTCTCGAAGGTCTCGAAGCGGTTCGACGGCGTCCCGGCATGTACATCGGCTCGACCGGCACGCGCGGCCTCCATCACCTCGTCTGGGAGGTGCTCGACAACGCCGTCGACGAGGCGCTCGCCGGGTTCTGCACCGAGGTCACGATCACCCTGCACCCAGACGGCTCGGTCACCTGCGCCGACAACGGGCGCGGCATCCCCGTCGCCGTCATGGCCGATCAGGGCATGTCCGCCGTCGAGGTCGTGCTCACCAAGCTCCACGCCGGCGGCAAGTTCGGCGGCGGCGGCTACAAGGTGTCCGGCGGCCTCCACGGCGTGGGCGTCTCCGTCGTCAATGCGCTGTCCGAGCGCCTGCACATCGAGGTGCGCCGCGACGGCCACGTCTACGCGCAGGACTACGCGAAGGGCGATCCGCAGAACGCCCTCACCGCGATCGCCGACTGGGACGGCCCGACGGGCACCGCGGTCACGTTCCTGCCCGACGCCGAGATCTTCGAGGACATCCGCTACGACCGCGACACGCTCGCGAGCCGCATGCGCGAGATGGCGTTCCTCACGCCCGTGCTCTCTCTGCGGCTGATCGACGAGCGCGGCGACGGCTCCGACGAGACCTGGAAGTACGAGGGCGGCATCAGCGAGTACGTCGCCTTCATGAACCAGGGCAAGGAGGTCGTGCATCCCGGCGTCGTGGTCGTCAGCGCCCGCGACGAGGAAGCCGGCGTCGAGGTCGACGTCGCGCTCCAGTGGAACGCCACGTACCAGCCGTCGATCTTCTCGTTCGCCAACGCGATCAACACGCATGAGGGCGGCAGCCACATGGTCGGCTTCCGCACCGCCGTCACCCGCGTCGTCAACGCCTACGCGCGCGCCAACGGCCTGCTCAAGGAGAAGGACGACAACCTCAGCGGCGAGGACGTCGCCGAGGGCCTCGCAGCCGTCATCTCCGTGCGCCTGCCCGAGCCGCAGTTCGAGGGGCAGACCAAGACGAAGCTCGGCAACACGCACATCCGCGGCATCGTCGACTCGGCCTCCAACCAGGCGCTCGCGCAGTACTTCGAGGAGCACCCGGCGGAAGCCAAGGCCGTCGCGCAGAAGACCGTCTCCGCCGCCCGCGCCCGCGCCGCCGCCCGCAAGGCCCGCGAGGCCGCGCGCAAGACCGCATTCGGCAGCGGCGGCCTGCCCGGCAAGCTCACCGACTGCGTGTCGACCGACCCGTCGATCTCCGAGCTCTACCTCGTCGAGGGCAACAGCGCCGGCGGCACCGCCGTCGACGCCCGCGATCGCGAGTTCCAGGCGATCCTCCCGTTGCGCGGCAAGATCCTCAACGTCGAGAAGGCGCGCGTCGATCGCGTCTTCGGCAACGCCGAGATCCAGGCGATGGTGGCGGCGATGGGCATCGGCACGGGCGATGAGCTCGAGACCGAGAAGGCGCGGTACCACAAGCTGGTGCTGATGACCGACGCCGACGTCGACGGCGCCCACATCCGCACGCTCATCCTCACGTTCCTCTACCGGCACATGCGGCCGCTGATCGACGCGGGCTACGTCTACATCGCGCAGCCGCCGCTCTACCGCGTCCGCCTCGGCAAGGAGCAGATCTACCTGTCGAAGGACTCCGAGGTCGAGGACTACGCCGTCGGCCAGCGCCTCGAGCAGGTCGTCGTGACCACGCCCGACGGGCCGCTCAAGGTGGATCAGGAGCTGTACCGCGCGATCGTCAAGGCGCTGCGCGAGCAGGAGCTGATGACCACCCGCATCCGCGGTGCGCACGGCACCGTCGTCGCCGACCTGGCGCGGCATCCGTCGCTGCTCGCCGCCAATCTCGAGCCCGACGCCATCGCCGACTGGTTCGCCAAGGGCGGGGCCGACGACGAGCGCTGCACGATCGAGGTCGTCGCGACCGATGACGACGGCACGCTGCTCCTGCGCCGCACCGAGCGCCACACCGGCGCGGTCGAGACGATCCCGCTGCCGCCCAAGCTGTTCGCGGGCACGGCCTACCAGGGTCTCCGCCACAGCCATGAGGTGCTGCTCGGCCTCGTCGGCACCGGCCCGTACACCGTCACCCAGGGGCGCAAGGAGATCGAGGCCGTCGGCCACGCCGCGCTGCGGCAGGCGATCTTCGACTGCTGCAAGGACGGGCTCGAGATCAGCCGCTTCAAGGGCCTCGGCGAGATGAACTCCGAGCAGCTGCGCGAGACGGCGATGGCGCCGGCCAGCCGCACGCTGCTGCAGGTGACGATGGAGAGCGCGGCCGAGGCCGACGCGCTGTTCGTGACGCTGATGGGCGACCAGGTCGAGGACCGCCGCACGTTCATCGAGTCGCACGCCCGCGACGCACAGGGGATCGATGTCTGAGCCGGAAGCACCCGTAGACGAGCCGTACGGCGGCTCCGAGCCGCGCGAGCTCGCGGACGAGATGCGCACGTCGTATCTCGACTACGCGATGAGCGTCATCGTCGGCCGCGCGCTGCCCGACGTGCGCGACGGCCTCAAGCCCGTGCATCGCCGCGTCCTCTACGCCATGGACGAGCTCGGCCTCCAGCCGAACCGCCCGCACGTCAAGTGCGCGAAGGTCGTCGGCGAGACGATGGGCACGTACCACCCGCACGGCGACCAGGCGATCTACGACACGCTCGTCCGCATGGCGCAGCCGTTCTCGTCGCGCGCCATCCTCGTCGACGGGCAGGGCAACTTCGGCAACGTCGACGGCTTCTCCGCCGCCGCCATGCGCTACACCGAGTGCCGTCTGTCGCGCGTCGCGACGCTGATGCTCCGCGACATCGACGCCAACACCGTCGACTTCGGGCCGAACTACGACGGCTCGCGCGAGCAGCCGCTCGTCCTGCCGGCGCGCTTCCCGAACCTGCTCGTCAACGGCTCGTCCGGCATCGCCGTCGGCATGGCGACGAACATCCCGCCGCACAACCTCGGCGAGGCCGTCAACGCCACGATCGCGATGATCCGCAACCCGGAGATCTCGCTCGAGGAGCTGATGGCGATCATGCCCGGGCCGGACTTCCCGACCGGCGGCGTCGTCATGGGCCACGCCGGTATCCGCGCCGCCTACGCCACCGGCCGCGGCAAGATCCGCCTGCGCGCGCGCACCGACATCGAGGATCTGCCCAACGGCAAGAGCGCGATCGTCGTCACCGAGCTGCCGTTCACCGTCAAGAAGGGCGGCGACGAGGGCGTCATCGCCAAGATCGCCGAGCTGGCGGTCGAGAAGATCGTTCCCGAGATCAGCGATGTCAAGGATCATTCGTCCGACGAGGGCATGCGCATCGTCATCGAGCTGAAGAAGGACGCGATCGCGACGGTCGTCCTCAACAAGCTCTACAAGCACACGCAGCTGCAGACGACGTTCGGCGCCAACATGGTCTCGCTCGTCGAGGGCGTCCCGCGCACCCTCGGCGTGCACGACATGCTCCGCCACTACATCGCGCACCAGCGCGACGTCATCGTGCGGCGCACCAAGTTCCAGCTCGATCGCGCCGAGCGCCGCTGCCACATCCTCGACGGCTACCTGATCGCGCTGACGAACCTCGACGCGGTCATCCAGCTGATCCGCAACTCGAAGGATCCCGAGGAGGCGCGGCAGAACCTGCAGACCGAGTTCGCCATGTCCGAGGTCCAGGCGCAGGCGATCGTCGATCTCCGGCTCGGCCGCCTCACCGGGCTCGAGCAGGACGCGATCCGCGCCGAGCACGCCGAGCTGACGGCCAAGATCGCCGAGCTGCGCGCGATCCTCGCCGACGAGGGCAAGGTCTCCGAGGTCATCATCGAGGAGCTCGAGGCGATCGCCGCCGAGTTCGCCGATGACCGCCGCACCGAGATCAGCGCCGTCGAGGGCGAGATCGACATGGAGGAGCTGATCGCGGACGAGGAGATGGTCATCACCATCACCAACGGCGGCTACATCAAGCGCCTGCCGGTCGACACCTATCGCGCCCAGCGCCGTGGCGGCGTCGGCGTGCGCGGCATGCAGACCAAGGACGACGACTGGATCGAGCACCTCTTCACGGCCTCGACCCACGACTACGTGCTGTTCTTCACGTCGTTCGGCAAGGTCTATCGCGCCAAGGCGTACACGCTGCCGATCGGCACGCGCGACTCCAAGGGCCGCGCGCTCGTCAACGTGCTGCCGCTGCGCGAGGGCGAGAAGGTGATGGCCGCCTTCACGACCCGCGACTACACCGAGGGCAAGTACCTGGTCTTCGGCACGCGCAAGGGCGTCGTCAAGAAGACCGAGTTCCTCGCGTACAACACGATCCTCAAGAGCGACGGCATCATCGCCATCAACCTGCGCGAGGACGATGAGCTCGTCGACGTGCGCCTCACCAACGGCGAGGACCGCATCCTGCTGGTCTCCAAGTCGGGCCAGGCCGCGCTGTTCTCCGAGGAGAAGGTGCGCTCGATGGGCCGCTCCGCCTCCGGCGTGATGGGCATGCGCCTCGTCGGCGACGACGAGGTGATCGCCCTGCGCGTGCCGCAGGAGGGCGAGGACGTGCTGGTCATCACCGACGGCGGCTACGGCAAGCGCACGCCGATCTCCGAGTACCGCGAGACGGGCCGCGGCGCCAAGGGCGTCCGCACGATCTCCGCGAAGGCCGAGGCCGAGCGCGGTGCGCTCGTCGCCGCGCACTGCGTCACGGGCGAGGAGGACCTGATCGTCACGACGGCGGGCGGCATCGTCACCCGCATGTCGGTCGGCGAGGTCCGCTCGATGGGCCGCTCCACCTCCGGCGTGCGCGTGCAGCGCATCAAGGGCGAGGACGATCGCGTCTCGTCCTGCGCGATCGTGCCGGCCGAAGAGGAGGTCGACGAGGAGCTCGCCGCTGACGCCCCGGCCGCGGCGGATGCCTCCGCGCCGACCGAGGATCCGGTCGTCGAGCTCGAGGCGGCGGAGGCCGGCATGGCCGAGGCCGACGAGGATGACGATCTCGCGGACGACGAGGACGACGAGGACGACGCGGACGCCGGCGACGAGGACGACGAGGATTAGCCCGGGCGGTCGCGCTGCGGCCGCCTGGCCGGGTATAGAGTGAAGGCATGCACCGCCTCCGCCTGATCACGTTCGCCGCGGCCTGCGCGCTCATCGCCCTCGCCGTGACCGCCTGCGGTGGCGGCTCGAGCACGACGACCGCCACGCAGACCGTCACCGAGACCCAGACGCAGCAGCAGACCCAACAGGATTCGCAGACGCAGGAGCAGACGCAGACGGAGCAGCAGACGCAGTCGTCGAACGGAGGCAAGGTGTACACCGAGGACAACACCGAGGTGAACGTCGCCACCGGCGACTCCTTCACCATCCAGCTGCCGATCAACCCGAGCACCGGGTACACGTGGGTGCCGAACATCCCGATGGGCTACGTGCAGGTCTCCGACACGGTTCTGCAGCCCGAGGACCAGGGCAACATCGTCGGGCAGGGCACGGCCGAGCAGTGGGTGTTCAGCGCCGACACGCCGGGGACGGGCTCGATCACCTTCGACCTGATGCCGCCCGGTCAGGGCAAGACGCCCGACCGCACGGTCACCTTCACCGTCAACGCCAGCTAGTCCAGCACGCGCTCGACCTCGCCGGCCGAGAACGCCTGCTCGGAGCCGTCGTCGAGGCGCAGGAGCAGTCGCCCCTCGGTGTCGATGCCGACGGCATTGCCGGCAATCGACTCGTGCGGGAGGTTGAGCGTGATGGCGTGGCCGACCAGGCCATCGAGCGCGGCGTAGCGCGCGACGAACGGGGCGAAGCCCTCGCGGTCGAAGAGCTCGAGTGCGGCATCGAGGCCCGCCCCGAGTGCCTCGAGCAGTGCGATCCGGTCGACCTCGTGGCCGCCCTCGACCAGCAGGGAGGTAGCCGGTAGGCGATCGGTCGGTGGAAGCTCATCGGCGGTCAGGTTCGCGTTGATGCCGATGCCGATGATCGCGAACAGCGGCTGGTCCGGAGGCGTGACGAGCTCGACGAGGATGCCGGCGACCTTGCCGCCGTTGAGCACGAGGTCATTAGGCCAGCGCAGGCGCGGCCCGAGCGGCAGGGTCTCGGCGACGACGATGCCGACGAGCAGGGACAGCGTCGAGAGCTCCTCCGGCGCTCGGGTGACGCGCGCGAGGTAGGAGAACATCAGCGCCTTGCCGGGAGGATCCGACCAGGTTCGGCCGCGGCGTCCTCGGCCCGCCGTCTGGTGGTCCGTCACGCAGACCGTGCCCGCGGGTGCGCCCGCCAGCGCCTCCTCGCGGACGATGTCCTGGGTCGAGGGGCAACTCGCGCGCGTGATGATGTTGCGCGGGCCGGTTCGGTGCGGAGCGGCGTCGTCCACGCGGCTACGATACCTGCGTGGCTGCGCCCCTCGGCACGACGACCCCCTGGAGGACCCGATGACCGCAATGGACCGCGACGCCATCCAGGCGATCATCCCGCACCGCGACCCCTTCCTCTTCGTCGATGAGATCGTCGACCTCGAGCCGGGCGTCCGCGTCCACGGCCGCTGGACGATCACCGGCGACGAGTGGTTCCTGCAGGGGCACTTCCCCGGCAATCCGATCGTGCCGGGCGTCGTGATGGTCGAGGCGATGGCGCAGACCGCGGCCATCTGCGCGCTCACGCACGAGGATCACAAGGGCAAGTTCGGCGTCTTCGCCGGCATCGATGGCGTCAAGTTCCGCCGCATCGTGCGACCGGGTGACGTCCTCGACATGGTCATCACCGTCGATCGCCTGCGTGGTCGCATCGGGCGCGTCAACGGCGAGACGACCGTCGGCGGCGAGCCGGCCGTCGAGGGCACGCTCACGTTCGGGCTGCTCGAGGAGCCGCCCGCGTGATCGGAGCGACCGACAGCGACGTCGCGATCATCGGCGTCGGCGCCGCGATTCCCGAGCGGATCCTCACGAACGACGAGATCTCGCAGCGCGTCGAGACCGACGACGCGTGGATCCGCGAGCGCACGGGCATCGCCGAGCGCCGCATCGCGGCCGACGACCAGACGGTCACCGACCTCGCGATCATCGCCGCGCGGCAGGCCGTCGAGCGCGCCGACATCGCGCCCGCGGAGATCGACCTGATCCTCACCGCCACGGCATCGCCCGAGCGCTCGTTCCCGTCGATCTCGGCGCTGGTCGCCGACGACATCGGCGCGCACAGCGCCGGCGCCATCGACATGCTGGCCGCCTGCGCCGGGTTCGCCTACGCGCTCGGCCACGCCATTGCCCAGATCAACGCGGGCATGGCGACCACGGTGATGGTGATCGGCGCCGAGGTGCTCTCGCGCATCACCGACTGGGACGATCGCGGGACGTGCATCCTCTTCGGCGACGGCGCCGGGGCGATCATCGTGCGCAAGGGCGCCGCCCCGACCTCGGAGAAGGTTGTCGTCGAACTCGGCGTCGACGGCTCCAAGGGCTTCGACCTGTACGGCGACCTGACCGCACGCAACGGCGAGCCGCTCGATCGCTGCATCCGCATGAACGGCAACGCCGTCTACCGCTTCGCCACGCAGGTGATCGTCGAGTCCGCCAAGCGCGTGCTGGATGCGGGCGGCTACACGCAGGACGACATCGATCTCTTCGTGCCGCATCAGGCGAACCTGCGCATCATCGAGAGCGGCGTCGAACGGCTCGGCTTTCCCAGCGACCGCGTCGTCGTCACGCTCGACAAGTACGGCAACACGTCGTCCGCATCGATTCCGCTGTGCCTCGACTACGCCTGGCGCACCGGGCGCTTGCAGCCCGGGCAGAGGCTGATGATGATGGGGCTGGGCGGCGGTCTCGCATGGGGCACCGTCATGATCCGATGGATGGGAGCACCCGCATGAAGACCGCCTTCTGCTTTCCCGGTCAGGGCTCGCAGGCCGTTGGCATGGGCGTCGCCTTCGCCGACGCATCGCCCGCCGCCGCCGCGGTCTTCGCGGAGGCCTCCGAGGCCTTCGGCTCCGACCTGCTCGAGCTCTGCCGCTCCGGCCCGCAGGAGCGCCTCGACCAGACCGAGATCACGCAGCCGGCGCTGACGACCGCGTCGGTGGCGTGCCTCGCCGCGGTGCGCGAGGCCGGCATCCAGGCCGATGTCGCGATCGGCCACTCGGCCGGCGAGTACGCGGCGCTCGTGGCGGCCGGGATCCTCACGGTCGGCGACGCGGTGCGGCTCACGCGCGCACGCGGCGAGGCCACCGCCGCGGCTGCCGCCCGCACGCCGGGCGCGATGTCCGCGATCATCGGCCTCGAGGACGCGCAGGTCGAGGAGCTCTGCGATGGCATCGAGGGCGTGTGGGTCGCCAACTACAACTGCCCCGGCCAGATCGTCGTGTCCGGCGAGAGCGCAGCCGTCGAGCAGCTGAACGAGGCGGCCAAGGAGGCGGGCGCGCGGCGCGCCCTCACCCTCGCCGTGTCGGGCGCCTTCCACTCGCCGCTGACGGCGGCGGCGGCCGACGACCTGCGCCCGGCGCTGCTTGCCGCGACCTTCAGCGCGCCCACCAGCGCGTTCTTCTCGACCGTCACCTGCCAGCTGGAGGACGAGGCGAACCTCGTCCAGATCCTCGAGGACCAGCTCGGCGCGCCCGTGCGCTTCACCCAGGCGATCCAGGCGCTCGCGGCGAAGGGCGTCACGACCTGCATCGAGGTCGGACCGGGCGGCGTTCTCGCCGGCCTGATGCGCCGCATCGATCGGAATCTCACCGCTCTCGCGATCAGCGATCCCGAGAGCCTCGCGAAGGCACAGGAGGTGCTGGGCAATGGCTGATCGTCCTCTCGAGGGTCGCGTGACGCTCGTCACCGGCGGCTCGCGCGGCATCGGCGCCGCGATCTCGCAGGAGCTGGCCGCGGCCGGCGCCAAGGTCGGCGTCAACTACACCGCCAACAAGGATGCGGCCGACGCCGTCGTCGCAGCGATCACCGCCGCCGGCGGCACCGCCGTGGCGATCGCCGGAGACGTCAGCGATCCCGAGTCCGCCGCCGCGATGATCGACCAGACCGAGGAGCTGCTCGGCGACGACCTCTGGAACGTCGTCGCGAACGCCGGCATCACCCGCGACAACCTCATCTCGCGCATCACCGTCGAGGACTGGGACCGCGTCATCGAGGTCAACCTCGGCGGCACCTTCCACGTCTGCAAGGCCGCCTCGCGCAAGCTGCTCCGCAAGAAGCGCGGCAGCATCGTCACGATGTCGAGCGTCGTCGGCCTGCACGGCAACTTCGGGCAGACCAACTACGCGGCGTCGAAGGGCGGCGTGATCGCGCTGACGAAGGCGCTGGCCAAGGAGGTCGGCTCGCGCGGCATCCGCGTCAACTGCGTCGCCCCGGGCTACATCTCCACCGAGCTCACCGACGTCCTCAGCGAGGAGATCCGCGACGTCCTGCTCGGACAGACGCCGCTCGGCCGCCTCGGCGAGCCCGAGGACATCGCGCGCACCGTGCGCTTCCTCCTCTCCGACGACGCCTCGTTCATCACCGGCGCGGTGCTGTCGGTCGACGGCGGCCTGGGGATGTAGCCATGCGCCGCGTCGTGATCACGGGCATGGGGACGGTGAACCCCATCGCGAACAGCATCCCCGAGTTCGACGTCGCGCTCCGCGAGGGCAAGCCCGGCGGCGCGCTGATCACGAGCTTCGACGTCTCGGAGAGCCCGGTCAAGATCGGCTGCGAGGTGAAGGGCTTCGACCCCGAGACGATCATGGACCGCAAGGCCGCGCGGCGGACGAGCCGGTACATCCATCTCGCCGTCGGCGCAGCGCGCGAGGCCGTCGAGTCCTCCGGCCTCGACATCCCGGCCGAGGGCGATCGGATCGGCGCCTCGATCGCCAGCGGCATCGGCGGCATGGACATGCAGCGAGCCGCGCACGAGCACTACTTCGAGCGCGGCATCGAGCGCTTCTCGCCGTTCTGGACGCCGGGGATCATCCCCAACATGGGCGCCGGCTACGTGTCGATGGAGTTCGGCACGCGTGGTCCGCTGGCCGCCTCGAGCACCGCGTGCGCGGCCTCGTCGATGGCGATCGGCGACGCCGTGATGTACATCCGCGGTGGGCTTGCCGACGCGATGCTCGCCGGCGGCTCCGAGTGCGGCGTCACGCCCGTCGGCATCGGCGGCTTCCACGGCATCCGCGCCTGCTCCACGCGCAACGACGATCCGGCCGGCGCCAGCCGCCCGTTCGACGCGACGCGCGACGGCATCGTGCTGGGCGAGGCGGGCACCGTCCTCGTGCTCGAGGAGCTCGAGCATGCGATGAACCGCGGCGCCAACATCCTCGCCGAGGTGACGGGCTACGGCCTGTCGTCCGACGCGCACAACGTCACCGAGCCCGACCCGACGGGCGAGAATCCGGCCCGCGCGCTGCGCAACGCGATTGCCGATGCCGGGCGCACCCCGGAGGACATCCAGTACGTCAACGCCCACGGCACGTCGACCCCGATCGGCGACGCCTCCGAGACGCGCGTGCTCAAGAAGGTCTTCGGCGACCGCGCCAAGCAGCTGCCGGTCTCCTCGACCAAGTCGATGACGGGCCATCTGCTCGGCGCGACGGGCGCGACCGAGGCCGCGATCTGCGTGCTCGCGATCCAGGGTGGGTACCTGCCGCCGACGATCAACCTGCACCATCCGGATCCCGAGTGCGATCTGGACTACGTTCCGAATGTGATGCGCGAGCAGGCCATCGACGTCGCCCTCTCCAACGGCTTCGGCTTCGGCGGCCACAACGCATCGCTCGTGATCGAGCGGTTCAAGGAGCAGCGCGACCTGTGACGCCCGTCGAGGTCAACGTCGAGCGGACGGGCGGAGAGGAGGGTGGCGGACGCCGCCATCCGAATACCTGCCCCGAGTGCCGCTCGCACTATCGCGACGACGAGCTGCGCCACGCCCAGCGCGTGTGCGCGCAGTGCGGGCACCACTTCGTGGTCGGCGCCATGGAGCGCATCGAGCAGCTGGTCGACCCCGGCACCTTCGTCGAGATCGGCGGCGACCTCCGCGCGGCCGACCCGCTGGCCTTCGTCGACCTCAAGCCGTACGTCGACCGCCTCTCCGACGCGGAGCTCCAGACGGGCCTCGGCGACTCGCTCGTCGCCGGCCACGGTCGCATCGTCGGCCGCGATACCGCGCTGGCCGTGATGGACTTCTCGTTCATGGGCGGCTCGATGGGCAGCGTCATGGGCGAGCGCTTCTGCCTCGCCGCGGATCACGCCGTCGACTACGGCGTGCCGCTGATCAGCGTCACCGGCTCGGGCGGCGCGCGCATGCAGGAGAACATCCTCGCCCTCATGCAGATGGCCAAGACCGTCGGCGCCGTCGACGCCCTCCGCGAGGCGGGTCTGCCGTACATCTCCGTGCTCGCGCACCCGACGACCGGCGGCGTGATCGCCTCGTTCGCCTCGCTCGGCGACATCGTCATCGCGGAACCGGGTGCGCTGCTCTCGTTCGCCGGGCCGCGCGTCGTCGAGCAGACGACGGGCGAGAAGGTCGCCGCCGACTTCGGTCGCGCCGAGTCGAACCTGCGCCTCGGCCAGCTCGACGCCGTCGTGCCGCGCCGCGAGCTGCGCGGTGAGCTCGCGAAGCTGCTGATGCTGTTCTCGCCGGCCGAGGACGAGCCGACGGGCGACGAGCCGCTGATGACGATCGTCGAGGGCGACGCGAATCCGATCGACCGCGTCCTCGGACGCCTGGGACTGGGGCGCCGTCGTGGTTAGGGTCAGCGACGAGGTCCGCCGCCTGCGGAAGCGCTTCGAGGCGCGCGCGGAGGAGTCCCACATCTGGGAGGCCGTGCAGCTCGCGCGCAACCCGGACCGCCCGTACACGCTCGACTACGCCGAGCGCCTCTTCACCGACGCCTTCGAGTTGCGTGGAGACCGCGCGTTCTCCGACGACGAGGCGCTGATCACGCTGCTCGCCCGGTATCACGGCCAGACGGTCGTGGCGATCGGGCATCAGAAGGGCCGCGATCTCTCCGAGCGCACGCGCCGCATGTTCGGCATGCCGCATCCGGAGGGGTACCGCAAGGCGATCCGCGCGGTCGAGCTCGCCGACCGCTTCGGCTATCCGATCATCACGTTCGTCGACACGCCGGGCGCGTATCCGGGCGTCAACGCCGAGGAGCGCGGCCAGGCGGGCATGATCGCCCGCTCGATCCTCGCCTTCTGCCAGGCCAGCGTGCCGATCGTATCGACCATCATCGGCGAGGGCGGATCCGGCGGCGCGCTCGCGATCGCCGTCGGCGATCGCGTGCTGATGCAGCAGAACTCGATCTACTCCGTTATCTCGCCCGAGGGCTGTGCCGCAATCCTCTGGAAGGACTCCGGTCAGGCGCGCAAGGCCGCGTACGCGTTCCGCCCGACCGCCAACGCGTGCCTCGACCTCGGCGTCATCGACCGCATCGTCGCCGAGCCGAAGGGCGGCGCCCACGAGGACGTCGACGCCGCGGCCAAGCTGCTCGATGACGCGATCCGCCAGTCGCTCCAGCAGGCCGAGATGATCCCCGCGGCCGAACGCCGCCGGGCCCGCCGTGCCAAGTTCCGCCAGATGGGCGTCTGGGGCGTGGTCGACGAGCCGACCAACCAGGACTTCTAGCTCACGGGCGCAGCGGGAAGCTGCGGCCGGCGATGCCCATGGCGGACTGCGCCGTCACCCACACTGGCGTGATCGAGAGGCCACGCTGGTAGGCGAAGGCCCCGCTGCTCGCCTGCAGACCGCCGAGGTACGCGATTGCCGTCGTGTCGCCGCGATGCACCGACGCCAGGCCGGAGAGCACCCACGCCGTTGATTGCGCGTCGGGTGGCGAGCCGGCGCTGAGGGTGTAGCCGCCCCGGCTGCGGAATCGCCCGAGCGCTTTGACCGCGCGCGCGATGATCGGATCCGTCGGCGCGATGCCGGCCGCGATCGCAGCCTGGATGCCCGTGGCGGTCAGATTCGAGTCGCCATCGCCGCCGACGGCGACGGGCCACGAGCCATCCGGGTTCTGGTCGGCGATCAGGGTGCGTTTGGCGGCCGCGGGAATCGGTGCGCCGGCCGCCTTCAGCGCGAGGATGCCGAACTGGTTCGTCGCGACCAGCGTGCCAAGGCGGCCGCCGCGAAGGGACGACTGGATCACCTGCACGAAGTCGCGCCCGCCCGCCCGCCGGGGATCACGACCGGCAGCGGACAGCGCGAGCGACGCGACCTCCACGTCGGTGAGCGCCTTCAGCGAGCTCGCGTGCTTCTCGATGCACGCGGCCGGGCCGCTGGCGCTGCGCCCACTGGCAACGAGACCGAAGGCGACCCAGGCGCTGAGGTTCGCCGTCGGGGTGCTGCCGGGCTCGTGCGCGCAGCCGTTGCGGTCGAGGCTGCCGGCGAGGTACGCGCCTGCCGACGACAGGTTCGCGGCCTGGGCCGGTGCGGAGAGTGCGAGCAGCGCGATGCCGATAGCGAGCGCGCGGATCACTCGGTCTCCTCCACGGGCAGCCAGCGGCCGCGCATGCGGCGGGCGCTGCGATCGAGCAGGGCGATCAGCGGCATGCCGGCGAGGCCGAGCAGGATGACATTCGTGAGCGCGTGCACGAGGTCGAAGGGTACGGCCCGTGCGTGCACGGCGATGAACGCAGGCAGTGTGAGCGCCGGTCCGAACGCGGCCAACTGCCACACGTCCATGCCGGCGCCGAAGACGAGTCCCCAGGCGCCGCCGAACGCCATCAGGGCGACGCGGCTGCGCCGCAGCAGCGGCGCGAGCCACCCGCCGCTGGCGCCGGCCAGCCCCCACAGGAGCATCTGCCACGGCGTCCACGGCCCCTGGCCGAGGAAGGTGTTCGACAGCAATGCGGCGCCGGCGCCGACGGCTGCGCCGGCGCGTGGGCCGAGCGCCACGCCCGTGACGATCGCGATCGCGGTGACCGGCTGCGCGCTGGGAATGGCGGCGAACGCGATGCGTCCGGCCGTCGCGGCAGCAGCGAGTACCGCGACGAGGCCGAGCTCGCGCGCCCCGCCACGCGTGCGCTCGTAGAGCACGAGCCCGATCGCCAGGGCGACGAGACCGCCGAGGGCGACGATGGCTGCCGGACTCACGCGATCACCGTCTCGTCGATGCGTCCGTCGACCAGCTCCCAGCGCCGATCGGCGCAGGCGCGGGCCAGCTCGAGGTCGTGCGTGGCGACGATGGCGCAGCCGCCGCGGGCCGCGTGTTCGCGCACGGTCGTCACGAGCGCGGCGCGGTGTCCGGGATCCATGCCGCGCGTGGGCTCATCGAGCAGCAGCACCTGCGGATCGAGGGCGAGCGCCGCCGCGATCGCGACGCGTTCCCGCTCGCCGACCGAGCAGTCGCGGGGATGGCGGCCGAGCAGGTGCGAGAGATCCAGCTCGGCGATCGCCCGCTCCGCCGGCCGAGCGTCGAGGCCGGTGGTGCGCGGACCCAGCAGCACCTCGTCGTGCACGGTCTCGCACAGCAGGCGTCGGCCCGGATCCTGGGGCACGAACGCGATGCGCGGCACGCGCGCCTCGACGGGTGTGGAGGTGATGTCGTCGCCCGCAAGCGCGGTCGTGCCCGCGGTCGGCAGCTCCAGCCCGGCGAGCGTGCGCAGCAAGGTGCTCTTGCCGCCGCCGTTGGGGCCGATCAGTGCGGCGACGCCGCCCGCCGGAAGCACGGCGGTTGCGCCGCGCAGCACCGTGCGCTCTCCACGGGGGACGACGAGTCCGTCGACGGCAAGCAGTGGTGCTCCGCCTGCCGAGGTCGTCAGCGCGGAGAGCGGCGCATGCGCCGTGGCAGCCCGAAGGCGGCCCGCGTGCATGCCGACGACGCGATCGGTCAGGTGCCCCACGCGATCGTGGCGGTGCTCGGCGATCACGATGGCGAGGCCGGCATCGGCGAGGCGACGCAGTTCGCCGACGAGCTCGCAGGCGGTGTCGTCGTCGAGCTGCGCGGTGGGCTCGTCGAGCAGCAGGACGGACGGCTCCGGGGCCAGGACGGCGGCGAGCGCGACGCGCTGGCGCTCGCCGCTCGACAGCTGATCGATGCGCCGGCCGGCGAGGTTCTCCGACCGGATGCGCGTCAGTGCGGCGCGAGCGGCGGGCAGGATCGTCTCGGCGGGCTGGCCGTGGCACTGGAGGCTGAAGGCCACGTCGCGCACCGGCTCCGCCATCACGGCCTGCGTCTCGGGGTCCTGGAACAGGAAGCCCACGCGCTGGGCGAGCTGCGCCGGCTCCGCAGAGCGGAGCTCCAGACCGCCGACGGTGCCGCGGCCGCCAGCCTCTCCGCCGTGGAAGGCGGGCGCCAGACCGGCGAGCACGCGCAGCAGCGTCGACTTGCCGCTGCCGGACTCCCCCTGCAGCAGGACGATCTCGCCCGGCGCCACGTCCAGCGTCACACCGTCCAGCGCCCACGGCGAATCGGGCGCGTAGCGATAGCGCAGGTCGTGGGTCGCGATGGCGCTCATGGGCGGCTCCGCAGTGCGCCGGCGGCGAGCGCCGAGAGCACGAGGACGATGATCGCGATGATCACGCCGATGGGGGTGATGATCGTGTCGGCCACCGGGTAGATCGCGTAGGGGGCGAGCCCGAGGATCAAGGCGACGCCGAGTACGCAGCCGACGGCGCCGAGCACCAGCCCGATGCGCTCGTCCCGCGTTGCGGGCGGCTCGGGCAGGCGGGTCATGGTTCCCGCCCCGTACCCACGCGCGACCATCGCCTCGGAGATGTCGACGCCGCGCTCGAGGCTGGAGGCCACGAGCGGCTCTATCAGCACGGCGCCCTGCCGGATCGCCGCTCGCCGTCCTTGCGCGCGACCTGAACCTCGCAGGCGAAGCGTCTCGTGCAAGGCGGTCGCGTCGCGTCGCAGCGTGGGTGCGAGCCGAGCTGCCAGCGCGACGGTGAGAGCGGATCGCGGCACGATGCGGCTTGCAAGCGCCTGCGTGCGGTCGGGGTCGGCGAGGCGCAGGAACGCCGAGGTCGCGAGGATCGCCGTGGCGAGCCGCAGGCCTGCCACCAGTCCGTAGAGCAGCTCCTCGCTCGTCACCTCGAAGTCGAAGAGGAGGAAGTGCGGGCCGCTGAGCAGCACGTGATCGCCCTCGACCGCCACGAACGGATTGAGCAGGAAGATGAAGAGCCCGGACACGAGTGCGACGCGCAGCATGAGTCGGTGCGGGGGCGGCGCTGCGTGGTGCAGCAGCAGCGCACCGACGAACGCCGCGCCGACGATCAGCGGCTGCGATGTGGCGAGCGCGACGACGATCAACGAGATCGCGACGAGCAGGGGCGGCAGTGGCGCCCTCACGAGATGCGACCCGTACCGCCGCGGCAGACGACGCTGCCGGCCGCGTCGAGGCAGATGGCCGTGGCGTTCCGGACGATCGCGGGATGCTGTGCGAGCGACTGCGCGGCGGCGTCTGCGGCGGCCTGGGTGACGCCGGCGACGATGACGACCGGAGGGTCGGTCGCGGCGTAGCCATCGGTCGTCGCGACGATCACGGCGACCGCGCCGGGGACGGCGTCGGCCCGACCCGACGCGGCGTTCCACACCCGCACGTGCCCGGCCTTGTCGATCCAGGCGGTCAGCCCGGCGGCCGCGGGATCGCCGAGGGCGCGACGCCACAGTGGGTCGCGACGGCTCAGCTCGGCGCTGCCGCCGACGATCGCCCTGGCGCCGTGCGTGGCCGCGGGCTGGACGACCCGCACGCCGACAGCCTGCAATGCGGCGGCGAGGGGTGGGTCCGCCGAGACGTTCGAGGTCGCTCCTGCGACGCCACGCGTCAGTGGCATCGGCCAGTCGGCGATGACGGCCGGAACGTGGACGCGACCGGCCCAGCGGTGGAGGTCCCACCAGACGCGATCGCCTGCGGCGATCCGGGTATCGGCCGCACCCGCCGGCGCCTCGATGCCGTTGATCCAGAAGATCCAATCGCGGGATCCATCTCCGGCCTGGCCGGCGATGCCCGCGACGTAGCGGCCACCGTAGGACGTCGTCACCTTGGCGATGGAGCGCGTCGCGTCGATCACCGTGCCGGGATTGCCGCGGCCGGCGGCGATGCGGGTCGTTCCCCAGTCAGCGGTCGCGCTGACGCGAACCCCCGGCGCGGTCGGCGCCGGGGGCTGCGTCTTCGATGTGCCGCACGCCGCGACGAGCGCGGCGATGAGGAGTGCGGGCACGACCCGCCGCATCGCTAGCCGGCGACGATCTCGGACGGCGCGATCTTCCCCTTGGCGGGGATCTGCGCCGTCCACCCGGTCGAGAGGGGCAGCGTCAGCCTGCCCTTCGCGTCGAAGTTCGCCGCCTTCACGCCGTTGACGAGCAGGGGCGCGCCGCCGGCGGCGATCGCCTTGTTCGCGCCGAAGCGCATCGCCGTGAAGGTGACGGTGCCGTCGCCATTGACCTTCGTGTTCAGGTCATAGGCGAACGGGCCGTTGGCGTTGGAGTAGTCGTTGTCGACGATCCAGACGACCTCGTCCGTGGTCTTCAGCTTCGCGTCGGTCGCGCCGAGCGTCGACGGCGCGTCGTTCACGTAGAACGCCCAGTAGCCCGTCGCGGGCGCCTTGGCGCCGACAATGCGCGTCAGGTATGCGGCGTTGTAGCTGGCGTCGTAGACGGCGGTATAGGGGAGGCCGGTCTCGACGATCTGGCCCATCGCGGTGTTGGCGGCCAGCTTGTGGGTCTTGCCCTTCGAGTCGATGTACGACGTCGCGCTGGTGACGGTCGTGGCGGTCTCGCCGAAGACGTTCTTCGCGTCCGAGACGACGCGGAGGGTCGCCGCGCTCGCAGCGGTGGCGGGGATGAGGGCGACAACGCCGACGGCGGCGGCCACGAGGATCTGCCTCGTTCGCATGGGGGGTACGTCCTTCTCTCGAGGATTGTCCGGGCGGGATCGCCCGGTCGGAGGCGGGTGTTCTGACTCGGAACGCGCTTCCTCGTTGCCGAGGCCGATCGTCTTGCCTTCCCAGGTCCGGGGACCCAGTGACCGGTGCTGCTGCACCGCGACGAGCGGACGTTCCTCACAGCGGCGGGACCGTGCCGGATTCGCACCGGACTTCCCCGTTCTCCGCAGACGACGGTAGCAGACGCGATGTGCCATGCTCGCGCCATGTCCAAGCGCCTGCCCCGCCCTCGCATCGAAGGCCAGCATCTGGCCGTCGCGTGCGGCCATCCTCTCGCCGTCCAGGCCGCGCTGCGCGTCGGCGCTGCCGGCGGCAACGCTGCCGATGCCGCGGCTGCCGCAGCTGCGGCGCTGACGGTGATCCTGCCCGACGCCTGCGGCCTCGGCGGCGACCTGCTCTGCATCGTGCGCCGCCCCGACGGCTCGACGTTCGCGATCAACGGCGTCGGCGCGGCTCCGGCGGCGCTCGAGGCGCCGCTGCCGCTCGACGGTGCGCAGGTCGTGGCCGTGCCGGGCTTCGTGGCGGGCGTGTGCGATCTGATCGAGCAGGCCGGCGTGCTGTCGCGCGCCGAGGTGCTCGCGCCCGCGCTCGAGCTGGCTGAGCACGGCGTGGCGATCACCCGTGACACGCAGGACGCCCTCGAGGAGATGGCGCCGCGCCTCACGCGCGGTGGGGCGGATATTTCGCCGTGGGTGCAGGCGCGTCCGCAGGGCGTCGGCACGATCGTCCGGCTGCCCGAGACCGCGGCGACGCTGCGCGCAGTCATCGAGGGCGGGCCCACCGCGTTCTACAACGGGCCGATCGCCGAGGCGATCGTGCGCGCCATCGCCCGCGAGGGCGGTGCGATGTCGCTCGAGGATCTCGCCGCGCATACGAGCGTCGTGCGGGCGCCAGTGGCGACCGACTACCGCGGCGTGACGGTGCTCGCCCAGCCGCCCTCCTCGCAGGCGATGCTGCTGACGATGGCGCTGCGACGCCTCACGGCGGAGCCCGCCTCCGACGCGTCGCCGGTCGCGCACCATCGCGCGATCGAGGCGATGGCCGGCGCCTTCGCGTTCCGCGATCGCATCACCCAGCCTGGTGCCGACGACGAGCTGATGGCGCTCGCCGACTCGATCGCGATCGCCGACCGCGCGAGCCGCGCCGACCACGCGCAGGGCTACAACCACACGACGTCGGTCACCGTCGCCGACCGAGACGGCACGGTCGTGTCGATGCTGATCAGCGTCTTCGACAGCTTCGGCAGCGCCACGTGGGTGCCTGAAGGCGGCTTCTTCCTCAACGACCGCCTGCTCTCGTTCTCGCGCGACCCCGAGTCGCCGAACGCGCCCGCGGGCGGCAAGCGCCCGGTCCACACGCTGTCGCCCGCGATGGTGATCGACGGCGAGCGCGTGGTCGGCATCTCCACGCCGAGCGCCGATGGCCAGGTGCAGGCGCTTCTGCAGGTGCTGCTCGCGCATCTCGACGAGGGCGAGGACATGGGCCTCGCGATCGAGCGCCCTCGCTGGCGCATCACCGATGGCGAGCTGCACATCGAGGAGGATCTGGATTCGGCTCTCGCCGACGCGCTGCGCGACCTGGGCCACGAGATCGTCCTGTCCGAGTCGGGCGGCGGCCTGTTCGGCAGCGTCGTCGCCGCGGAGTTCAACCGCACGAGCGGCCTCGTCTCGGCCTGGGCCGACCCGCGGCGCGAATCGTGGGCCGGCGCCTGGTGAAGCAAAGGGGTCTGGCCCCGTTGCTTCACACCTAGGTTGAAACAGAGGGGCCAGAACCCTTTGTTTCATCAAGCGACGATCTCGGCGAGCAGCACGAGCGCCATCGCCTTGTCGAGCGGCTCGTTCAGCGACGGGCAGGAGAACGACTGGATGCAGGCGGGGCAGCCCGTCGCGCACGGGCAGTCGGCGACGATCGAACGGGCCGCCTCGACGATGCGCATGAGGGCGGGGAAGGCGGTGCGGACGATGCCCGCGCCGCCCGGGCGCGTCTCGTGGAGGATGATCGTCGGTGACATCGTGTCGGGGTGGAGGACGGTCGACAGGCCGCTGATGTCGCCGGCGTCGCTCGGGACGGCGAGCGGCAGGGCCGCGGCGAGCAGGTGCTCGATCGCGTGGAGGCCGCCGAGCGTCGGCTCGTCGTTCGTCGGCGGGCGCGTGAGCCACAGCGCGGCGCTGCGGTAGCGGCGCTCGGGCAGGTCGAGCGTGCGGCTGTCGATCACGGACAGGTCGTCGGTGCGGCGGCGCTGATAGCCCGTCACGCGCGTCGCGATCTCGGCCTCGCCGAGGTGGCAGCGCCAGTTGCCGAGCCACTCCTCGGCTTCCGGCTCGTCGAGGGCGACGGTCGACTCGGCACGCGGCACGGTGAACCAGTCGCCGCGGAACGGCTCGACAAGCGCGGTGCCCTCCTTGAGATCGAGCGACGTGACGAGGTAGCGCTCGCCGAGGTTGAGGTGCACGGCGCCGGGATGCAGGCTGCGCGGTGCTCGATCCTGCTCGACGTCGCCGAGGACGTTGCCGGTCTCCGTGTCGACGATCGTCACGGCCTCCGTGCCGGAACTGCGCAAGGACACGCGCGTCGCGGGATCGTCGAGACCGGTCCAGATCAGTCCGGCCGGCGTCATCGCGAAGTCATCGGGGTTCAGCTGCACCATCGCCTCGGCGTCCTCGGTGATGTGCACGCCGAGGATGCTCTCGTCGCGTGGTGAGACGGCCGCCTCGGCCGCGGCGCAGGCGAGGTGGGCGATACGGATCTCGGGGTTGTTCGGATCGAGCGCGATCGCCTCGACCGGGCGATCGAGCAGCGCCTGCGGATGTCGGGCGAACCACTGGTCGAGCGCGTCGTCGCCGAGGACCAGCACGCCGAGCCCGCGCTGGCGACGGCCGGCGCGACCCCACTCCTGGCGCAGGGCCGCGACCGAGCCGGGGAACCCGACGACGACGGCGCAGTCGAGGTCGCCGATGTCGATGCCGAGCTCGAGCGCGTTCGTGGCGATCACGGCGCGCAGCTCGCCGCCGGCGAGGCGCTGCTCGATCTGGCGCCGCACCTCGGGCGGATAGCCCGCGCGGTACGGCTCGACGCGCTCTGCGAATGCGGGCTTGCGGCGCGTCAGCTCCTCGCGCACGCCGCGCAGGATCAGCTCGACGAGCTGGCGGCCGGGTGCGAAGCAGATGACGCGCTGGTCGTCGCAGACCAGCTGGGCGACGAGGTTGACGGTCTCGTGGATGCGCGACGCGCGCTGGCCCGTCGCCTCGTCCAGAAGGGTCGGGTTCCACAGGGCGACGTCGCGACCGGGGCTCGGTGCGCCGTCGTCGTCGACGACCGTCACGTCGACGCCCGTGAGCGCGCTGAACGCCTGCTGGGGATTGCCGACGGTGGCCGAGGCGAGCAGCAGCTGCGGCGAGGCGCCGTACAGCGCGGCGCAGCGGCGCAGCCGGCGGATCACGTGCGCGACATGGCTGCCGAACACCCCGCGGTAGACGTGCGCCTCGTCGATGATGATCGCGCTCAGGCCCGACAGCCACTCGTCCCAGCGGTGATGGTGCGGGCAGATGCCGACGTGGACCATGTCGGGGTTGCTCAGCACGAGATTCGACTCGACGCGCGCGCGGCGGCGACCGGCGGTGTCCCCGTCGCCGTCGACGAGCGAGACGCGCAGGTCGCGCCCGAGGCCGAGCGCGTGCAGGCGGCGCGCCTGGTCCTGTGCGAGCGCCTTGGTCGGGGAGAGATACAGCGCGCGGGCGTGCGACTCCGTCAGCAGCGTTTCGAGCACCGGCACGGTGTAGGCGAGCGTCTTGCCGCTGGCCGTGCCGGATGTGATGCCTACGTGGTCGCCGCGGCGGGCGAGGGCGATCGCCTCGGCCTGGTGCGCCCAGAGCGACGTGAGGCCGCTGCGCTCGAGCGCGGCCGTCAGCTGCGGCGGCAGGTCCGCGGGCAGCGGTGCCGAGGTGCCGGCCGAGGCGGGCTGCTCGCCGCGGAAGACGAGGCGGTCATCGGGCGGCGCGCCGAGTTCGAGCGCCGCATCCCACGACGCCCGCGGGCTCATGGCGCGTCGGGATGCGAAGCGGCGGGGAACGAGCCGAGCACGACGAGCAGCGCCGAGCGGCTGGCGACGTCGGCGAGCGCGCGCTCGATGCGCGGATCGTCGCGGTGACCCTCGATGTCAATCAGGAACTGGTAGCGCCACGGCTCGCCCGGAATCGGGCGCGAGTGCAGGCTCAGCATGTTGACGCCGTGGTACCGCAGCGGCTCGATCGCGTCATGCAGTGCGCCGGGCTGGTGGCCGGTGACGACCCGCAGCGCGGTCTTCCACGACACGCCCTCGGCGAACGGCAGCGGCTCGCGCGCGATGGCGATGAAGCGCGTCATGTTCTCCGGGTGGTCCGAGATGTCGAGCTCGAGCACCTCGAGGCCGTAGCGATGCGCGGCCGCGGGCGAGGCGATCGCCGCGCACGTCGGATCGCCGAGCTCGGCGACGATCCGCGCGGCGTCGGCGGTCGTGCCGGCGGCGCGCTGCTCGAAGCGGTCGTCGAGAAACGTGCGGCACTGGGCGAGGGCAACGGGATGCGAGTGGATCGTGGTGATGCCGGCCGTCGTCGCGCCCGGCACGCCGGCGAGGCAGTGCGGGATGTGGATGATCGTCTCGTCCACGATCGGCAGCGAGCCGTCGGCGATCAGGTCGCAGGTGTCGGCCACGATGCCGGCGAGGGTGTTCTCGATCGGCAGGACGCCGATCTCCGCGGTGCCGTCGCCCACGGCGGCGTAGACGTCGGCGAACGAGCCCGCTGACGTCGCCTCGATGGCTGGATAGAGCCGATCCGCGGCCTCGGACGTGTACGAGCCGGCCGAGCCGGGATAGACGACGGAGGTGGGCTGGAGGCTGCTCATCACGGGGTCCCTGCGGGTCGCAGCAGGGTACCAAGCAGGCGGGGTCAGGCCGTGCGGCCGGCGTGCAGCGCGTGGAGCAGCTCGCGCTCCAGCGCCGCGGCGGCGGGGTCGCCGATCACGTCCACGGTGCGCGGGCGAGGCAGCGGCACGTCGAGCTCGAGCGCGATGCCGGTGGCGCGCGGTCCGAGCACGTAGATGCGATCCGACAGCAGCACCGCCTCGCGCACGTCGTGGGTGATCAGCACCACGGTCCAGCGGTCGCGCTCCCAGATGCCCTCGAGCCACAGCTGCAGCTCGGTGCGGGTGAGCGCGTCGAGCGCACCGAACGGCTCGTCGAGCAGCAGGATGTCGCGCCCCTGCGCGACGGTGCGGGCGAGCGCCGCGCGCTGGCGCATGCCACCCGACAGCTGGTACGGGCGGTGGTCGCCGAAGCCATCGAGACCGAAGGTCGGCAGCAGGGTGCGCGCCGCCGCGCGGGCCTCGCGCCGATCGAGACCGCCGGCCACCTCGCCGCCGAGGGCGACGTTCTGCTCGACGGTGCGCCAGGGCAGCAGCACGTCGCTCTGCGGCATCCACGCGAACGGATTCGCGTTGCGCTCGAGCGGCCGGCCGTCGAGCAGCACCTCGCCGCCATCCGCGGGCTCGGTGCCGTTGAGGACGGACAGGATCGTCGACTTGCCGCAGCCGCTCGGCCCGAGGATCGAGACGAACTCGCCGCGCTCGACGTGCAGCGACAGGTTCTCGAGAACCGGCAGGTCGCCGAAGGCCTTCGACAGGCCGCGCAGCTCGATCGCCGGCGCGCTCATCGCTCGACCCTCCGCGCCTCGGCGTACCAGGGGATCGCCAGACGCTGCACGACGAACGTCGCCGCGTAGAGCACGAGCGTGAGCACCGCCGATACGAGCACGGCGGCGAGTACGAGATCGGTGCGGAACGAGTTGCCCGCCCCCTGGATGTAGACGCCGAGGCCCGCCTCGGCGCCCGCGTACTCGGCGAAGATCGCGGCGACGACGGCGTAGGTGATCGCGATGCGCAGGCCGGTGAAGAAGCCCGGCAGCGCGGAGGGCAGGCGCACGACGCGGAACACCGTGAGCCAGCTCGCGCCCATCGTGCGCAGCAGCGTCACCGCGTCGCGTTCGCTCGAGGCGTAGCCGTCGAGGAGGCCGACGACGATCGGGAAGAACGTCACCAGCGCGACCAGCAGGATCTTCGGCGTCAGGCCGAAGCCGAACCAGATGACGACGAGCGGCGCGAGCACGACGAGCGGGATCGTCTGGCTGCCGATCAGCACGGGCATGACCGAGCGCCGCGCGATGCCCGATGCGTCGAGCAGGATCGAGAGCGCGAACGCGAAGACGATCGAGATCGCGAAGCCGATCACCACCTCGCGCAGCGTGGGCAGCGTGTTGTCCCATAGCGAGGCGCGATCGTCCCAGCCGGCGCTGAGCACGCGCGAGGGGGACGGCAGCACGTCGTTGCCGAGCGAGCCGTGCACGGCGTAGAGCTGCCAGATCAGGCCGAGGAGCACCACGACGACGAGCGGTGGGACCACGAGGCGGGCGGTGCGGCGCATGGAGGAACGGTATCGTCCCTCCGCTGGTATCCGACCTTCGCGCACAAGGACCCGCCTGATGACCACCTCGCCCGCCGCTCGCCTCCGACCTCTCGCCCTGGGTGCGATCGTCGGCGTCGTCGCGCTGGTAGCCGCCGCCTGCGGTGGAGGTGCTGCCTCGAGTTCGCAGTCCGCGACCGGGGCCGCGTCGACGGACGCCGTCGCGCCGGCCGAGGTCTCGGTCGCGCTCGACTGGACGCCGAACACGAACCACATCGGCGTGTACGTGGCGCAGGAGCTCGGCTACTACGCGGACGAGGGGCTGACGGTGAAGCTCCTGCCGTACGCGACGACCGCGCCGGAGACGCTCGTCGCCAACGGCGACGCCGACTTCGGGTTCTCGTACTCGAACGGCATCGCCTTCGCCCGCGCAGCCGGGCTCGACGTGGTGCAGGTCTTCGCCGGCATCGGCAAGCAGCAGTACCTGCTCGCGTACCGCGCCGACGACCCGAGCATCACGCGCCCGAAGGACCTCGACGGCAAGACGTACGCCGGATTCGGCACGCCGAGCGAGGAGTCCGAGGTGGCATCCGTGATCAAGGCCGACGGCGGCACGGGCGACTTCAAGAAGGTGGTCCTCGACTCGGCCGCGTACCAGGCCGTCTACGGCGGCCGGGCCGACTTCACGATCTCGGCGTCGAGCTGGGAGGGCGTGGAGGCCGAGGTGCTCGGCAAGCCGATGAAGTACTTCGATCCCGCCGACTACGGCTATCCGAGCAACTACTCGACGACGATCATCTCGAGCAACGCGTGGCTGACGGCGAACCCCGATGTCGCGCGGCGCTTCCTGGCCGCGACGCAGCGGGGTTACGCGTACGCGGCGAAGCACCCGGACGAGGCGGCGGCGCTGCTCGTCAAGGCCAATCCGCAGACGCTGAAGAACCCGGAGATCGTCAAGCGCAGCGCCGAGCTGCTGGCGAAGGATGGGTACTACAGCGACGAGGCCGATGCCTTCGGCGCGATCGACGGCGCGCGGGTCGCGACGTTCTACGACTACCTGTACGACAACAAGCTGCTGACCGATGCCGACGGCAAGGCGCTGACGACCAAGCCGGACTGGTCGCAGGCCTGGACGAACGACTATCTGCCGAAGGGCTGATGGACGCCACGCAGCTCGCAGCGCTCGCGCAGGAGATCCAAGCGCTGGAGCCGCGCGCCGGGGCGACGACGATCGTCGCGATCGACGGCCCGTCCGGCAGCGGCAAGTCGACGTTCGCCACGCGTCTCGCGGCGGCCAGCGGCGCGGGCCTGCTGCGGCTGGAGGATCTCTATCCGGGGTGGGACGGCCTCGATGAGGGAGCCGCGCGGCTCGTCGCCGACGTGCTCGCACCGCTGGCGCGCGGTGAGCAGCCGACCGTGCGGCGCTGGGACTGGTACGCGATGCGCGAGCTCGACCGGGAGTCGATCGCTGTCATGCCTCTGACGATCGTCGAGGGCGTCGGGACGGGCTCGATGGCGGCGGCGGAGTTCACCAGCCTCCTGCTGTGGCTCGAAGCCGATGCCGACGAGCGGTATGCGCGCGCCATCGCGCGCGACGGCGAGCTGTATGTCGACCACTGGGATCGCTGGGCCGCGCAGGAGCGCGTCACCTTCGCACGGGAGGGCACGCGGGAGCGCGCCGACTGCGTGTTCCGCACGGACGACGATGCGTGGCGCGCATCGTGGCAGCCCGACCGCGCAGACTGACCCGGCGCCGCGGCCGGGGTACGATCCCGGTCAGGCCGACGAGAGGACCGAGGAGCAGGTGGCGGATCAGCCGGGATGGGGCGAGGGCACGGCGCACGTCGATGAGGACGCGCTGATGGCCGGGCTCGCCGCGATCGTCGGCCGCGAGACGCCCGGCATCCCGCGCGGCATGGGCGATGACGCCGCGGTGCTCGCGCCCGATCTCGTCTGGACGGTCGATGCCCAGGTCGACGGCGTGCACTTCCGCCGCGACCTCTCGAGCCCGGCCGATGTCGGCTGGAAGGCGCTGGCCGTCAACCTCTCGGACATCGCCGCGATGGGCGCCATGCCGATCGCAGCGTTGGTCTCGATCGTGATCGGCGATGGCGACGCGGCATCGCTCGAGCCGATCTACACCGGACTCGAGGTGTGCTCGCGCCTCTACGACTGCCCGATCGTCGGCGGCGATGTGGCTCGCGGCTCGGGCCTCGCGCTGTCGATCAGCGTGCTGGGCCGAGCGCCGATCGATCCGCCAGGCCGTGATGGGGCGCGGCCCGGCGACGTGATCGCGGTGACCGGCACGCTCGGCGAGTCGGCGGCGGGTCTCGCCGCGCTGCTCGATCCGTCGCTGCAGGATCTGCCGGGTGCCGACGAGTGCATCGAGCGCCACCGCCGCCCGCACCCGCGGCTCGTCGACGGCGCGCTGCTCGCTCCGCATGTGCACGCGATGATGGACGTCTCCG
>CAWUMZ010000001.1:0-49995 GCA_963923625.1 uncultured bacterium | reverse complement strand
CCCTCGTGGCCGACGACGCCGAGCGGCAGCGGCACCTTGTCGAACAGCGTCAGCACTGCGAGCGTGATGATCACGCTGCCGGCGAAGACGAGGTTCTGGCGCACGACGCGGCGCATGCGGCGCGCCAGCTCGATGGCGTACGGCACGTCGAGCAGGCGGTCCGCCATCAGCACGACGTCGGCGGTCTCGAGCGCCTGGTCGGTGCCGCGGCCGCCCATCGCGATGCCGACGTCGGCGACCGCGAGGGCCGGCGCGTCGTTGACGCCGTCGCCGACCATGCCGATCTTGCCGTCGCCGGCGAGGACGCGGATTCGCTCGACCTTCTGGTCGGGCAGAAGGTCGCCGAGCGGCTCGTCGATGCCGATCTCCGCGGCCACGCGGTCCGCGACCGCCTGCCGATCGCCCGACAGCATCGCGGTCTCGATCCCCAGCTCCTTGAGGCGCCGGATCGCCTCGGCCGACTCGGGCCGCAGTTCGTCGGCCACCGCGATCATGCCGATCAGCGCGCCGTCGCGCACGATGCCGACGATCGTCGCCGTGTCGATGCGGGTGCGGAACGCCTCGAACGGCCCGTCGGTCGCAATGCCGCGCTCGACGAGGAAGTCGATATTGCCGGCGAGCACCGCACGCCCCTCGATCGTCGCGGCCACACCTCGTCCAACGCTCGCGGAGAAGTCGTCGCATGCGGGCAGCTCGAGTCCGCGCTCGGCAGCCTCGCCGACGATCGCCACGGCGAGGTGGTGCTCGCTGCGACTCTCGACGGCCGCCGCAAGGCGCAGCACCTCGGTCTCCGGTACGTCGCCGATCACGCCGATTTCCACCACGGATGGGCGCCCCTTCGTCAGCGTCCCGGTCTTGTCGAAGGCGATCGTCGTCAGCTCCGCGATGCCCTCCATCGGCCCGGAGCCCTTGACGAGGATGCCGCGCCTCGCACCTGACGCGATCGCCGACAGCATCGTCGCGGGCACGGAGATGACGAGCGCGCACGGCGAGGCGACGACGAGCAGCGTCATCGACTGCAGGAACGCCGCCGAGAACGAGTGTCCCATCAGGAGCAGCACGGCGAGCGCGCCCCCGGAGATGCCGAGCACGCCAACAACGTAGATCGGCTGGTAGCGGTCGAGCATGCGCTGCGCCGGCGCCCGCTGCTCGCGCGCGTCGCGCACGAGGTCGATCACCTTCGCGAGCACCGTGTCATCCGCGCGCCGGTCGATGCGGATCTCGAGATAGCCGTCGAGGTTGACGCTGCCCGCCATCACGGGATCGCCGACGTCGCGCGGCACGGGCATCGACTCGCCGGTGATCGCGGACTGGTCGACCGCGGAGCGGCCGTCGGCGACGGTGCCGTCAACGGGGATGCGGTCACCGGGACGGACGATCGCGACCATGCCGGGCGCGATCTCGTCGATCGGCACCGTGCGCTCGGCCCCGTCCGCCTCCTTGATCGTGACCGTCTCGGGCCTCAGATCCATCAGCGCGCGGATCGAGGCCTCGGTGCGCCCGAGCGCGAACTCCTCGAGGACGTTGCCGAGCGAGAACAGGAACAGCAGGACCGCTCCCTCCCAGAAGGCCTCGACGGAGTACGCGCCGGCCGCGGCGATGAGCATCAGCAGGTCCACGTCGAGCGAGCGGTGGCGCAGCGACGCGATCGTGGTGCGAAGCGCGAACCAGCCGCCGGTGAAGAACGCGACCCCCCAGATCGGGAGCGCGGCGGCGAACGAGAATCGCTCGACGATGACGCCGACGATCAGCAGCAGCAGCGTGGCCGCGACGAAGCCGATCGCGATGCGGTTCGGCGCGTGCGCGAGCAACGAGACCGTGTGCCCGATGCGGCGGGGCGCGAAGGCCGCGGCGAGGCGCTGGCCCAGCGGATCCTTGCCCGCGAGTCGCAGGTAGGGGCTCTCGAGCTGGAGACGCAGAAGCTCGGGATTGAGCCGCTCGGGGTCGTACGTCACCTCGACGAGATCCGCCGCTCGACCCGGCGCGACGCCGATCACGCCGGGCAGGAGCAGCGCCCGGCGCTCCACGTCGGAGACGTCAACCGGACGGAGCGCGCGATCAGCGGCGAACACCATGATCTGCGAAGCGCCCACGCACGGAGGATAGAACCGCAGCCGCGCATGCCCTGCACTCGGCCGCGGTATTCCGGGTCGCAGTTTCTACCCAATCGCAGCCACCTCCGTTATCGTCTCGCCACCTTCTCCGGATCTGCACCGGAGGAGCGGGGATTGAGGGATCCGTGAACCAGCTGGGAGTCGTCCGTCGAGCAGGGCCATTCGCCGCCGCGCTGCTGCTCGCGCTGCTCGCCCTCACCGCAGCCGCCGGGGCGCAGGAGGCGCCGGCGACCGGCGCCGACGCGACCGCCGCTCCCGTTGCGACGACCGCCGCCGTGTCCACCGCGCTCACCGCCGAGCAGACCGCGGCGACACGCTCGTCGGACGCGCCGTACGCGTGGATCGAGGTGAAGCCGATCGGCCGCTCGAACTCGAACGGCCAGAGCAAGTCGAAGTACTTCACGATCGGCCAGGGCCGCACCGGCGTGATCCAGATGGCGATGAAGTACGACCACACCACGCTGTCGGGCGGACCGCTCACGACCACGATCACGCTCCCCGCGGGCCTCACGTACGTCGGCGTGCAGGCCGACGATCGCGACCAGGCGCGCATGAACGGCGCCTTCACCTGCACGACCGCTGGACAGGTCGTCACCTGCACGATGAACCGCAGCCTCACCTCGACCGAAGCCGCGTCCGTGCAGCCGAACCAGGTCGTCGAGCTCTTCATGATCGTGAAGGCCGCGCCGAATCTCGTGCCGACGCCGCCGAAGAACACACCGAACCCGCCCGATCCGAGCGTCGCGCAGCAGATCGCCCTCGGCGACATCACCGCCGCCCTCGCCGTCCCCACGGAGGCCGGCACGCTCACCGCGACGAGCACGGTGGCGGCGGAGGCGATCACCGGCTTCGTCCAGCCGCTGATCCGCTCCACGATCGACGCCACCGACAGCGTCGGCAGCGAGCGCGACTTCGTGATCCGCCTGCGCAACGTTGGCGGCCTCGTCGCGCAGAGCGTCGGCGGTAAGCCCTCGCTGATGGTCCAGGGCATCCTTCCGGAGAGCGCGCCGGACGTGGCGTTCACGGTGACCGGCGTCGGCTGGTCCTGCTCCGACGCCACGGGCACCACCATCTGCACGTACCACCGCCCCGTCGACATCGGCGCCGAGGCGGAGTACCTGCACGTCCACTGGACTCCGCTCGTGCGGCTGTCGGATGGCAAGGCGAAGCGCATCAAGTGGCAGCTGAGCGGCAAGGTCAACTGGACCACGATCGCCGACCAGGGGGCGACGACGGCGCGCCAGAAGGGCACGACGTGCTTCTCGCAGCGCTACAGCTGGAAGTTCCACGTCCTGCAGCCGGCGACGATGACGGCGCGCGTCGAGGCCAAGCACGGCATCGACGTCGCGCAGGGCCGCACCACCCAGCTGCGCATCCGCGTGCGCAACACCGGCGACGTGACCGCCACGCACCCGGGTGTGCGCATCGCACTGCCGAAGGGCATCACGCTGACCAGCCACACGAGCGGCTGGACATGCACGCCGAACAGCCTCGGCGCCGAGTGCGTCAACCCGACCTCCTCCGTGGCCGTCGGCAAGTACGCGACGATCGACGTCACGGCGGCGACGACGACGGCCACGCCGGCGACGCACGGGAAGATCACGACGACGCCGTACGCCGACAACAGCCGGCACGACATCTCCCACACCGTGCCCTTCATCGTGCAGGACGTCGGCGATCCGCGCATCGCCCCCTCGATCCAGTTCAAGAGCGACGGCCACACCTGGAAGACGTGGAAGGACGGCGGCCACACCAAGGTGATGAAGGACCAGGCGTTCACGTACCGCGTGCAGCTCGAGAATCACGGCGGTGATGCGGTGCCGGCCGGATCGACGGTCTCGATCTCCGAGACCATCGGCAGCGGCGTGAAGCTCATCTCCGCCGGCGTCAACGGCGAGGGGACCTGCACGACCGGTCGCAACGTGTCGTGCTCACTGAGCCCCTCAGCGGCCGTCGCCCCCGGCGGAGTCGTCGGCACCATCGACATCACCGTGCTGCCGTCGCGCGAGACGAAGGACGCGCCGCTCGGGCCCGTCATCGCGAAGCTGTCGGGCGATCCGGGCGAGGACCGCGTTCCCGTCCGTCTGCGCGTGGTCGCCACGGACCGCACGGTCCGCATCTCGACGGATGTCCGGCAGATCCCCGACTCGGGTGGGCGCGGCGAGATCACGATGAGCGCGGCGAACCTGCAGAAGCACAACGCGATCGATCGACTGCGGGTCACCACCACGCTGCCCACCGGCATCTCGCTCGTCAGCGCGACGGGCTCGAACTGGACCTGCAGCCGCAGCGGCCAGGCGCTGACATGCGATTTCGCGCCGACGCTCGCCCAGCGCACGCGCACGCCGAAGGTGACGCTGCTCGTCGACGCCACCGGCAAGAAGCGCGTCGCCGCCACCACGTGGAACGCGACGGCGCGCACCATCGCGACCAGGCACGTCGAGGTCGGCGTCGTGCACCAGAAGCTGCCCGTGCGCTCCCCCATCTCGATCGCCGCCTCCGCCTCGCCGTCGACGCTCGCCGCGTCGAGCAACTCGAAGAAGCTGCGCACCGTCGTGCTGAAGGGCAGCAAGAGCGCCGGCAACGGCGTCTCCCTCGACTACACCTGGGTGCAGCGCTGCACGACCGCGGAAGACGTCAAGGCATTCGGCAAGTGCCCGTCCGCGACGCCGTCGCCGGTCGTGCGCGTCGAGCATCCCCATGCCGCCACCGCCCGCGCCCTGATCCCCGGCGTGAAGCGGCGCACCACGTACGTCTTCGAGCTGACGATCTCCGACCACAGCTCCACGCGCACCCAGGTCGTGCGCACCACGGCGGTCCCGCCGCAGAAGCTCAAGCAGGGCGGTGAGCGCACGTCGTCGGGCAAGAGCAGCGACGTGGCGGGCAAGAAGGCCGCCCAGAAGTCGAAGCAGAAGGCCGCCGAGGCGGATCGCCGCAAGCGCGACAGCCAGCGCGCCTCCTCGGCGAAGGCGACGCAGAAGGCGAACGCGGCCAAGGGCAGCGCGGCACTCAAGGGCGGCCCGAAGGTGACGATCGAGGGTGGCACGCTGCAGAGCGCGGCGACCGGCGCCGAGTTGACCCTCCGCGCAGTTGTCAGCGGCGGGTCCGGCGAACGGCACTACGCGTGGAAGCAGTCGGCCGGTGCACCCACCACGCTCTCGGATGCCGCCGGCGAGAGCACGAAGGCGCACATGCCGGCGACGAAGGGGCTCGTCAGCTACACCGTCACCGTCACCGACGGCGGCGGCAAGCAGGGCTCCGCACGCGTGACGGTCGATGTCGGCTCCGACGTGAAGGCCACCGACACCACGCAGGCG
Organism: uncultured bacterium; assembly: GCA_963923625.1. Lineage (GTDB taxonomy): Bacteria > Actinomycetota > Thermoleophilia > Gaiellales > F1-60-MAGs149 > F1-60-MAGs149. The sequence continues at coordinate 44,564 of CAWUMZ010000001.1, read as the reverse complement.
CTTGCCGCCAGCATCGTCGGCGCCCCGTCGCTCGGCGCACTGCCCGGCAGCAAGGTGCAGCTCACGGCACTCGCGCAGGGCGGCACGGGCACGGTGACCTACAGCTGGGCGCAGACCTCCGGACCGTCGGTCGCCCTCTCGGCGAAGACCGGCTCCACGGCGGTCTTCACGATGCCGAGCACCAGCGAGGGGCTGGGCTTCCGCGTCACCGCCACCGATGGCGCCGGCGCGCACAGCACCGCCGACGCGACCGTCACGACGCAGGCCTCGCCGCCGACCGTCTCGGTGGCCGGCGGTCCGCTGCTGACGGCCGCGCCGAACGCGGAGCTGGCACTCGAGGTCCGGGTCTCCGGCGGCAACGGCGAGCTCAAGTACAAGTGGGCGCAGGTGAGCGGCACCAAGACGCCGATCTCCGATGACACGTCATCCGTCGCGAAGATCAGGGTCCCCGGCCGCACCGGACTGCTCGTGTACACCGTCACGGCCACCGACAACACGGGCACGCAGGGGACGGGCACCGTGACGGTCTCCGTCGGCGCGTCCGCCGGCAAGGCGTACTGCTCGTTCCTCACGCAGACGGCCAAGGCCTCGGGCAGCGGCTCGCTCAATCTCCCGCTCGGCACGGGCAACAGCGCCACCTTCGGGACGATCACGCCACCCTCCGCCGCCCAGACCAGCGCATGCAGCGGCAAGGGCGCGGGCACGCGACAGGCATCCACGCCGAGCGACGGCACGCCGTTCTCGGCCTCGAGCTTCACCGTCGGCGGCGTCACCATCTCCAATGCCGCGGGCTACGTGATGCCCGCCGGCATCGAGATCACCTCCGGCACCGTCGCCACGCCCGCCAGCTGGCAGCTGCCGGCGATCTCGATCGGCAGCACGCCGCTGTCGCTCGTGTTCACGGGCGGCAGCAGCGCCAACGCGCAACTGAGCGGCTCGATCACCGCGAAGGCCTTCCCGTTCCTGACGCTGCCGAGCGGCTGGACCGGCTCGACGACGCTGACCTTCACGCCCAATGGCGCCACCACCACCGGCGCCGTCGACGCCAGCGCCACCAACGGCAGCGGCCAGGTCGCCGTGACGGGCTCGCTCTCGACGACCGGCACCTTCACCGCCAGCGTCACGGCCAACGACATCCTGACCATCGGCAGCACGTCGCTCGACATGAGCGGCACCACGAGCAACGCGTCCGGCACCACCGTATCCTCGATCGCGGGCTCGACGACCTCCTCCACCGCTCTCGCACCCGGCGTCGCACTCTCGACCCTGAAGGCGAACTGGACGACGGCCTCGAACGGCCCGATCCTGACCGGATCGGCGACCGTCGCCCTGAGCACGTCCGGCGCGACGCCGACGGCGCTCAACGCGACGCTCTCCTACACCGATCCTTCGAACTGGAGCGCGACGCTGACCGGCAGCGGCGGCCCCACGTGGCAGCCGCTCAATGGCCTGAGCATCTCCCCGTCCGACTTCTCGGGCAGCATCGCCCAGGACAACGGCGCGTGGCAGTGGAACGTCACCGCGAACGTGCCGACCTGGAAGGCCGCGTCGGTGCTGACGCTGACGAAGACGACGCTGGAGCTGTCGGGCGCCTGCACCGCCACGAAGGGCATCACCTGCCCGAAGTCGATGGTGTTCTTCAACATCGACACGACGGCGGTCGTCGATCCGCCGCTGAGCGACCCGATCACGATCGCGGCCGATGCCGTGTTCGGACTCGGCGGCACGCCGGCCTTCTCGATGACCGCGACGCTGAGCGGCTCGATCACCGCCATCCCGGGCCTGACCGCCACGATCACGAACGCGACCGTCAGCGTCAATGACGTCGAGGGCACCTCGCTGAGCCCCACCATCACGATGCCGCAGGCCTCGCTGTCGCTGCCGAGCTCGTGGCGCCTGCCGAACGTCTCGATCACGAACAACCCGCTGTCCCTGGTGTTCGTCGCGCCCGGCGGCAACGGCGGCGGCTCGAGCGGCGGCGGGTCGTCCAGCGGCGGCACCATCGCCCAGCTGATCGGCGACATCCCGGTCCCGCAGTTCCCGCTCCTGACCCTGCCCGCCGGCTGGAGCGGCAACGCCAACCTCTCCTTCGGACCGACCGCGGGCGTCTACGGCACGATCACCGCGACGGGCAGCGATGGCAGCCACGGCGTCAGCGTCAGCGGCACCCTCAACAACAACGGCACGTACAGCGCGTCCGTCTCCGCCCAGGACATCGTCACGGTGGGCAACGCGGCGGTCGACGTGTCCGGCAACGTCACCAATACGAGCGGCTCCGTCGTCTCCACCGTGACGGGCTCGATCGGCTCGCCCGCCACCCTCGCGAGCGGCGTGCAGCTGACGACGCTGACCGCCACCTGGACCTCGGCCACGACCGGCCCGATCTTCACCGGCAAGGCGACGGTCGCGATCAGCAGCGGCAGCGAGACGCCGACGAACCTCAACGCGGCCTTCAGCTACACCGACACGACCAACTGGAACGTCACGCTCTCCGCCAGCGGTGGCCCCACCTGGCAGCCGCTGCCTGGTCTGAACGTGACGCCGTCCGACTTCTCGGGCTCGATCGGGCAGACCAACGCCGCCTGGAACTGGGACGTCAAGGCCGTGATCCCGACGTGGACCGTCTCGTCCGTGCTGACCCTCAACAACACCACGCTCGACATGGGCAGCTCGTGCACCCTCACGAACCTCGTCTGCCCGAAGGCGGACCTGTTCATGATGATCTCGACGACGGCGAACCTGAATCCGCCCGTCGGCGACTCGATCACCGCCGATGCGGACGCGGTCTTCGGCATCGGCGGCGGATCCGGATTCTCGCTCTACGCCGACGTGCCGAACGGCATCAACGTCGCTCCGGGCCTGTCGTTCTCGAATCCGTCGATCACCGTGGGCTATGACCTGCCTGCCGGCAGCGTCACACCTACGACCGGCGCGCCGACCTTCACCGGGGCGACGGAGAGCGGCTGGTCGATCAGCACCGCCGGCGGCCTGACCGTGCCGGGTCTCGGCGACTTCTCCGAGATCGCGACCAACATCACCTCGCAGGGCATCTCGATGGGCGGCTGGGATGCCGACGGCGTCACCCTCAGCGGCGGCAACGGCTCCCAGTCGGGCACGGCCTTCGGCTACTCGTCCTTCGGCTCGACGATGTCCTTCGACCTGCCGAGCTTCGGCAAGCAGACCATCGCGCTGACCCCCGGCGAGATCTCCGTGACCGGCGGGTACTCCTCGCCGCAATGGTTCTCCACACTGGTCGGAGCCTCCCTGCCGAACGCCATCAGCACGATCCAGTTCGACCCGACCACCGGCTTCTTCAACGCGATCGTCGACATCCCCGGCAGCTACTCGATCCCGTCCGGCGGATCGAAGATCCAGATGCCGTCGCTCAACTTCGGCATCACCAACAACGCCGAGGGCCTGACGGTGTCGGCGGGCGGCGTCGCCAACCTCAGCGCAGCCGCGGTCGGCGGCGGCACGTCATCGCCGCCGCAGATGTCCGTGGAGGTCTCGTACGACTTCACCACGCAGCAGGTCTCCGCCTCGTTCGGCATCGAGAACTGGCAGAACGCATTCGGCGATCAGGGTCTCACGATCAACGAGGCCGTCATCACCCTCGGCGCCGACCTCGTCAGCGTCCCCTTCCCCACGCCGACGGTCGCGCTCTACGCGAGCCTCAACACCGGTTCCCTGCCGCCCGCGCTCACGAGCGCCTTCGGCGTGCCGGGCAACATCCCCGTCGCGATCGGCGCCGAGCTCTCCGAGGACAACCCGTGCATCGAAGTGCAGGTCGGCTCGTCGACCGGCACCACCCCGATCCTCAGCGTCGGCGGCGGCTCGCTGCAGGCGACGTACTTCGAATTCGTGATCGCCCCCGACGGCTGCACCCTCGGCAACGTCGGCGGCACGCCGATCGTGATCCAGCCGGGCTTCTCGATGGCGTTCGACGGACAGCTGTTTGGCACGGAGGTCGACGTCCAGGCCGCCCTCAGCTTCGACCCGACGATCTTCAACGCCAGCATCACCGTCGGCGCGTTCACCATCCCCGGCACGGGCGGCGGCATGCAGTTCCAGCAGACCACCGTCACCGTCTCGCTCAACGAGCAGACGCAGATCGACACCGTCACGTTCGCCGGCGGATTCACGATGTTCGGCACGACGATCGACGTCAGCGGCGATCTCAGCTACGACGGGGCAACCTCCACGACCACCGCGGGACTCAAGGTCTCGCAGTCGCAATCGCTGAACGTCGCCGGCTTCTCGCTGAGCAATCTCTCGATCGCGCTCAACGTCACCTACGGGCCCTCCACGAACGACCTGTCGATCGCCGCCTCGGGCGACATGGACATCATGGGCAACACGGTCAACGTGCAGGCGTTCGACGCCACGATCGACAACGGCGTCGTCGAGTACGTCAACGTCCAGATCCAGGCGAACCTCAACTTCGGACCTGCGGCCATGGCCAACGGCACGTTCGACATGTCGTACACCCAATCGACCGGGGCGTTCGACCTCAACGCGGCCGTCGTCCTGACGACCGCCGCGGGCTTCAGCATCGGCACCGCCGCCAACCCCGCCACGCTCGAGATCTCGCCGCAGTGCGTCGCGTTCTCCGGCTCGTTCGCCTACGCCCCGTTCTTCACCGCCACCCTTGAAGGCACCCTCGTCTACGAGAGCGGCTGCGCCGAGACCGTCACCAACAGCGCCGGCCAGCAGGTGCAGGGCAGCCCCGGCGACTTCAGCTTCGCCGCCACGAACGTGGCGATCGGCATCGACGGCTTCGGCCTGACGGGCAACGTCGGCCTCGGCCACGTCGGCACGGACGACTACGCGAACCTCAACGCCACCATCGCGCTGTCGCCGCAGAGCACGAACAACGAGATCACCGTCGCGGGCGACTTCAACTCGAACGGCAACTTCTCGTTCACCGGCAGCGGCAACCTCGACGTCGCCGGTTTCGTGATGGACATGCAGGTCGCCGTCGCCAGCCAGAACGGCAACGAGAGCATCTCCGGCGCAGCGAACTTCGACGTCGGTGGCACCACGCTCGCCTTCGCCGGTGCCTTCTCGATGCAGAACGGCCAGCCGTCGACCTCGCTGACGGCCTCTGCCAACCTGGTCTTCGACGGGTTCAACCTCGGCAACACGACCGTGTACCTGAATCAGACGCCGTCGAGCTTCGGCATGAACGCGCAGATCGCGCTCAACGCCGACCTCGCGACACTCAACGGCCAGCTGACGTTCATCGAGAACGGCGGCGCGCCGCTCTTCTACCTGGCCGCGGCCGGCAATCTCGACATCCCCGACCTGGCGGACGCCTCGATGTCGGGGGTCTTCACCAACTGCACCGACCCGAGCTGCTCGCAGGCGACCACCACGACGCTGACCATGTCCGGCTCCCTCGACGTCTACGGGATTACCTACAACTTCCCGACGATCGTGATCGGCGCGAACGGCTTCTTCAGCATCACGTCGGACTCGAGCGGCAGCTCGTGCACCGGCACCACGGAGATCTGGCCCGCCAACTGGCAGGCGTGCTTCTCGTACACGGAAACCCTGCTGATCTCGGATGCCGCGCCGTACTTCTCGGTCTCGGCGAGCGCCGATGCCGACGTGCAGGTGCAGTGGTACAACGCGTTCGCGAACTCCTACAGCTGCGCCTGCGTCCACTGGCCCTGGTGGCTCGGCGGTCATACGACCTGCCTCACCTGCTACAGCGGCGGCTGGGGCGGCTGGGGGACGTTCATCAACATCAACGGCGGCTTCTCGTTCAACGCCGATCCGTTCGAACTGAGCGTCGAAGCCGAGGGCGTCGACTTCTCGATCTAGGCGGGCGCTGCGGGTGAGGTTCCCGACGTCCCGATCTCAGCGGCGGATCGAGACCAGCGACTTTCGAGCTCCGGTGCAGGCGGTGCGTGACGCCACGTCCTCCCTACTCCTGATCAGGCGGCGTCGACGTGCCGTCGACGCTGTGCGGCCCGGCGGACTCGGCACCGGCCTGCTTGGCCGCCTTCTTCTCCGCCTTCGCCTGCTTGCTGGCGACGCGCTTGTCGTGCATGTCCTCGCGGGCGCTGACGAGGGAGTTCGTGACGATCTGCCGGCCGCCGCTCCAACCGAAGAACACCAGCACGAGCACGGTCGCGAGCAGGCAGTTCCACGCGGTCAGGATCAGCTGCTGAGCAAGCGAGTAGCCGGCGATCTGGGTCGGGGTCGCGACGCCGTGGAGTGCGATCGTCGTGAGGCCCTGCGTCGCCCCCACGCCGCCGGGCGTGACCGCCGTGATCGTCGCGAGCGAGTTGGCCGCGTTGTTGAGGATGATGTTCCCGATCGAGACCGGGATCCCGTACCCGCGCATGAACGCCGCGGTCGTCAGGATCTGGAAGCTGTACCCGAGCGCCTGCGGCAGCAGCACGAGCAGGATCAGCGGCTTCGGTGTGCTGAGGATCTTCGCGCCCTGCTTCAGGTTCTTGACGCTGTTGATCGCCTTCTGCCGGAACGTCTTCAGCAGCACGACGATCAGGATCACGACCGCGATCAGAATCGCGATCAGCGCCGGCAGGTGGTTCTGGATCCCGCCGACCGCGGTGTTGAGAGCGCCGGAGATCGAGATGAATAGGTAGGCGTACGTGATGATGCCCATCACGAAGAAGAACATCTTGCTGACGCCGAAGCCGGAGGCCATGCCGGCCGCGGTCGCACCGGGGATGATCGCCAGGAACATGAAGAGCATCACCCACGAGCCGATGCTCATGGGCAGGACGCTGTTGAGCGCGATCGACACCACGAAGCACGCGACGACCTGCCCGACCGGGATCTTGCCGGCCTGCGGATAGGCCGAGCGCCAGATCGCCACATACGCGAAGCCGACCAGCAGGACGTTCGCAGTCTGGAAGACGATGCCGGCGATGAGGTACTTCGGCTCGATGTCCGCCATCGAGTTGGCCACGCCGCGCAGCCACCCGATCGGATCGATCCCGATCGCCTGCAGCGCCGCGAGCGTGCCGAACACGATCGCCAGCCACACGACGATCCGCAGGATCTTCTGCGGCACCGTGGTCGGCTCGAAGACGAACTCCTCCGCCTCGTGCAGGTCGTGCCCGACGGCCTTGATGTTCTGGACGTGGCTCACGCCGCGGATCATGGCATGCGGGCTCCGTTACCGTTTCCGTGTGATCGCGATCGAGATCATCATCGTGCTGGTGGCGGTGATCGTCGCCGCCCGCTCGCGCCCCCCGCAACGCCACGTTGCGCCGCGGGTCATGTCGCTGCTCGCCGGCGTCGCGATCCTGGCGTTCGGGGTGGCGATGAGCGCGATCGTGATCGTGTCGTCGGAGCGCATCTTCGCGCTGGCGCTGCTGGTGGCGGGTATCGCCGGCGCCGCGTTCCTCTATCTGGCACGCGGCTGGGCGGACGACGAGGATGAGGACGATGACGACGGCGAGCCGCCGGCCGATCTGCCGGGCGGCACCGACGAGCAGCGGCGGTTCCAGCGCAAGACGCGGGCGCCGAAGACGCCCGCGCCGCGCTGAACCGAGGGCCTAGAGCAGGCCGTCGGGGAAGTAGATCGCGAGCTCGCGCTCGGCCGACTCAGGCGAATCCGAACCGTGGATGATGTTCTCGGCCAGCTCGAGGGCGAGGTCGCCGCGGATCGTGCCGGGCGCGGAATCGAGCGGGTTGGTCTTGCCCATCATGTCGCGGACGGTCGCGACGGCGCCGTTGCCCTGCAAGGCGAGCGCGACGATCGGGCCGGACGTGATGAAGTCGACGAGCTCGCCGAAGAACGGGCGCTCCGCGTGCTCGGCGTAGTGCTGCTCGGCCGTGGCTCGGTCGAGCTGCAGCAGGCGCATACCGCGGAAGGTGAAGCCGCGGCGCTCGAACCGGCCGATGATCTCGCTCATCAGCTGGCGGCGGACGGCGTCGGGCTTGAGCAGGACGAGCGTGGTCTCCATGGTTCCCCTGGTGCGGTCGTAGTCGGGCGCCAGCGGCGCCGGCGTCCCCGAATCATGACCGGCAGCGGCGTCGCGGTGCGCAGGTCGCCCGGTACGATCAGCCGTGTGAGAGGCCGTCCGACCGTCCTGATCTTCGCCGTGCTGATCCTCGCGGGGCTGATCCTGCTGGCGTACGTGCTCGGCTACGTATTCGGCCGGCTGCTGGTCTAGCGCGCGAGCTCCTCGAGCAGCGTCAGCGATCCGGCGATCACGACCGCGCCGCCCGAGCCTGCGCGGAAGCGCGCACGGGTCAACGCCGCCTCCGGCTCCGCCACGACCTCCGCGTCGATCCCGTGTGCGGCGCAGGCGGCCATCAGACGCTCGGCGGGCAGGGCCCGCTCGGACTCCGTCGCGGTGGCGATGACGGCGTCGAAGGAGCCGGCCAGTGCGCTGAGGACACCGTCGACGTCCTTGTCGGCGAGCAGCGCGATCACCCCGATCACCGGCGACGCGCCACGCAGCGCGAGCTGTAGCTCGCCCGCCAGCACACGGGCGCCGTCGGGATTGTGCGCGGCATCGCGCACCACGAGCGGGTAGCGGCCGATGACCTCGAGGCGTCCGGGCACGATCACCTTCGCGATCGCCTCCATCGCCGCGCGGGCGCGGAACTGCTCGCCGACGAGCGCCGCCGCCGCACCGAGCGCGACCGTCGCGTTGGCGCGCTGGAAGGTGCCCGCCGCCATCAGGTCCGGCAGCTCGTCGTCGAGCATGCCGGGTGCGACGAGCAGCGCGCGCGCCACGCCGTGCTCGGCCGCGAGGCGCTCGACCGTCGGGCGGATCTCGTCGTCCATGCCGCCGGCCACGAGCACCGCCCCCGGCCGCAGGACCGCGAGCTTCTCCGCGGCGATCAGCTCGCGCGTGTTCCCGAGGTGCTCCGTGTGCTCGAGCGCGACGCCGGTCAGCACGACGACCGGAGCGTCGAGGACGTTGGTCGCGTCGAGGCGCCCGCCGAGTCCGGCCTCGATCGCGGCGACCTCCACTCCGGCCTCGCGCAGCGCGAGCAGCGCGCCGGCGGTGAGCACCTCGAACTGCGTGCACGCGCCCCCGCGCTCCGCGTCGACGGCGAGCGCTGCGTCCTCCGCGGCCTCGATCGCGTCGGCGAACGCGCCCGCGTCGATCGGGGCGGGCAGGCGACGCGGCTCCGCGATCAGCACGCGCTCATTCCAGCCGTTGATGTGCGGCGAGAGGTACGCGCCGGCCTTGGCTCCCTGTGCGGCGAGCGCGGCGGCGATGAAACGCGTGGTCGAGGACTTGCCGTTGGTGCCGACGACGTGGATCGCGTGGAACGAGCGCTGCGGGTTGCCGAGCCGCTCGAGCATCGCGGTGATGCGCTCGAGCCCCAGCTCCATGCCGAACATGGTCCTCGTCTGGAGGATCTCGCCGGCGCGGTCCATCGGGATCAGCCCGCGTCGAGCGCGGCGAGCTGCGCCTCGAGCTCGGCGGCATCGCGCGTGAAGCGCTCGACGCGCTCGCGCTCCTCCGCGACCACTTCCGCCGGGGCGCGCTCGACGAACTTCGCGTTGCCCAGCTTCGACTCGGCCTTCTTCGCCTCGGCTCGCGCCTCCTCGAGGCGCTTGGCGAGGCGATCGCGCAGCTTGCCCGCGAGGCCGTCGCCCTGGATATGCAGCGTGGCCGTCCCTGCGGGAAGCGGCACGGCGGGGCCGGCGGCAGCCGTCTCGACGAGTTCGATCGAGCCAAGCGCCGCGAGCAGCGGGGCTTCCGCGCGGAGTGCGTCGGCATCGCCGGACAATGTCGCGGTGAGCGGTGCCTTCGGGCCGAGGTCCGCGTCCTGGCGCAGACGGCGCAGGCCGGTGACGGCCTCGATGATCGCGCCAACCGTGGCCGCGGCGGCGGGATCGCGCGGAATGCCGTCGCTGGTCGGGAAGGCCGACACGGCGAGCAGGCCGTCGCGCTCCGGCAGGAACGACCACAGCTCCTCGGTGACGAACGGGCACATCGGGTGCAGCAGGCCGAGCGTGCGTTCGATCACGAGCAGCGCGGTCTCGGACGCCGCCAGCTTCGAGGCCGCGTCGTCGCCGTACAGGCGCGCCTTGATCGCCTCGAGGTACCAGTCGCAGAACTCGTTCCAGATGAAGGCGTAGAGCGTCTTCGTCGCAGCCGAGAACTGGAACTCCTCGTACTGCGTCGTGACCTCGTCGATCGTGGCGGCGAGGCGGTCGAGGATCCAGCGGTCGGCCGACAGCAGGCCGTTCGCCGCGGGCGCGGCCTCGGGGTCCGCGTTGAGCAGCACGAGGCGCGTCGCGTTGAACAGCTTGTTGGCGAGGCCGCGACCCTCGTCGATCATGCCCTCGGCGAAGCGCACGTCCTGCGTGGAGCACATCTTCAGCAGGCCGTAGCGCGTGGCGTCGGCGCCGTACTGGTCGATCAGGTCGAGCGGATCGACGCCCGTGCCGAGCGACTTCGACATGCGCCGGCCGTCGGCGGCCTGGATCGTGGAGTTGATGTAGACGTCGGTGAACGGGATCCCGCCGGCGAAGGCGATGCCGGTCATGATCATCCGCGCGACCCAGAGGTTGATGATGTCGCGACCCGTGACGAGCACGTCGCCGGGGTACCACTTGGCGAGCTCGGGCGTCTGCTCGGGCCAGCCGAGGGTCGCGTACGGCCACAGCGCGGAGGAGAACCACGTGTCGAGCACGTCGGTCGACTGCTCCCAGCCCTCGCCGTCGGGACGTTCGACCTGCACGACGTACGAGCCGTCGGGAGCGAACCAGACGGGCAGGCGATGTCCCCACCAGAGCTGGCGCGACACGCACCAGGGGCGGATCGCCTCCATCCAGTCCAGGTAGATCTTCTCCATGCGCTCCGGGTGGAAGCGCACCTCCTTCGACTTGACGACGTCGATCGCCGGCTTGGCGAGCTCGTCCATGCGGCAGAACCACTGCAGCGAGATGAGCGGCTCGATGCGCGCGCCGGAGCGCTGGCAGAAGCCGACGGAGTGGCGATACGGGATCTCCTCGCGCAGAGCGCCGCTCGCGCGCAGGTGCTCGACCGCGCGCTCGTGGCCCTCGTCGGCGGTGAGCCCCTCCCACTCCGGCATCAGGTCGGTCATCCGGCCGTCGAGGCCGATCGCCGACAGCGCCTCGAGGCCGTGATCGCGGCCGACCTCGAAGTCGACGGGGTCGTGGCCGGGCGTGATCTTGAGCGCGCCCGTGCCGAACTCGATCTCGACGCGCTCGTCGGCGATGATCGGGATGCGGCGGCCGACCATCGGCACGATCGCCTCCTTCCCGATCATGGCCGCGTAGCGCGGATCCTCGGGGTGCACCGCGATCGCGACGTCGGCGAGGATCGTGACGGGGCGCACGGTGGCGATCACGATCTCGCCGCCGCCCTCGACCGCATAGGCGACCTCGTAGAGGACATCATCGACGTCCTTGTGCTCGACCTCGAGGTCCGAGATCGCGGTGGCGAGCGGGACGCTCCAGTTGACGAGGTAGTTATCGCGGTAGATGTACCCGCGCTCGTGCAGCTCGACGAAGACCTGCTGCACGGCCGGCGCGTAGCGGTCGTCCATGGTGAAGCGCTCGCGCGAGTAGTCCATCGAGGTGCCGAGCCGCTTGTACTGCTCGATGATCGTGGAGCCGGTCGACTCCTTCCACTCCCAGACGCGCTCGACGAACGCCTCGCGGCCGAGGTCATGGCGGGTGATGCCGTCGGCGGCGAGCTGGCGCTCGACGACCATCTGCGTGGCGATCCCCGCGTGGTCGGTGCCCGGCTGCCAGAGGACGTTTCGGCCCTGCATGCGGCGCCAGCGGATCAGCAGGTCCTGCACCGAACCGTTGAGCGCATGGCCCATGTGCAGCGAACCGGTCACGTTCGGCGGCGGCAGCTGGATGCAGTACGGCTCGCCGGTGGCATCGGGGTCGGCCGTGAAGAGGTCGGCCTTCTGCCAGTCGGCGAAGATCCGGCTCTCGACCTCGGCGGCCTCGTAGCGTGTGCGTTCCTCGAGTTCTGCGCGGCGATCCATCGAGGGCGCAGTGTACCGGGGTGCCGGTGCGCGCCCGCCGCCTACGCGAGCGGCGGTCCGGCGACCTTGACGCGCACCCGCGCCATCGGCGGCGTCGTGTACGCGAGCGGCACCTCGTCGACGCGGATCACCTCGAGCCGCGCGGGGTCGGCGCCGGCGCGCCGCGCGCGCTCGGCGGCGTCTAGCCGCACCGCCTCGATGCCGGCGGCACGGCTGTCGCCGAGCTCGAGCACGTGCTCTGCGTCGCCGCTGACGAGGCCGACGGCGGCGCCGATGGCGTTGGCGACGTCGTGATTGTCAGGCCGGAGGACCGCGGAGCAGCCGGGGACGGACTCGGGCAGGATCGCGCTGCCGCCGCCCACGGCGATCAGCGGTACGTCGCCCTGCGCGAGCTTCATGCGATCCACGGCGTCGGCGACCAGCGCGTCGGCCGCGGCGAGGACGTCGGGGCGGGCCGCACCCGCACGGGCGACATCGCCGATGACCGCACGACCGCCGGCCACGGCGAGATCGGTGACGGTCGTCGTCGCGCCGCCGAACACCCGCGCCTCGTCGACGATGCGGTAGCCGACGCTCTCGGGGCCGAGCGTTCCCTCGGCCTGCACGACGGTACCGCCGCCGAGCGCGACGGAGACGACGTCGGGCATGCGGAAATTCGTCTGCACGCCACCGAGCTCCACGCCGAACGCCGACTCGCGCGGGAAGCCGCCGCTGAGGGCCCCGACATCCGTGCTCGTGCCGCCGACGTCGATCACGAGCGCGTTGGCCACACCAGTCAGCACGCCGGCGCCGCGGATCGAGTTGGAGGCGCCGCCGCCGATCGTCAGGACGGGGAGCTCGCGCGCCTGCTCGATCGACATCAGCGTGCCGTCGTTCTGCGTCAGGAACGGCGTGGCCGTGAGCCCGCAGGCGGCAAGTGCCTGCTCGAAGCCGTCGATCACCCGGCGCGCCACGCCGCCGAGCGCGGCATTGAGGATCGCCGCGTTCTCGCGCTCCAGCAGCCCCACGCCGCCGACGAGATGGCCGAGCGAGATGCCCACGCCATCGCCGAGCTCCGCGCGGACGACCTCCGCCGCCTCGAGCTCCTGCGACGGGTCCTGCATCGAGAACACGCCGCTGATCGCGACGGCGTCGATCGGGCCGCACGCCGCGAGCACGCGCCGCAGCTCGTCGTGGTCAAGCGCGTGCGCCCGACCATCGATCTCGACGCCGCCGCGCACGATCGCGCCACCGCCGTCGACCGCCGCTCGCAGATCAGCGGGCCACGCCGCGAACAGCGGCACCGACAGCGTGGCGGGCGCGGCGAGGCGCAGCACCGCGACGCGGGCGAGCTCGCGGCGGCGCAGGATCGCGTTGAGCGCGTGCGTGGTGCCGAGGGCTGCCATCGCGACGGCGCTGCGGTCCTCGGGGGCGACGGCGGCGAGCGCCGTCGCGATGCCGTCGAGCGGGTCGGCGGTGGTCGGCGTCTTGCAGCGCGCCAGCAGCTCGTCGCCCCGTCCCAGCAGAACCGCATCGGTGTTGGTGCCGCCGACGTCGATGCCGATGCGGAGCTCGCTCATCGCGTCGTCTCCTCGATCGGGCGCCACGGGCCGGGGTAGCCGAACCGCTCGGGCCCGGCGACCTCGAGTCCGCGCGGCGTTCGCCAGATCGGCGCGCACGGGATGCCCACGACCGCGACACGCTGGCCGTAGCGCACGCGCTCAGTCGGCACCGCGCGCCCGGTGCCCGCATCGAGGATCGTGATCAGGTCGGGCGTCGACGCCAGCACGCGATCGCCCTCGGTCGCGAGGAGGTTCTCGTTCTGCACCTGCAGCGCCAGGGACCGACCGGCGTCGGTGCCGGTGCCCTCGAGTCGCACGATGCCGCGAGCGAAGCCGTCCGCGGTGAGGCGCTCGACGTCGACGACCTTGCCGGTCGCGATGCGCACGCCGCCCGTCGCCTCGAGCACCCCGCCGACGCCGCCGCGCTCGAGCGCGGTGCCGATGCGCAGCGCGAGCGACACCGTGCCCCGCACGGTCGAGGTGCGCACCGTCGCCCCGTCCATGGGGTGGTCGGCGCCGGCGCACACGCCGCCCGATTCGATGACGCACCGACGCGCCGCCTCCTCCAACCCGTGCGCATCGTCCGGCGTTGCGGTCACGACACGTCCGCGCTCATCCGCGAAGAACGCCGGCGACGGCGCCACGTCCATCAGGTGCATCGCGCACATGTCGCCTTCGGGGAAGGCCCGCCCCATGCCGTCGGCATCGACGAGCGGGAGTCCGAGTCGGGCGCACCACGACAGGAGCTGCACGCCGTTGCCGCCGCCGATCTCCGAAGGCATCAGCGCGTCGACGGGACGTCCGAACCACCTCTCGGCGGCCTCGCAGAGCAGGCGCCCCTCGTCGCCCGAGTCGAACTTCTCGATGCACACCGTCGGCGCGCCCCAGCCGCCGACCGGCAGCACGAGCGCGCCATCGGGTACCTCGTCGGCGTCGAGCACCCGCACGGGGCCGCACTCGAGCAGCGCCTGCCGCGCGATCAGCGTGGGCACGCGGATGTCGCCGCCACCGCCCGTGCCGAGGATCGCGCACCCTTCCGCATAGCGGTCGACGGCATCGGCATCAAGCAGCATCGTGCGATTCTCGCATAGCGCAGCAGCGACTGATCGGCTGATCAGGAATGCGTCCTGACTCTGCGATTAGACTGCGCAGCAACCCGGAGGGGGTTCCATGGAGAGGGAGGGTTCGATGCGCAAGATCATCCTCGGAGCGATGCTGGTGCTCGCGGTGGGCGTGCTCGCCGCGTGCGGTGGCGGAGCCTCGACGACGCCCGGCGGCGGAGGCGGCGGCGGCAGTGCCGCAACCGGCGATACGCCGATCAAGGAGGGCGGGATCTTCCGCATGGGCACGATCTCCAATCCCGACTCGATCAATCCGTTCGTGGGCTTCTCCAGCCTCTCGTACATCCTCTTCACCGAGGAGTACCCGACGCTCGTGCAGTACGACGAGAACTACAAGATCACCGGCGACTGGGCCGATTCCTGGACCACCTCGGCCGACGGCAAGGTCTGGACCTTCAAGGTCAAGCCGGGCGGCAAGTGGTCGGACGGGAAGCCCCTGACCGCCGCCGACGCGGCCTTCACCGGCAATCTCATCATCAAGTACGCCGACGGCGCCGCCGCGACCCTCGCGCCGTTCATCGCGCACGCCACCAAGGTCGAGGCGCCGGACGATACGACCGTCGTCATCACCTACGACAAGGCCGTCGCCAACGTCCTGCCGCAGCTGCAGCAGTTCTTCATCCTCCCCCAGCACGTCGTCGAGCCGATCGTCGGCGCCAACGGCAAGGGCCTTAAGACGTGGGATCCCGCCAGCGCCGGCCCGGTCGTCGGAGCGGGCGCCTTCACGATCGACAAGTTCGAGAAGAAGGGCACGACGTTCCTCAAGAAGAACCCGGACTACTACGGCAAGGCGCCGCACGTCGACGCCGTCGGCCTGACCGTGTACCAGAACGCGGACGCCATGCTCGCCGCGCTCAAGGGCGGGCAGCTCGACGCCGTCGACACCCTGCCGCCGACGCTCGCGAAGCAGTGGCAGTCCGATCCGAACTTCACCGTCCAGATCGGCAAGTCGACGTTCACGTACGACATCCCGATCAACTCGAACCCGAAGAAGACGGATCACAAGGAGCTGCTCGACCCGAAGGTCAAGGCCGCGCTCAACACGGCTCTCGATCGGCAGCAGATCATCGACACGGTCCTCAACGGGTACGGCGATCCGATCGCCACCGGCATCACGAAGCTGTCCAGCCCGTACGACAACACCGACATCGCGGTGCCGACCTACGACATCGCGGCGGCCAACAAGATGCTCGACGACGCCGGCTACAAGAAGGGCGCCGACGGCATCCGCGTCGGCCCCGACGGATCGAAGTTCGACTGGGAGGTGATCACCCCCGACAACGTCGAGGGCATCGACCGCCTGTTCGAGATCCTCAAGACGTCGTGGGCGCAGCTCGGCATCAACATCACCGCGAAGAAGCTCGACTCCACGGCGGCGTTCGAGGCCATCATCGCCCCTGACAACAAGTACCTCGACTTCGACATGGCGATCTGGGACTGGGTCGGGTACATCGACCCGGACTTCATCCTGTCCGTCACGCTCTGCAACCAGTACGGCGGCTGGAGCGACACGGGCTACTGCAACCCGGCGTACGACAAGCTCTACTCCGAGCAGGGCGTCACGCTCGATCCCGCGAAGCGCAAGGATCTCGTCTGGCAGATGCAGGACATGCTGAACGCGGATCTGCCGTACCTGTGGGTCGCGCAGAAGCAGAGCGTCCAGGCGTTCTCGAAGAACTGGGGCGGTCTGACCGATCCGTTCCTGCTGGGCCTCTCGAAGATCCCGTGGGACACCATCCATCAGAACGGCTGATGACGACCGGCCTGTCCGCATCCGAGGAGCTCTGAGTGCGGGCAGGCTGGTCGTACGTCGGACGGCGCGCATTGTTCGCGCTGATCACCATCTTCGTCGCGATCAGCCTCAACTTCGTGCTGTTCCGCCTCGCACCGGGTGACCGCACGTCCGCCCTGCGCTGCCAGGGCTGCACCGAGCAGTTCAAGCAGGAGCTCAAGCACGAGTACGGGCTCGACAAGTCGGTGCCGGAGCAGTACTGGATCTACCTCAAGCAGACGGCGCACGGCGACCTCGGCCGCTCGTTCGTCACCGAGCAGCCCGTCACGCATGAGCTCTGGCAGCCGATCAAGAACACCGTGCCGATGATCCTGCTCGGCACGATCCTCTCGATCATGCTCGGCATCGCGACGGGCGTGCTCGCCGCGTGGCGACGCGGAACGCTCTCCGACAAGGGCGTCGTCTGGGGCGGCCTGCTCTTCTACAGCCTGCCCACCCAATGGCTGGCGCTGATGCTGATCCTCTACCTCGCCGGCCCGCTGCATCTGCCGACGAGCGACATCGCGGACCCGTACCTGGCGTACACGAACCCCGGGACCTTGAGCGAACTCGCGGATCGCCTCAAGCACATGATCCTCCCGGCCGCGACCATCGGCCTCGTGCTGTTCGGCGAGTACACGCTGGTCGTGCGCTCATCGATGCTCGAGGCGCTCGGCGAGGACTACATCCTGACGGCGCGCGCCAAGGGCCTCTCGAACTGGGAGATCGTGCGCAAGCACGCGCTGCGCAACTCGATGCTGCCGATCGTCACCCTGATCTTCCTGTCGCTCGGCTTCATCCTCGGCGGCGCGATCCTGATCGAGACGGTGTTCAACTACCCCGGCGTCGGCCTCCAGATCTACTCCAGCGTGGGCGACCGCGACTACCCGATGCTGCAGGGAGCGTTCCTGCTGCTGACGCTCGTGGTGATCCTGATGAACTTCATCGCCGACCTCCTCTACTTCGCCCTCGACCCGCGGGTGACCGAGTGAGCTTCGTCGATCCGCCGCAGACCGCGCTGCCCGACGTCGTACGCGCCCCGTCGCGCACGCGCGCGGCGCTGTCGTTCCTCCGCCACCACCCGCAGGCCGTGATCGGCGCGATCATCCTGCTCGCCTTCGTCTTCGTCGCGCTGTTCGGCCCGTATCTCGCGCCGTACGGCGAGCGGGAGCAGGTCGGACCGCTGTTCGGCACGCCGTCGGGCGCGCATCCGCTCGGGCTCGACGACGGCGGCATCGACATGCTGTCGCTGCTCATCTACGGCGCGCGCGTCACGCTCATCGTCGGCTTCGCGGGCGCGGTAGTGGCGATGCTCGTCGGCGGCACGATCGGCATCCTGGCCGGCTACTTCGGCGGCCGGATCGACAACGCGCTGATGCGCGTCACCGACTACTTCCTCGTCATCCCCGATCTGGTCCTGATGATCGTGATCGCGTCGATCTGGGGCCGCAGCCTCCGCAACATCATCCTGATCATCGGCCTCATCTACTGGACGTTCATGGCGCGCCTGATCCGCTCGCAGGTGAAGGTCGTGCGCGAGCGCGCGTACGTGAAGCGCGCGCAGGCGCTCGGCGCCTCCCACACGCGCATCATCTTCAAGCACGTGATCCCGCAGATCATGCCGCTGCTGCTCGCGCAGACCGTGCTGATGGTCGCGCTGGCGATCTTCCTCGAGACCGCGATCTCGTTTCTCGGCCTCGGCGATCCGAGCGTGACGAGCTGGGGCAAGATGATCGAGAACGCGTTCTCCCGCAGCGCGATCTCGTACGGCGCGTGGTGGGCGATCGTGCCGCCCGGCATCGCCGTCGCCGTGGTGATCCTCGCCTTCAACATGCTCGGGACCGCCGTCGAGGACTCGCTCAACCCGCGCCTCAAGGTGAGCCACCTGTCGCGCCGCCACTTCCGCCTGCGCCCCCTGCCGGACAAGGAGGAGCGCTCGTGAGCGTGCTCGCCGTCGAGGACCTCCACGTCTGGTTCGACCTGCCGGGCGGCAAGGAGCTGCACGCCGTGCAGGGGATCTCGTTCGGCCTCGAGCGCGGCGAGCGCATGGGCCTCGTCGGCGAGTCGGGCTGCGGCAAGACCACGGCGATCCTCGCGATGATGGGCCTCCTGCCGCCGAACGCCAGCGCGGCGGGCCGCATCCTGCTCGACGGCGAGGACATCCTCGCGGGCGGCGACGCCACCATGCGCCCGCACCGCTGGAAGGACATCGCGATGGTGTTCCAGGGCGCGATGAACGCCTTCGATCCGGTCAAGACCGTCGGCTCGCAGATCCGCGAGCCGATCGAGACGGCCGGCATCGCCAAGGGCAGGGCCGCCCGCGCGCGCACGGCCGAGCTGCTCGAGCTGGTCGGCATCGCGGGCGAGCGGCAGGACCGCTACCCGCACGAGTTCTCCGGCGGCATGCGCCAGCGCGCCGCGATCGCGATGGCACTGGCGTGCGAGCCGAAGGTGCTGCTCGCCGACGAGCCCACGACGGCGCTCGACGTGATGGTGCAGGCGCAGATCCTCGAGCTGCTCGTGCGTCTCACCGACGAGCTCGGCCTCGCGATGATCATGGTCACGCACGACCTGCCGCTCGTCTCGCAGATCTGCCAGCGTGCGGCCGTGATGTACGCCGGCCACATCACGGAGCTCGGCAGCACGAGCGAGCTGTATCACCACCCGCTGCATCCGTACACGCGCATGCTGTTCGGCGCCACGCCCGACCTGCTGGCCGAGCGCGAGGTCGTCTCGATCCCGGGCTCGCCGCCGCGGCTCGACGAGGAGATCGTCGGCTGCCCGTTCCGTCCGCGCTGCGACTCGGCGATCGACGCCTGCGCGCTGTCGTACCCGCCCACGCGCACGGCCGAGCCCGGTCATAGGGGCGCGTGCTTCGTGGAGGCCGGCGCATGAGCGAGCCGCTGCTCACCATCGAGGATCTCGTCGTCCAGTTCCGGCAGGGGCGCAAGAAGGTCGTGCGCGCCGTCGACGGCGTCTCCCTCAGCGTCGCGGCCGGCGAGTTCGTGGCGCTCGTCGGCGAGTCCGGCTGCGGCAAGACGACGACCGCGCAGACCGCCATGCGCATGGTGCCCGCGACGAGCGGGACGATCCGCTTCCGCGATCGCGACATCACGAACGCCACGCAGCGCGAGATGCGGCCCGTGCGCCGCGAGATGCAGATCATCTTCCAGGATCCGTACGAGTCGCTCGACCCGCGCTTCCGCGTGAAGGACATCGTGGCCGAGCCGCTCGAGATCCACGGGCTCGACAACCGCGACGAACGCGTGCGCGCCGCCATGGAGCGCGCGGGCCTGACACCGCCCGACCTCTACCTCGAGCGCTACCCGCACGAGCTGTCGGGCGGCCAGCGCCAGCGCGTCTCGATAGCCGCCGCGCTCGCCCTCGAGCCGACCCTGCTGCTCGCCGATGAGCCGGTCTCGATGCTCGACGTCTCGGTGCGCGCCGGCATCCTCGGGCTGCTCGACGAGCTGCGGGCGAGCGGCCTCGGGATCCTGATGATCACGCACGACCTCTCCACCGCCGCCCACTTCGCCGACCGCATCTGCGTGATGTACCTCGGCCGCATCGTCGAGGAGGGCCCGGCGCACGAGGTGATCCGCAACCC
This sequence comes from uncultured bacterium, assembly GCA_963923625.1. GTDB lineage: Bacteria > Actinomycetota > Thermoleophilia > Gaiellales > F1-60-MAGs149 > F1-60-MAGs149. Next base: position 24,548 of record CAWUMZ010000001.1, on the reverse strand, counting down.
GCAGCACCCATACACGAAGGCGCTCGTCTCGGTCGTCCCCCAGCCCGACCCCGAGCAGTCGATGCGGCCCGAGATCCTGCAGGGCGAGACCCCGAATCCGGCCGACGTCCCCAGCGGCTGCCGCTTCCACCCGCGCTGTCCCGTCGCGACCGCCGCCTGCTCGGCCGAGGATCCGCAGCTGCGCCCGGCCGGCGGCCCGGGCCATCGCGCGGCCTGCCTGCTCGTGTGACGCAAAGGGGCCAGACCCCTATGCATCACGTCGCCCGCACTCGCTTTCCGTTGCCCGCCGTGTGATGCATAGGGGTCTGGCCCCTTTGCGTCACACGAGCCATAGCGATCAGCTCGCCGACCACCGCCTCGGAGCACCGCCCTGCCCGAGGAGGCCTCCGAGCCCCACATCACGATCGTCCCGTCACGCGTCACACACCCCGCTAATCGACCAAAGGGACCAGAACCCTTTGGTCGATTGGCGGAGATGCGGCGCGGTCCGCGCGGAACGCGCGCGGATGCGGTTCGTAGACTGCAGTTCGTGGCCGCAGACCCGCACCAGCTCCTGCACGACGTCTTCGGGCACGACGCGTTCCGCCCCGGACAGGAGGAGGCAGTGCAGGCCGCACTCGACGGCCGCGATGCGCTCGTCGTGATGCCCACCGGGTCGGGCAAGTCGCTCTGCTACCAGCTGCCGGCGCTCGGCGCCCTACGGCTCACGATCGTGGTCTCCCCCCTGCTCGCGCTGATGCGCGACCAGGTCGAGGCGCTCCGCCGACTCGGCCGCACCGACGTCGCCGCGCTGTCGAGCGACACCTCGGCCGAGGACGTCGAGGCGATCCTGCAGTCGCTGCGCGGCGACGGCGGCACCCTGCTCGATGATGGCCCCGCCGTGCGGCTGCTGTACGTGGCGCCTGAGCGCTTCGCCAATGCGCGCTTCGCCGCCGCGCTCGCCGAGGCGCACGTCGACCTGCTGGTCGTCGACGAGGCGCACTGCCTGTCGGAATGGGGCCACGACTTCCGGCCCGACTACGGACGCCTCGCCCAGGTGCGCGAGCAGATCCGCCCCACCGCCGTGATGGCGCTCACCGCCACGGCGACGACGGCGACGGGCATCGACATCATGCGGCGCCTCGCGATGCAGGACCCCGTCGAGGTGCACACGGGCTTCGACCGCCCCAATCTGACGTTCGACGCGATCGAGGCGAGCGGCAAGGCACGGCGCCTGCAGCTGCTCGAGGACGGACTGCGCGCACCGGGGATGCTCCCCGCGATCGTCTACGTGCGCACGCGCAAGGACAGCGAGATGGTCGCCGAGGAGCTCGCCGCGACGGGCCTCGCCGCGCAGGCGTACCACGCGGGCCTCGCGCGCGAGGAGCGCCAGCGTCGACAGGACCGCTTCATGGAGTCCGACGACGGCGTCATCGTCGCCACGACCGCATTCGGCATGGGCGTCGACAAGGCAAACATCCGCCAGGTCTGGCACTGGGGTCTGCCGCAGTCGCTCGAGGCCTACTCGCAGGAGTCGGGGCGCGCCGGCCGCGACGGCCTGCCGTCGCGCTGCGTCCTGCTGCACTCGAGCGGCGACCGCGGCGTCCTCGGCGCGCTGATCCGTCGCGCGCACTTCGGCGCCGATGAGGTGAACCGCGTGCTCGCCGCCCTTGCGCACCTCGCCGATCAGGACACCGGCGAGTTCTCCGCCAATCCGAGCGAACTCGCGCGGATGCTCGACGCGTTCGAGGACGACGCCCGTGCGTGGCTGGCATCCGCGGAGGCCGTCGGTGCCGCCGAGCTGTTCCCCGGGTCGAGCCAGCTGTGGCGCGGCCGCATCAAGCTGCGACGACTCGGCGCCGACCGCGCCGAGGAGGTGCGCCTGCGGGCCCGCCGCATCGACGGCGGCCGCTGGGATCGGCTCGACGCGGCGCAGGCCTTCGCCGCGGGCGACGCGTGCCGACGCCTGACCCTGCTCCGCTACTTCGGCGATCAGCAGGAGCCGGTCGCCGACGGGCGCTGCTGCGACGTCTGCAGCCCGATCGAGATCCCGGCCGAGACCGCCGCCACGCGCACGCGCTCCAAGCGCAAGGCCGCCGCGCCGCCGATCCCCGCCGATGTGCCCGAGGATCTGCTGATCGCCCTCAAGGCCTGGCGCAGCGCCGCCGCCAAGGAGGCCGGCGTGCCCGCATACGTGATCGGCAAGGATGCCACGCTCCACGCCATCGCGGCGACCCGCCCGGCCACACCCGATGCCCTCAGCCTGCTGCCGGGCGTGGGGCCGGCGTTCCTCGAGCGGCACGCCGACGCGGTCCTGGCCGTGCTCGCCGACAACCCGGGTGATGCCATGGCGGCGTAGGTTCTCCCGAACCCATTACGATGCCGCCATGAGCAACAACCAGCGCCCCTCCGACGAGATCACCAAGGGCTTCCGCCGCGCCCCCGCGCGCGCGATGCTCCGCGCCGTCGGGCTCACCGACGAGGACTTCACGAAGCCGCAGATGGCGGTGGCCACGTCGTGGAACCAGGTCACGCCCTGCAACTACCACCTCGACAAGCTCGCGATCGAGGCGCAGAAGGGCGTCCAGGACGCCGGCGCGGTCGCGCTCATCTTCAACACGATCGCCGTCTCCGACGGCATCTCGATGGGCCACGAGGGCATGCGCGCCTCGCTCGTCTCGCGCGAGAACATCGCAGACAGCTACGAGCTCGTCATGCACGCCGAGCGCTTCGACGGCGCCGTCACGATCGCCGGCTGCGACAAGAGCCTCCCCGGCATGCTGATGGGCATGGCCCGTCTGAACCTGCCGGGCTGCTTCCTCTACGGCGGCACGATCATGCCCGGCAAGTTCCGCGGCAAGGACGTCAACATCCAGGACGTCTTCGAGGCCGTCGGCGCCGTCGCGCGCGGCACGATGAGCGAGGAGGACCTGCTCGAGCTCGAGAAGGTCGCGTGCCCCGGCTCCGGCTCGTGCGGCGGCATGTTCACCGCCAACACGATGGCGACGATCGGCGAGGCGATCGGCATGGCGCCGATCGGCTCCTCCTCCGCACCCGCCACGCATGCGCGCCGTCTCGAGTGGTCGCAGAAGGCCGGCCGGATCGCCGTGCAGGCCGTCGAGCAGGAGCTCACGCCGCGCCGCATCATGACGAAGCAGGCGTTCGAGAACGCGATCATGGCGGTCAACGCCGGCGGCGGCTCGACCAACGCCGTGCTGCACCTGATGGCGATTGCACACGAGGCCGGCGTCGATCTCACGCTCGACGACTTCAACCGCCTCGCGGCCCGCACGCCGCACATCGCGGACCTCAAGCCCGGCGGCCAGTACGTGATGGCCGACCTCGACAAGGTCGGCGGCATCCCCGTGATCCTCAAGGAGCTGCTCGACTCGGGTCACCTCCACGGCGATGCGCTCACCGTCACCGGCCAGACGATGGCCGAGGCGCTGTCCGATGCACCGAACGCCGACGGGACGATCGTGCACCCCATGAGCAGCCCGATGCACGCGGACGGCGGCCTGCTGGTCCTGCGCGGCACGGCCGCTCCCGAGGGCGGCGTCGTCAAGGTGGCCTCGACCGGCATCCGCGAGTTCCGCGGCCCGGCGCGCGTGTTCTCCGGCGAGGATGCCGCGATGGACGCGGTCGTCAACGGCCAGATCAAGGACGGCGACGTCATCGTGATCCGCGACGAGGGCCCGGTCGGCGGTCCCGGCATGCGCGAGATGCTCGGCGTCACCGGCGCGGTGATGGGCGCGGGCCTCGGCGAGACGGTCGCGCTGATCACCGACGGGCGCTTCAGCGGCGCCACGCGCGGCTTCTGCATCGGCCACGTCTGCCCGGAGAGCGTCAAGGGCGGCCCGATCGGCCTGATCGAGGACGGCGACATCATCAACATCAACACGCACGAGCTGCGCCTCGACCTCGACGTCCCCGCCGAGGTGCTCGAGGAGCGTCGCGCCCGCTACCAGGCCCCGTCGCCGAAGTACACGCGCGGCGCGCTGCACAAGTACGCCATGCTCGTCGGCCCGGCCTCGACCGGCGCCGTCCTCGACTGATCCATTGCCTTGAGGTTCCGGATGGGGCCTGTCCCCATTCGGAACCGGAAGGTCGTCGAGGCTCCTACGCGGCAGCGAAGCGTCGGCCGTCGGCCGACATCGTCGCGCGGCCGTCGGCGACCAGGCGCTCGACGTGCGCGAGGGCCTCGACGAGCGCGAAGCGGCGCTCGTGCATGCCGTGGCCGTCGGGCCAGATGACCGTCGCGACGTCCATCGCGGAGACGGCACCGTCCTGCAGCGCGGCGTGCGCGATCAGCAGGCGCTCATCGTGCATGGCGCGGATCTCGCGCGCCCGACCCGGAACGTCCTCGACCGGCGCCCGGTGCCCGCCGTGCACGATCGCGGGCGACAGCTCGGCGAGGCGCTCCAGCGTCTCGAAGTAGCGGCCCAGCGGATCGAACGCCGTGTCCTCCCAGCGCCCGACGTTGGGGCTGATCTTCGACAGGATCACGTCGCCGCCGAACATTCGCCCGGAATCGACGCCGAGCAGCGCGATGTGGCCGTCGGCATGCCCGGGCAGGTGCAGGACGCGGAAGTCCTCATCACCAAGGCGGATGACGTCGTCCTCGTCGACCAGCAGCGTCGGGTTCGGGATCGAGACGGGCGAGTTGCCCTCGTCATCGGCCGCCTCGCGCGCCATCTCGGGTGACATCCCGTTGCCATGCATGTGGTCGTAGACACCCTCGATGTCCATGTCGACCCAGGCTCCGTGGCACAGCGCGGCGTCGATGCGGCCCATCACGATCTCGTCCGGCTCGACGAGGTCCGCGAGCAGTCCCGCGCAGCCGACGTGGTCGGGGTGGTAGTGCGTGACGAGGATCCGGTGGATGCGGGGATTCCCGAGCAGCTCGAGCGCCTCGGTCCAGCGCCGCACCGTGCCGGGAGTGCCGAGACCCGTGTCGATGATCGTCCACCCCTCAGGCGCCTCGATCGCGTAGCAGTGCGTGTGATCGAGCGCCCACGGCAGCGGCATCGTGACGCGATGGGCACCGCCTCCGAGATCGGCGAGCTCGAACTCCCGCGCCATGATCCGCGCCTAGAGCTCGGTGCGCTCGACGGACTTGGAGACGTACGCCTCGAGGACGTCACCCTCCTCGAGATCGGAGAAGCCCTTGAGCACGATGCCGCACTCGAAGCCCTCCTTGATCTCCTTGACCTCGTCCTTGAGGTGGCGGATCGAGTCGATCTCGCCGTCCCACGTGACAACGCCGTCGCGGATGACGCGCGCATTCGAGCCGCGGGCGATCACGCCGCTGGTGACCATGCAGCCGGCGATCGTGCCGATCTTGGAGGCCTTGAACAGCTGGCGCACCTCGGCGGTGCCGGTGACCTCCTCGACGATGTCCGGCGTGAGCATGCCGACGAGCGCGGCCTCGATGTCCTCGGTCAGCTTGTAGATGACCTTGTAGGTGCGGATGTCGACGCCCTCGCGATCGGCGAGACCCTTGGCCTCCGCGTTCGGACGGACGTTGAAGCCGATCACAATCGCCTTGGAGGCGGCCGCGAGCATGATGTCGGACTCGGTGATGCCGCCGACGCCCGTGTGGATGACGCGGACGGCGACCTCCTCGCTCTTGATCTTGTCGAGCTCGGAGACGGCAGCCTCGACGGAGCCCTGCACGTCGCCCTTGATGACGAGGTTGAGGTCGCGGACCTTGCCGTCGGAGACCTGCTTGAAGAGATCCTCGAGCGAGATCGACTTCTGGCTGCGACGCGAGAGCTCCTCGGCGCGCAGGCGCGCGGCGCGCTTCTGCGCGAGGTGGCGCGCATCGCGCTCGGAGTCGACGACGCGACAGACCTCGCCGGCCGGCGGCGGCTTGTCGAAGCCGACGATCTCGACGGGCTCGGCGGGGCCGGCGGACTCGAGCTTGACGCCGTGCTCGTCGAGCATGACGCGCACCTTGCCCCAGGCGTCGCCGGCGACGACGGCGTCACCCTGCTTGAGCGTGCCGCGCTGCACGAGCATCGTCGCGACGGGGCCGCGACCGACGTCGAGGCGCGACTCCACGATCGGACCGGAGGCCGGTGCGTCGGGGTTCGCCTTGAGCTCGAGCACGTCAGCCTGCAGCAGCAGCATCTCGAGGAGGTTGTCGAGACCGGTCTTCTCCTTGGCCGAGACGTCGACGAACACGGTGTCGCCACCCCAGTCCTCGGGCTGCAGTCCGTGCGTAACGAGGTCCTGGCGCGTCTTCTGCGGGTTCGCGCCGGGCTTGTCGATCTTGTTGACGGCGACGACGATCGGCACCTCGGCGGCCTTGGCGTGATCGATCGCCTCGAGCGTCTGCGGCATCACGCTGTCGTCGGCGGCGACGACGAGCACGGCCACGTCGGTGAGCTTGGCGCCGCGGGCGCGCAGGGCGGTGAACGCCTCGTGGCCCGGCGTATCGAGGAAGGTGACCTGACGATCGCCGACATCGACCTGGTACGCGCCGATGTGCTGGGTGATGCCGCCGGCCTCGCCCGCGACGACGCTGGTCTCGCGGATGGCGTCGAGCAGCGTGGTCTTGCCGTGATCGACGTGGCCCATCACGGTGATGACGGGGGCGCGCGGCTTGAGCGTCGCCGGATCGTCCTCGATGACGATGTCGTCGAGTTCCTCCTCCGCGCTCTGGATCGTGACCGGGCGCTCGAATTCGGCGGCGATGATCTCGATCGCCTCATCGGTGAGCGACTGCGTGATCGTGACGAACTCGCCGAGGCCCATCATCGTCTTGATGATCTCGGCCGTGGACACGCCGAGCTTCTCCGCGTACTCCTTGACGGTGACGCCGCTGGGGACGGTGACCGGGCCCGTCGGGCGGACGACCGGCTTCTCCTCGCGCACCTCGCGGTCGCCGCCGCCGCGACCGCCGCGCTGCGGGCGCTCGCGCGGACCGCGCGCTGCCTGCGAGTCGATGACGACGCGGCGCTTCTTGCCCTGGGGCACGCCGCGCTGCGGGCGGGCGCGACCGGCCGGTGCGCCACCGGGCGGAGGCGGCGGGGCGAAGCGGCTGCCGCCCGAGGTCGGGCGCGGCGGACGCGAATCGCGGGCGGGGCGCTCACTGCCAGCGGCGGGAGCGGCCTCCTCCTCCTTCTTCTTGGGCGGCTCGACGGGCTCGGGCTTGATCGCGTTGGGGTGCGCGGCGGCCGGATCGGCCGGCTTGGCCTCGGCGGCGCCCTTGGCGGCCGTGGGCTTCTTCGCGGCGGAAGCGGCCGACTTCTTCTTCGCCGGTGGCTTCTTCGGCTTGGAGCCCGCCAGCGCGCGCGCCGCTGCGACCTCGTCGACCATGTCCCGCTGAATCGGCACGCCCGCCTCGAAGAGGACGCGGGCCACCTCGTTGGGATCGAGCCCGCGCTCACGCGCGATTTCCACGATTCGTCGCTTAGCCATCAGCCGAGGATCCTATCAGCCATGCGGATTTCAGCCCCCCGGCAGCGCCGCGATCACAAGCGCCGCAAGGTCTTCGGGGATCTCGACGGGCACGCGGAGACGTCGCGGAATCGCACGCGATCGCAGCGCGGCGTCGACGCACGCGTCCTGCGGGCAGAGGTACGTCCCCCGCCCCGTCCTGCCGCCGACCACGAGCGCGCCGGCGGCATCGACCGAGAGCCGCACGAGGCGGCTCTGCGGTCGACGCCGCCCGCAGCCCGAGCAGGTGCGCTCGGGCGCGGACGCGGCGGCGCTAGGCGTCGTCGCCCTCGTCGGCCTCGAGCTCGACGTCCGGCTCGTCCTCCAGCTCGGCCTCCGCCTCGGCGGAGATCTCGGCGTCGATCTCGGCCGCGATCTCACCGGCGACCTCGGCCTCCTCAGCAGGCGTCGCGGCGGCGCTCGCGCGCGGGCGCTCGAGCTCCTCGCCGTCGACGGTCACGACGTCCTCGGGGCCGACGAGGCGCTCGTAGCGGCGGATCACGATGCCGTTGATCGACACGCGACCCTCCTTGAGCAGGCCCTTCATCGCGCGCTCGTCGTAGCCGCTGGCCTCGAGGAACTTGGCGATGTTGTCGGCGCCGGCGTACTCCTCGTCGCCCTCCATGGCGAACTCGGTCTCCGACTTGATGTCGATGCGCCAGCCGGTCAGCTTGGCGGCGAGGCGCGCGTTCTGGCCCTCGCGGCCGATCGCCAGCGACAGCTGGTCGTCGGGCACGATCACCGTCGCCTGCATGCTCTCGTCGTCGACGAGGACCTCGCGGACGCGAGCCGGGGCCAGCGCCTTCGCGATGAAGCGGGCGGGCTCGTCGTTCCACGGGATGATGTCGATCTTCTCGCCGCGGAGCTCGCCGACGACCATGCGGACGCGCGAGCCGCGCGGACCGACGCACGCGCCGACCGGATCGACGCCCTGGACCTTCGACTCGACGGCGATCTTGGCGCGGTAGCCGGCCTCGCGGGCGACCTGGCGGATCTCGACGAGGCCGTCGCTGATCTCGGGCACCTCGAGGGTGAACATCTCGCGGATGAGCTCCTCGGAGCGGCGCGACAGGACGATCTGGGGACCGCGCGTGCCGTTGCGGACCTCGATGATGACGGCCTTGATGCGCCCGCCGTGCTCGTAGCGCTCACCGGGGACCTGCTCCGAGCCGGGCAGCAGCGCCTCGACCTTGCCGAGGTCGACGAGGCAGTAGCGGTTGTCGGCCTGCTGGACGATGCCGGTCACGACGTCGCCCACGCGGTCCTGGTACTCCTCGAACATCATGTCGCGCTCGACCTCGCGGATGCGCTGCAGGATCACCTGCTTGGCGGTCTGCGCGGCGATGCGGCCGAAGTTCTTCGGCGTGGCGTCGTAGGCGATGATGCCGTGCTGCGCCAGCTGATCCCACTCGATGATCGGCTCGGGCTCGTTGTCGATCGGATCGGGATCGCGGTCGGCGCGGATGTAGAACGCGGGGCGCTCGCGGCGCGGGCGCTCCGGCTCGGCGACCGGGATCTCGCTCATCTCGGGCGGCAGCGGGTACTCGAGCAGGCCGAGCGCCTCGAGCTGATCGTCGTCGGCGTCGATCTGCATGACGCGGAAGTCGCCGGTATCGCGATCGATCTCGACGCGGGCGTGCTTGCCCTTGGACTCGGGGCTCTTGCGGTACGCGGCTCCGAGCGCCTCCTCGAGCGCGACGAGGAGCACCTCGGCGTCGATCGACTTCTGGACCTCGAGCTCGCGAACGGCTTCCAGGATTTCCTTGCTCATCGTGACTTCACCAGCTTCCACATGAGGGTTGACTTCTTGACGTCGGCGTAGGGCACCTCGAGGCGCCCGTCGCCGGTTTCGACCGTGACGGAATCGGGGCCGGCGGCCACGAGCACGCCCGCGAAGGACGTCTGGCCGTCGACCGGCGCGCGCAGGACGAAGGACGCCTCGCGTCCGACCATGCGCGCGTAGTGCTCGGGGCGCGTGAGCGCGCGATCGAGTCCGGGCGACGACACCTCGAGCGCCCACTCCTCGCGCACGGGCAGCAGGACCTTGGAGATCTCCTCGCAGAGACCGAGGTCGACGCCGCCCTCGCGATCGATCATCACGCGGAGCTGCCCGTGACCGGGGTCCGCCGTGACGTCCCACACGTAGACGTCAGGGCGCGCCTCGGCGATCAGCTGCTCGACCTGCTCGCGAGGATCCGCTGCTGCGCTCATCTGGCACCCCCTTTCGTCTGCGTTTTCCCAAAAAAAAGACGGGCTCTTGGCCCGTCTCGGCCGAGCGCATCCCTGCCGCGCTCGTGTCGAACGCTACCAGACGTCTGCTCGCGGGGGTGTCACTCAGGAGTCGTGGACGATCGTCACCGGACCATCGTTGACGAGCGCAACCTGCATGTCGGCGCCGAAGCGCCCGCCGGCCACCGGGACGCCGAGGCCCTTGAGGGTCTCGATGTAGAGACTCACGAGCGGCTCGGCCACGGCCGGATCGGCGGCCCACGTGAACGACGGGCGGTTGCCGCGGCGCGTGTCGGCCAGCAACGTGAACTGCGAGATGATCAGCACCGAGCCGCCGACGTCGATCACCGAGCGATCGAAGCGCCCGTCCTCGTCGCGGAAGATGCGCATGTCTGCGGTCTTCTCCGCCGCCCGCGTGACGGTCCTCGCGTCATCGCCCTCGCCGATGCCGACGAGCGCGACGAGCCCGGGCCCGATCGCGCCGACGACCTCGCCGCCGATCGACACGGAGGCTTCGGATACCCGCTGCAGGACGAGGCGCATGCCCAGAGGGTGCCAGATCGCTCCCGCCCGGCCGGTCGGTGGTCTACGCTGGAGCCGCACCACCTACGGGGTCCTGCCCGCGCACCCGCGGTCTGGGCGACTCGCGTACGCAATCCCAAAAGACGCCGCCGGCAGCGCCGACGGCCGATCGCCGGAGGACCGCCACGATGAGCGACACCCCGCTGTACGACGCGTATAGGAACTTCCTCGCCGATGCCGGTACGCCGTTCACCGTGCCCGGCCACAAGCGCAATCCCGAGCTGATCGACGACTTCCTGGCCCTCGACGTGCCGCACTACACGGGCGTCGAGAACCGCCGCGTCTCCACGAAGCGCCTGGCGACCGCCGAGCGCATCGCCGGCGAGCTCTGGGGGGCGGATTGGTGCGGCTTCTCGGTGCAGGGATCGTCGCACGGCAACGAGGCGATCTGCCTGACCCTCGGCAAGCCCGGCGACGAGGTCATCGTCGCGCGCACCATTCACAAGTCGCTGTTCTTCGGCATCGTCCTCGCCGGGCTGGTACCCGTCTGGATCCGCCCGGACATCGACGAGCAGACAGGGCTGACCGCCGGCATGCCCGTCAGCCGCGTCGCCGAGGCCCTCGAGCGCCACCCGAACGCGAAGGCCGTGATGCTCGTCGAGCCGAGCTACGTCGGCGGCGTCTCCGACGTGGCCGCCCACGCCGAGCTCGCGCACGCGCACGGCATCCCGCTCACGGTCGACGCCGCCTGGGGCGCGCATCTCGGCTTCCACCCGGACCTGCCGCCCCACGCCATCCAGGCTGGCGCCGACGTTCTCGTCACCAGCATCCACAAGCACATCACGGGCTTCACCCAGTCGTCGATGGTGCTGGCACAGGGCGAGCGCATCGACCTCGAGCGCCTCGAGGCCGCCTTCGAGGGGCTGCACACGACGAGCCCGTCGGGCGCCATATTCGCCAGCATCGATCTCGCCCGCGACCTCCTGCAGGAGCGCGGCGAGGAGCTGCTCGGCCAGGCGATCCGCCTCGCCGAGGAGGCGCGCGAGCGCTTCCGCCAGGTGCCCGGCCTCGGCGTCGTCGGCGAGGAGATCGCCGACCGCTCCCCCGCGCTCTTCATGCACGACCCCACGAAGATCGTGCTGACGCTGCCCGGAACCGGCGCCGACGGCCAGGTCGTCGCCGATGTGCTGGAGGCCCGCGGCCTGCACCTCGAGTTCGCCGACCGCGACACCTTCTGCCCGGTCATCACCTTGGGCGACACGCCGGAGACCGTCGACTTCATGACCACGGAGATCATCCGCGCGATCGAGGAGCACCGCGGAGAGCCACGTGCGCTCGTGCCGATCACGGCGTGGACGCTGCAGCCCGATACGGCGATGTCGCCGCGTGACGCGTTCTTCGCCGATCACGAGCGGGTCCCGGCGACCGAGGCGGTCGGACGCATCGCGGCCGAGACCGCAGCGCCCTACCCGCCGGGCATCCCCGCGCTCGCGCCGGGCGAGCGCATCAACGGCGACATGCTGGCCGCCCTGCAGGCCGAGGCGCGGAGCGGCACGCGCATCGCCTACTGCGGCGACCCGCTGCTCGAGACGGTGCTCGTCGTCAAGGAGTAGCGGTCAGCGCCAGTCCACCGCGCTGCGCGGCGTGCGGTCGACCGAGAACGAGAAGACGTCCGGGCGGTTGTAGTGGCCGACGGCGTCGAAGTGCTGGAACTCGCCGTCGAGGCGGCCGAGGTCGAGCTCTGCGTGGATCAGCTCCTCGCCGGTACCGGCCGGCCCGACGACCCACTCGCCGTCGGGGCCGATCACGCCCGACCCGCCGGACAGCAGCATCCCGTCATTGGCGACCTGGTCGTTCCACGTGCCGAGCAGCGTCTGCTCCTTGAGATCCTCGGGGATTTCCTCGATCGACAGGGACGAGCCCGCGGCGATCACGTAGCAGCGCCCCTCGAACGCGTAGTGCCGGCTGGCGAGCGTGGCGTTCGGGCCGACGTCGGGCCAGACCGCGATGTGGATCTGCTCGCGCAGGCCGTGCATCGCCATGCGCGTCAGCGGCATCCAGTGCTCCCAGCAGATCAGCCCGCCGATGCGCCCGAGCTCGGTGTCGTAGACGTTGAGCGTGCTGCCGTCGCCGCGTCCCCAGATCATCCGCTCGGCGTGCGTGGGCATCAGCTTGCGGTGGCACCCCAGCACGCTGCCGTCGGCGCCGATCGAGAGCAGGCTGTTGAACAGCGTGCCACCGGACTGCGTGTCGCGCTCGTGGATGCCGAGGTGCAGCTGGACGCCGAGCTCGCGCGCGAGTGCGCCGAGACGCTCGGTCGCCGGGCCGGGCACCTCGATCGCGTTCTCGAGCATGCGCGCGTAGGCGCTCTTCTGCAGCTCGCCGTCCCAAGGCGCCTGGCCGTACATCCAGACCGGGTAGCCGGGGATCCACGTCTCGGGGAACACGACGAGCTGGGCGCCATCGGCCGCGGCAGCCGTCGCGAGGCGCTCGACCTCGCCGAGGCAGCCGTCGAGGTCGAGCATGCGCGGCGCCGCCTGGGCGATCGCGATGCGGACGGTGCGGGAGCTCACCGCTGCGTTGTACCACCGTCCGAGCCGTGACGCCATGTGCAAGGATTCGGTTCCCGCCTAAGGGACATAGGCGTAAACCTATGAGTTCTCGGAGATCCATCATGTCCTCTGCCACCGCCATCGAGATCGTCGGCCCCGTCGCGCCGGAGCGCGCGCACCTCCTGTCGGATGAGGCCCTCGCGCTTGTGGAGCGGCTGCAGCGCGAGCTCGGCCCGCGCCGCGCCGAGCTGCTCGCCGCCCGCGCCGACCGGCAAGCGCGCCTCGACGCGGGCGAGCGGCTCGACTTCCTGCCCGAGACGCAGGCGATCCGCGACGGCGACTGGCGCGTCGCGCCCGCCCCCGCCGACCTGCAGGATCGCCGCGTCGAGATCACCGGGCCGGCCGAGGCCAAGATGATGATCAACGCGCTCAACTCGGGCGCCAAGGTCTTCATGTGCGACCTCGAAGATGCCCTCTCCCCGAGCTGGGCCAACGTGCTCGACGGCCAGGCCGCCCTGCACGATGCGATCCGCCGCACGCTCGAATTCACCAGCGATGTCGGCAAGCACTACACGCTGAACGACGAGCTCGCCACGCTGATCGTGCGCCCGCGCGGATGGCACCTCGACGAGCGCCATGCGCTGCTCGACGGCGAACCCGTCTCCGGTGGCCTCTTCGACCTCGCGCTGTACCTGACGCATAACGCGCACGAGCTGCTGGCGCGAGGATCGGGCCCGTACTTCTACCTGCCCAAGCTCGAATCGCACCTCGAGGCGCGACTCTGGAACGACGCCTTCACGATCGCCCAGGAGGCGATCGGCATCCCGTACGGCACGATCCGCGCCACCGTCCTGATCGAGACCCTGCCTGCGGCTTTCGAGATGGAGGAGATCCTGTACGAGCTGCGCGACCACGCGTCGGGTCTCAACGCCGGCCGCTGGGACTACATCTTCAGCTCGATCAAGAAGCTGCACGCGCACCGCGACGCGATCCTGCCCGACCGCGCGTGCGTGACGATGGGCGTCCCGTTCATGCGCGCGTACACGCAGCTGCTCGTCCGCTCGTGCCATCGCCGCGGCGCCTTCGCGATCGGCGGCATGGCGGCGTTCATCCCGTCGCGTCGCGACGCCGAGGTGAATGCCATCGCCTTCGCGAAGGTGCGCGAGGACAAGGAGCGCGAGGTCAACGGCGGCTGCGACGGCACCTGGGTCGCCCACCCCGACCTCGTGCCGCTCGCCATGGAGATCTTCGACGCGGTCCTGGGCGATCGCCCCAACCAGGTCGACCGCCTGCGCGAGGACGTGGTGCCGGATGCCGCCGCGCTCGTCGCCCTCGGCGACACGCCGGGCGCCATCACCGAGCAGGGCGTGCGCACGAACATCTCCGTCGGCACGCGCTACATCGCCGCGTGGCTCGACGGCCTGGGCGCCGTCGCCATCGACAACCTGATGGAGGACGCGGCCACCGCCGAGATCTCGCGCGCCCAGCTCTGGCAGTGGCTGCACTTCGCCGTCGAGCTCGAGGACGGCCGCACCCTCACGCCCGAGCTCTATGCGCAGCTCCGCGACGACGAGCTGGCGAAGATCGGCGGTCGCAGCGAGGGACGCAACGGCGAGGCCGTAGATCTGCTCGACGAGCTCGTCACGCAGGAGCGCTTCGAGGAGTTCCTGACGATCCCCGCCTACGCCAGGCTCGCGTAACCCGGCCACGCCGCGCGCGTGACCTCCCAGATGCGATCCACGCCCGTATCGGCCGGTCCGAGCGGGCGTTCGCACTCGATCTCGCCGACCAGCACGTAGCCGAGGCGCCGCGGCACGCCCTCGCTCGCGGCGTTCGTCACGTCGTGCGCGATGCGGACGCGCTCGATGGCGGGGTCCGCGAAGGCGAGGTCGGTGAGCAGTCCCGCGGCGATCGTGGCTCGCCCGCGCCCGGTTGCGTGCGCGCCCAGCCAGTAGCCGATCTCCAGCGCATCCGGGCCGAGGCGGCGATGGAGCCCCGCACCGCCGCTGATCGTGCCCCGGTCGAAGACGCCCACGTACAGATCGCCGCCGGCCTCCCACTCCGCATTCCAGCCGTCGATCGTCGCGGCGGGATCACACTCGGGGGGTGCCCACAGGTCGAGCCACGCCATGCGCGGCCGCAGGTGCGCGTCGGAGGCGAGGATCACGGCCCGCAGCTCGGCGCCGTCCTCGGGACGCCAGCGCCGCACCTCGACGTCGCCGAGCCGCGCGGCATCGGCGATCCGGCGCGTCACTCCGTCGGCACCTCGACGACAGCGAAGGTGGCGAGTGCGATCGCCAGGATGCGGTCCTGGTCGTCGCGCATCTTGCCCTCGGCGACGATCGTGCGGCGACCGTGATGCTGCACCTCGCCCGTCGCCGTGATCGGCGTGCCCGGGATGACGGGCCGCGTCAGGTTGACCTTGATCTCGATCGTCACGGCGCGCCGGCCCGCGGGCAGCAGCGTGTGCGCCGCCCCGCCGAGCGCCGAATCCATCAGCGTCGTCACCCAGCCGCCGTGGACGAGGCCGATCTGGTTCAGGTGCCGCTCATCGGGCGTGGCACCCAGTACGGCGCGTCCCTCGCCGAGGTCCTGCACGTGAAGGTCCGCGAGGACGGCCCACGGGCTCGGCGTGATCTCCCCGTCCTTGAGCTGCTGGAACAGCTCGAGCCCGGACAGGGAGGTGTGCTTGGGGTCGGTATCGCCGACCACGACGCTAGCCCCGCCAGCCGGGCTGATCGCGATCAAGCAGGCGCTTCATCGCGTCGAACAGAAGCGGCCCCTCGTACGGACACGCGTCGGCCCATTGCTGCGCGGTGTGCGCGGCGACGTCCTCCGGGGCCAGCACGAGCTCCTGACCCGTCGACTGCGCGAGCACCTGCACCTCGCAGGCGCGCTCGAGGAAGTACGTGCGCAGCCACGCCTCGGCCGCCGTCGCACCGACGAGGATGACGCCGTGGTTCTGGAGGAAGATCGCGTTGGCGCCCTCGGCAACGGCGTTCGCAAGCCGAGCGCCCTCGCCGTCGCCTTGCACCTGCCCGCCGTAGTCGAGCGTGGCAACGCTGTTGTGGAAGCTCATCGAATTCTGCGTGAGGCGCGTGACGAAGCCGGTCTTCGTCGAGGCGATCGCCGAGGCGTACGGCATGTGCGTGTGCATGACGACACGCGCGTCCGGTCGCGCACGGTGGATCTGCCGATGGATCTGCAGCGCGGTGATCTGCCCGTCACCGGCGCCGTCGACGACGTTGCCGTCGAGGTCGACGAGCAGGATGTCTCTCGGCACCATCTCCGACCAGTGCGGGCCGTAGCGGTTGAGCAGGAAGAGATCATCGTGCCCGTCGAGCGCCAGCGAGTAGTGGTTGTCGATCCCCTCGTTGTAGCCGTGCACGGCGGAGATGCGCAGGAGCGCTGCGAGGTCCTCGCGCCCTTGCGCGAGCAGCGTGGGGTCAACGGTGTGGGAAGCCATGGCGGCAACCTACCACGCGGCCGAATCCACGCCAATCCCGCGTCAGACGACGAGGGGCGCGCACTGCATCGGCGACGCGTTGCCGTAGGCGTCCTTGGAAGTCAGGCACCACAGGTACGTGCCGTACGGCAGCGAGTTGGGCACGCGCCAGGAGACGTACGAGCTCTGCCCGGGCGGATTGACCGCCGCCTTCGTCGCGATGCGCTTGAGCACCGTGCCGCCGCGCGTTCGACGGATGGTGATCGTCTCGCGGGTCGGTCCGGCTTCGCCGAGGATGCGGTACGTGAAGCGCGCGTACGACTTGGCATCCATCCGCGCTCGCGACAGGCGCACGCGCGGGGCCTGCTGGTCCGAGGCGGCGCTCCACGCGGCCTCGTCACCCGTGAGGAGCGGTGCCAGCCACGGCACCAGCGTCGCCACCCGGGTGTAGAGTCCCGGCCGGCTGGCGGCTGCGCACTCGTAGCCCCACGAGACGACGCCCGCGAGGATCGTCGCACCGGCCGCATTCGGCACCGTGAGCGGGCCGCCGCTGTCGCCCTGACAGGTGTCGACGCCGCCCGCGGCGAACCCGGCGCACACCATCGACTGCGCCTCCGCCATGGAGACCTGATCGTCGGCCGCGCACTCCGAATCGGAGACGATCGGCACGTTCGCGGACATCAGGACGTCGCTCGAGGCACCCGACGTCGACGTGAGGCCCCACCCCGCGATGCGCGCGATCGAGCCGGCCGCGTATGACGCTGCGTCATTGGTGGTCGCAAGAGGCAGGGCCGTGTACGGCAGGTCCACGCTCGTCCACAGCAGCGCCGCGTCACCCGGACCGCCCTCCGTGGCACGCGTCCGGTTGTACGTCGGACTGACGGCGATGCGGATGACGTCGAACGTCGTGCCATCCGTGCCGCGCAGGTCACCGCGCCCCGCCACGCCGCTGATCTGACTCGCCTTGATCGCCTGCCCCTTGTCGACGACGCAATGCGCCGCCGTCAGCACGAAGTGGACGCCGACGATCGTGCCGCCGCACGACCACGAGTTCGAGCTGCTGACGGTGGCCTCCAGGTACACCACCCAGGGCATGTCGGTCATCGCCGCAGGCTGCCCACCCACCACGCGCGTGGTGCGCTGCGCCGCGTGCGCGGGCAGCGCGGCCACGAGCAGGGCGACGATGAGCGCCAAGAGCAGCGGGAGTCGGGCGCTCTTCACGCATCGAACTGTATGCGCCTTGACCCGGGCATGCCGCTGGACGGGAGCGGGCACACATGCGACCGTGCCGTCATGGCAACGCGTCTCCTCTTCGCGGTCCTCGCCGTGGGGCTGCTCGTGATCGCGTGGGCAGCCTGGAACGGCGGGCAGCGCATCCCCGCGATCGGGGCCCTCGTGCTCGCCGTCTGGATGGGAACGATGGCGGCCGGCGGCCTCCGTCGCCGCTCCCGCTGAGGCAAGAGACGGGCGGAGCATGGCGAACGGAGTGTCGTGACCGCCGTTGCCGATCCGATCGAGCAGCACCTGGCTGCGTTGAGCGCGCGCGGCGCGAGCCCGCAGACGCTGCGCGCGTACCGCGCGGACCTGCGCGACTACGCCGCGTGGCTCGCTGCTCGCGGTTCGGATCCCGCGCACGCAAGCCGGGCCGACGTGCGCGCCTACGCCGCCGATCTCGCGGCTCGCGAGCTCGCCGCGACGACGAGGGCGCGCCGACTGTCGTCGGTACGCGGGTTCCACCGCCGCCTCGCGGGCGGCGGCGGCGAGGATCCCGCCGCTGAGATCCCCGGCCCCAAGCGCCAGCGGCGCCTCCCCGTCGTACCGCCTGAGCGCGACACGGCTCGTATGCTCGACGTCGCCTGGCCCGAGACGCCGACGGGCCTGCGCGACCGCGCGCTGCTGGAGCTCCTCTACGGCGCCGGCCTACGCGCAGCGGAGGCCTGTGCCCTCGACATCGACCACCTCGAGGGACGGACGCTGCGCGTGACGGGCAAGGGCGGCAAGACGCGGCTCGTTCCGATCGGCGACCCGGCGGCGGCGGCGATCAGCGCGTGGGTGGTGCGCGGGCGGCCGGAGCTGACCACCGCCGACTCGCCACGCGCGCTGCTCCTGTCGACCCGCGGGAACCGCATGGACACGAGCGCCGTCCGGCGGGCGCTGTCGCGGCGCCTGCAGGCGGTGGGGCTCGAGTCGCACGGCCCACACGCGCTCCGCCACGCCTACGCGACGCACATGCTCGAGGGCGGCGGCGATCTGCGCGCGATCCAGGAGCTGCTCGGCCACGCCTCGCTCGCCACGACCGAGGTCTATACGCACCTCGGCCTCCCGCACCTTCGCCGTGCCCATGCCCAGGCGCATCCGCGCGGCGACGGCCAGTCCGACCGTTGACACCGCAGCCGCCGTATGCTTCCGCCCCCATGGCCGCGACGCACGAGCGATTGACGAGCACTGACCGCCTGCTGGCGTGCGCGATCTGCGAGCGCACCATCCTGCTCGGCGAGGAGCCCCTGCGCTTCTCGCACAACGGCCGGTCGCGCACCGTCTGCCGCCTCTGCGCCGCCGAGGCCCGCGGCGACGGCTGGGTCGAAGAGGGGCGTCCCGCACCGCCCCCGGTCCACGCCCAGCGGGAGAGCGTGCTGACGCGGCTCCGTCGACGCAGGGCGGCGCCCGAGCTCGACCCGCTCGACCCCATCCGCGCGCCGAACGGCCTCGGCACCGGCGACGAACTTGCGCGCGCGACGACGATGCTGATCAGCGTCGAGACCTTCAACGAGAGCCCGTACCGCGGGACCGTCTCGGGCATCTCGAAGAGCCTCGGCAAGTGCCGCGTCAGCGTCGTCGCCTTCGGCGGGCGCCGTCCCGGCGCGGCGATCACGATCGCGTGGGATCTCTCGTGGTATCGGTACCTCGTCGAGCCCGGCGGCGTCCCCGCCGTGCGCCTCGACGAACGCGGCGACTCGCTGGCGGAGCTCGCGCCGCGCTGGCGCGAGTGGAACGCCTTCGCGCTCGAGGACGGATCGATCGCGCTCGACATCCGCCCGCCGGCTCGGCCGAGCGACACCGCCGGGCGATAGGGAGAGGGCAGCGGCGAGCACGGCTCGCCGTCACCGCTCCCATGCCGACGCTCCTCCCCACGCCCCTCGACCAGCTGCAGGCGATCGCGTTCGTCGTCGACGGCTCGCTGACCGTCGTCGAAGCCACGGGCGGCGCATCGCTCGTGGACGATCTCGCGATCGTCGAGGGCAGCGACCTCGGGCTGCGTCACCCCGAGCTCACCGAGCCGCTGCGCGAGGCGATCGGCGGACACGCCATCCGCCGCCGCGTGGTCGTCGACGGCCAGCCGATGCTGCTCGATGCGCGCCCGCAGGGAGCGGGCGCCGTCGCGCTCCTGCTGTCGCTCGACGACGAGCGCCCGACCGGCGTCGAGCTGACGGCGAGGCAGCTCGAGATCCTCAACCTGCTCTGCCTCGGCCTCACCTCGCGGGAGATCGGCCGCCGGCTGTGGATCGCCGAGACGACGGTCGAGAATCACCTGCGCGGCGTCTATCGCCGACTGGGGTGCACGACGCGGGCGGAAGCCGTCAGCCGCGCCTTCCGCCTCGGGCTCGTCGATCCGGTCGTGCTCGACGCCGTCGACCGGCCGGCCTGAACTGGCGGTACACTCGCCGCATGGCGACCACCGAGACCACCGGCACGACCGCGACGAGCGCGGCTGAGGACGCGCACTACCGTGCGACGAGCTTCTGGCACGACTCCGCGCCCGGCGCTCTGACGAAGCGCGCCCCCCTGCCCGGCGACACGCAGGCCGACGTCGCGATCGTGGGCGCGGGCTTCACCGGACTCTGGACCGCGTACTACCTCACCGAGCTCGACCCGAGCCTCCGCATCGTCATCATCGAGCGTGACATCGCCGGGTACGGCGCGTCCGGCCGCAACGGCGGCTGGTGCTACGGCGGACTCCCCGGCAGCCGAGCGCGATTCGTCAAGGACCACGGCCACGACGCCGTCATGCGCTACGAGCGCACGTGCTTCGACACCATCGACGTGATCGGCGCGGCACTCGAGAAGGAGGGCATCGACGCCCACTTCCACAAGGGCGGCTGGTCGACGCTCGCAATGACGCCGGTCGGTCTGCAGCACGCGCAGCACGCCGTCGAATCGCACCATGCGTTCGGCCACTCCGAGGATGACTACCGACTGCTGTCCGTCGAGGAGACGCTGGCGCGCACCAACGTGCCCGGCGCGCTCGGCACCGTCTACTGCCCCCACGCCGCCCGTGTGCATCCGGCGCGCCTCGCGCGCGGACTCGCCGACGTCGTGGAGCGCCGCGGCGTCGGGATCTACGAGGGGACGAACGTCACGGCGATCGAGCAGGGTCGCATCCTCACGGATCGCGGCACGGTGCACGCCGAGATCGTGATCCGCGCGACGGAGGGCTTCACGCCCGAGCTGAAGCGCGAGAAGCGCCGCCTGATGCCGTTTGCGTCGTGCATGGTCGCGACCGAGCCGCTGCCGCAGGCCACGTGGGATGAGATCGGCTGGAACGGACGAGAGGTCCTGTCGGACGGTCGTCGCCTGTTCATCTACGCGCAGCGGACCGCCGACGATCGCATCGCCCTCGGGGGGCGCGGTCACCCGTACATCTTCCGCAGCCGCCTCGAGACGTCGTTCCACGACCTGCCCGTGCACGACCGCCTGCAGGGCGTCATCGCCAAGCTCTTCCCCGCTGCGGCCGACGCGAGGATCACGCATACCTGGGGCGGCGTGCTCGGCATCCCGCGCGACTTCCAGGCGTCCGTCGGGCTCGATCGGCGCACAGGCATCGGCTGGGCCGGCGGCTACGTGGGCGACGGCGTCGCCGTCACCAACCTCGCCGGCCGCACGCTCGCCGACCTGATCCTCCAGCGCGAGACCGACATCACGACGCTGCCGTGGGTCAACCACCGCTCGCCAAAATGGGAGCCGGAGCCGGCTCGCTGGATCGGCGCCAACGGCTCGCTCAAGCTGCTGCGCATCGCCGAGGCGAACGAGGAGCACGGCACGAAGACCTCGCGTGCCGGCACGTTCGTCGACTGGCTGACCGGGCACTGAGGTGACGCAAAGGGGCCAGACCCCTATGCGTCATGGCGGCAGTGCCGCGGATGACGCATAGGGGTCTGGCCCCTTTGCGTCACGTCAGCTGCCGGCGACCCACGTGCGCGTGACCAGCTGGCACGAGCCCGCCAGCATGATCGCGGCCGCCAGGTGCTCGTCGGCAACGCCGAGGATCTCGTCGTTGTCGAGATCGAGTGCGATCAGGTCGGCCGGTGCGCCGACGGCGATGCGCGGCAGCGGCAGGCCGAGCGCGCGAGCGCCCGCATCCCACGAGGCCTCGAGCAGGTAGCCGGCAGGGCCGGGATCGCCCGCGCGAACGAGGACGTTGCGCTGGCCGGCGGTGCGCCGGGCCATCGCCTCGAGCTCGCGCGCCTCGACGATCGGGTCGAGGATCGTGTTCGAGTCGGAGCCGAGTGAGACGGAGATACCGCGCTCGAACATCCGCTTCACCGGCGCGTAGCCGTCACCGAGATTCGCCTCTGTCGTCGGGCACACGCACACGCCCGCGTTGCGCTCGGCGAGCAGATCGAGCTCGGCGTCATCGCAGTGCGTGCCGTGCACGATCACCGTGCGGTGGTCGAGCGCGCCCGCCTTGTCGATCACCTGGACCGGACGCAGGTCGTACCACTCGAGCGACTCGCGGATCTCGCGCGGCTGCTCGTCGGCGTGGATGTGCAGCGGCATCTCGTGCCGGCGCGTGTAGTCGCTGATGGCGGTGAGCCACTCGGGCGAGACGGCGCGCATCGAATGCGGGGCGGCACCGACCGTCACGAGCGGGCGATCCTCGGCCCACACGCGCATTGCCTCGAGCCGTTCGAGGTAGGCCTCGACGGTCGGATCGCAGAAGCGGCGCTGACCGGGCGTCGGCGGGATGTCCTTGCCGCCGCGCTCGTACGCCACGAGCAGCATGACGATGCGCAGGCCCTCCGCCTCGGCGGCCTTGCAGACGGCCTCCGACAGCGCGTTCGGGTTGTCGTAATAGGTCCCGTCGGGCTGATGGTGCACGTAGTGGAACTCGCCGACGCTGGTCGCGCCGCTCGCGCGCATCTGGCGGTAGCAGCGCCGCGCGACGTCGTGGATCTTGTCGGGGTCCATGCTGCCGGCCTGCGCGTACATCTCCTCGCGCCACGTCCAGAAATCGTCGTCGGGATTGGCCGGGTCGACGCGCTCGACGGCGCCGCGCAGATCGCGCTGGAACGCGTGCGAGTGGGCGTTGACGAAGCCCGGCAGCAGCGCGGAGCGCGTCAGGCGCAGCGCGTCGGCCGGAGCCTCCTCGGCGGGGACGACGGCGCTGATCGCGCCATCCTCGATCTGGACCGCGATGTCGCGGCGGACGCCGTCGGCGTCGAGGACGAGGTCGGGCAGGAGCCAGGTCATGTGGTGATCCCCGGAAGGTCGAGGCCACCGCTCTTGGCGGCCTGCTTGGCGATGTCGTAGCCGGCGTGGGCATGGCGCATGACGCCCGTGCCGGGGTCGTTCCAGAGGACGCGCTCCACGCGGAACGCCCCCTCCTCCGTGCCGTCGGCCACGACCTGCGCGCCCGAGTGGATCGAGCGGCCGATGCCGACGCCGCCACCGTGATGCAGCGCCACCCAGGCGGCGCCCGACGCGACGTTGAGCATTGCGTTGAGAACCGGCCAGTCGGCGATCGCGTCGGAGCCGTCCATCATGCCCTCGGTCTCGCGGTACGGCGAGGCGACGGAGCCCGAGTCGAGATGGTCGCGGCCGATAACGAGCGGCGCCGAGACCGCGCCGGAGGCGACGAGCTCGTTGAAGCGCAGGCCCGCGCGATGACGATCGCCGTGGCCGATCCAGCAGATGCGCGCGGGCAGGCCCTGGAAGGCGATGCGCTCCTGCGCGCCATCGAGCCAGCGCTGCAGCCGCTCGTTGTCGGGGAACAGCTCGCGCATGGCGTCGTCGGTGACCGCGATGTCGTTGGGATCGCCGGACAGCGCGGCCCAGCGGAATGGACCGATGCCGCGGCAGAACAGCGGGCGCACGTACGCCTCGACGAAGCCCGGGTAGTCGAACGCGTTCTGCAGGCCGCCGGTGCGGGCCTCCGTGCGGAGCGCGTTGCCGTAGTCGAAGACCTCGGCGCCGCGGTTCTTGAACTCGATCATCGCCTGCACGTGGCGGACGATCGACTGGCGCGCCAGGTCGATGTACTTGTCGGGGTGCACCTCGCGCAGGTCCTCGGCGCCCTCGACGCTGAAGCCGACGGGGATGTACCCGACGAGCGGATCGTGCGCCGACGTCTGGTCGGTGACGATGTCGGGCAGGAAGTTGCGCTCGAGCAGCGCGGGCAGCACCTCGGCGGCGTTGCCGAGCAGTCCGATCGACACGGCCTCGCCGTTCTGGCGCGCCTCCTCGACGCGGGCGATCGCCTGGTCGATGTCGTCGAAGCGCTCATCGCAGTAGCGCTCGCGGATGCGGCGATCGATGTGGTCGGGATCGATCTCGACGCAGAGCGCCACGCCGCCGTTGAGCGTGACGGCCAGCGGCTGTGCGCCGCCCATGCCGCCGAGGCCGGCGGTCAGCACGACGCGGCCCTTGAGCGTCCCGCCGAAGCGCTGCTCGGCGATCGCGGCGAACGTCTCGTACGTGCCCTGCACGATGCCCTGCGAGCCGATGTAGATCCACGAGCCGGCCGTCATCTGGCCGTACATCGTCAGCCCCATCGCCTCCAGGCGCCGGAACTCCTCCCAGGTGCCCCAGTCGGGCACGAGCAGCGAGTTGGCAAGCAGGACACGCGGTGCGAGCGCGTGCGTCTTGAAGACGCCGACGGCGCGGCCCGACTGCACGAGCATCGTCTCGTCGTCCTCGAGGCGCTTGAGCGTCGCGACGATCTGGTGGAAGTCCTTCCAGGAGCGCGCCGCCTTGCCCGTGCCGCCGTAGACCACGAGCTTCTCCGGCGCCTCGGCCACGTCGGGGTCGAGGTTGTTCATCAGCATGCGGAGCGCGGCCTCCTGCAGCCATCCCTTGCAGGTGAGCTCCGTGCCGCGCGGGGCGCGTACGACGGGGGGTGCTTCCGACATGCCGACTCCTTCTGGTGCTAGACGGGACAGGCATCTGCCCGTATGCGGGCAGCGTACAGCGAGCGAGGCGGTGCGCGCCGGGTGCGACCCGGCGCGCACCCGCGCTACTTGACCGGAACCGTGTTCGAGGCCGTCGGGCCGCTGCCTCCGGTCTTCAGCTTCGAGGTGACCGAGGCGACCCACGGTCCGGGGCTCAGCCCCTTGACCTGTCTCTTATACACATCTCCGAGCCCACGAGACCTCTCTACATCT